>JAUVYH010000073.1 GCA_030603165.1 Fidelibacterota bacterium
AAATGGAGATAACATAGATATCCCTCGGGTTTGTGTCAGTACTCCAAAACTCCATTACTCCATTTTTTACCTCCGGCGCTTGGTGCTCGTTCCCAAATTGAATTTGGGAACGAGAGGGAACTTCTGAAATCATGCTGCACACTTACGGCGTCGGGTGGACTGTGCATTATTATGGATTTTCATAATGTGTTATCAAGGAATCGGTGACGTAAAATCCATAGTAATAAAAATTCATCTCGTCATCAAAACTATCACGAACAAGTGACCATTGTTGCTTATCAGTTGGATTCTGAGAAAATACCAATGTATCATTTACGAATATATTGAGATAATGTAAATAATTTGAAAATTCCTCATCATTGGGTTTGTCTCGCAAACCATCTAAGTCATACCTAAATATTCTACTTTTGTTGCTATGTGCTAATAGAACGACACTATCTATTTCTTCTGAGTTGATAGTTGAATATTCAACAATAATTTCAAAAGAAGATGAATTGCGAATGAAATAATCAATCACTGTTCTTTCATCGAAAATACGAAAGCATGAAGATAGAAGAATTATGGACAACAGAGATAAACATAAACCTTGAAATAGTGGCTTTACCATTAATTTTTTCTTGTACATGCTAATTTTCCAATCCTGCATCGTTTAATAGGTAGAATTATCTAATAAAACACCTGCCAACCGGAACATAGGCGGCAGGTGTTTTAAAGTGCGCATTATTATAGACTTTGATAATGTGTTATCAAGGAATCAGTAAAATGAAAGCCATAATGATAATTTACTATACCGTCATCTTCATTTATATACGGTTTTGACCAAAGCTCAATTTCAGCAGGCTCTTGAGTGTAAACTAAGGTGTCGTCTATAAACACTTTAATATAGTTGATATAATCTGAAAAATCATCTTTTGAAGGCTCATCAAGTCTCCCATCGTAACCGTAAAAGAACAGTTGTTTACCTTTATTTGATGATACTGAAATACTATCAAGATCTTCAGATTCTATTGTTGAATATTCAACAATAACATCATATAATGATGCATTATAAAAAGAACAACTAATATTTGTTATGTCTGGCCAAATATTACAAGATGATAAAAGAAATGCTGGTAGAATAGTAAGTGAAAAACCATATGACAATAGTATCACACTTCTATTGATTATTTTTGTAAATGACATATTAATTCTCCAATCCTGCATTGCCAGTAGGATGAGAATTAAAATAAATAAATTTCCAACTTGAGACATCGTCTGAACGATCTTTTGCTTGTGATTCGGTTGGAGCAACATAGTCCGGATTATCATACTCACCTGTAGCTTTATTAAAAGAATCCCATTCTTGGATATACTCACACTTATCTTGATT
This sequence comes from Fidelibacterota bacterium, assembly GCA_030603165.1. Classification (GTDB taxonomy): domain Bacteria; phylum Fidelibacterota; class UBA2242; order UBA2242; family UBA2242; genus UBA9312. The sequence continues at coordinate 1,370 of JAUVYH010000073.1, forward strand.
TTTAATGTAATTTCTTACACGACGACCCCATTTTTTCCAGTTATACCTATCCCAAAACCAACGAGCCCGAAAATGTTTATATTTCTTTGTTCTGCCAAGATAATTGTTGTGTAAATCCATTTCATAGGCTGCATAATTGTTATCCAATAACCACCATTCTCTTCCATCCATAATTAACCAAGACATAAATTTTGTCAAATATCTCCTCAATTGCATGCTTACAAATGTATGCCTGAAGGCATCGCCCCTTGTATCATTTGTGTTGTCATTATCGAAGTAACTTCGCTCTCTACTATAAGCTCTATCGGCGCATAGATTTACGCGCCAATACACATAATAGGCTACCCCACAGGCAATTAAGGTATGCGTGAGCCAGCTGTTTGTTTTGGCAAGGATAAATCTATCAATGTCTGCTTTTTTTGCTAATCCGCCGGTTGTATCATTAATAAAATTTTCAACATCCAGCCATAATTGAATTTCTTCTTCCGTCATTTGAAGCGAATCAATTTCCTGCTCAAGAGTTGGGATATAATCCATATTTGCACCCATTTCATCATTATAATCTTCCGGCCATTCTTCATCATCATTAATTGAATCATCCACAGTTTTAAATAGATTGACAGGGATGGATTTATTATACTGTTCAAGATCACTTGAGTATTGTTCATAATCAGCTTTCAAGGCATCAATCTCTGATTTTCCTTCTTTTACCATTCCTGTATATGCATATTCCGGATACAATTCAATTAAACGATCTTCAAGATAAGATGGAAATTTTTCCTCAAGTTCGTTCAAAGTTTTTATTTCCGGATGCCTGTTAATGAATTCCCGATAAACAATATGCATTGCTAAAGCCGGGAACTTGGGTTGAGTTAATTCGCTACTTGGAGATTGTGGTATTCCGATACTTTCGTTATTTGAAGAAGTAGTATCTTCACAACCTGTCATTGTAATTATTACAATAGCCATCACAACAATCCCTGTCATAAGGATTGATATTTTCAGTATATTACTAACGTATTTCATCTCGCTTTTTCCTTTCAGTTTTGATTAAAAATAATTGTACACTATAATCAATTGAAAGTGATATTAATCTCATTTGAGATTAATAAGAATTCTACCCGGAGTAAATTCTCATTCATTCACTCCGGGTTTACATTTTTCGAACAAACATCGCATATCTCCTTCCTAATTTACTTATATCACTAACGGTGTATTGAAATGCACTGACCTTTTTTAATCATCTTCTTTCAACGCTAACATAGTCAATATACGGAAATATTTCAGTTGAATTTCCATGGCTTCAATATATATTTGTAAAGTAAGTAAATCAAGGGAATTATGGTCTCGTAAATACTCGGTCCCAAATTCAAATTGGGAACGAATGAGTTCGAAATCTTCAATCTGAATATTTCCTGCATATCCTGACACATTGAGTTACCTTTGGGGTTAATCCTGTCTAAAAATTATCCTATTTCCCCAGCGTTTCCCGGTTGAAAACCTGTGCCGAGAATATCTGGATTTCGGTGGCTTTATCTTTCCAGGCGTCGCGTTCGAGTCCGGCTTTCAGGCAGGTGTGTTCCAGGAAGGTTTCCCTGTCCCAGCCGTATTCAGTCGCCACCTGAGGCAGAAGCAGTCCCTGGTAGAATCCTCTCTTCATGATAATGCCGTGTTTGCCCACTTCGATTATCGACGGATCATCGATTTTTTCCGGTACGGTCAACACGGATACTTCCACTTCAAGGTCTTTAAGTTCCTTTGGTGTAACCGCAGGAAAACGGGGATCGCGAAGCGCCGCCGACTGAGCGACCTCGATAACGGTTTCATATAACGGGTAAACCGGCAGAATATACCCGATACAACCCCGCAGTTGGTAATGTTTTTCGATGGTCACGAAAGCGCCGCGCATTTCTTTGCAGATCGCCGGAATGTCTTTCGGGACGGGGATAGGTTTGCTTTTGACAGCGGCATGAATTACATCTTCTGCAAGTTGAATTAAAAACAGTTGCTCATCGTGGGTCAAGTCTCTATTGTGATTTCCGGTCGTTCCCATGGATTTATCCTTTTTAGTTGCTTTTGATTTTTTATAAAACGCTGTCGAGAGATAACCGATCACACGGGACCGGTCGCCAAAGGGCACATCGCCGCTGTTTGCATATTTCAGGATTTCTATATCCGTGGCGTTATTCATTTTTGCCGCAATCATCAGGGTAAGAATCGGACCCCCGCCGCAGGCTTCAACCTGTTTGCTTACTATTCCCCTGTAAAGTTTCTCGATTGAAAAATCGGCAAGAATTTTAATAAATTTTTTATCGATTTTATTACAATCATTATAGTTGTGAAAGTGAGACAGATCGCTGGATGCGATAATCAGAATATTATGTTTTTTGGCGATTTTTCCAAGCTGGTTACCCAGTGTCTGAATTACATTCCAGTCCATGCTTCCCAGGACAATCGGCACGATGGGGATTTCGCCGAGCGTTTCCTGAATAAAGGGCAGCTGAACCTCCAGGCTGTGCTCGGCGCGTCCTGCCATGCCGATATCGTGTCCTTTATCCGACATCCGGATCAGTTTGCTCGATTTTATTAATTCTTCAGCGATACTTTTTTCCATCGGCAATTTTCCGAGCGGCGTGGAATAGCTATCTCCATTATAAACGGAAGCGAAGGGAAAATAATCAACATGACAGGGTGATATCACAATGACAGCGTCGTAGGATTTTTTCTTCAATTGTGCAAAGCCGTAAGCGGCAACGGGTCCACTGTAGGGATACCCGGCATGGGGCGAGATAAGCCCGAACGGTTTTCCGGGCAGCTGATCTATTTCAGGATCGTTTAAATGATTTTGAATTGATTGTCTGAGTTCCCGTGGATTTTTAGGATAAAACATTCCGGCGTTATATGCCGGACGATCTTGCGCATTGCCTGCTTTTGAACATCCTATCATCATGGCGCTAACCCCCAAGATAATTATGAAATATTTAAATATAGAAAAGTCAACATTGATGGTTTCGTAAAAAGTGATCATATGTGTCATTCTGATGAGCGAAGCGAAGAAGAATCTCCGATGAGAAGCCAGAAGAGATTCTTCACTCGTACCTCGTTCAGAATGACAGTATTTTATACTTTTTACGATTCCATCAACTTTCATCAGGAATTCCTTTAACTCCAGACACCGGGAATTGTTTTTGAACAATTTGGACATTTGCCATTTTTAATTTTGTTCCGGACGATGTAATACCCTTTCCGGATAATCAATCCGGCGCCGCAATTCGGGCAGTTGGTGTTTTCACCGGAATGACCGGGAACATTGCCGACATATACATAGTTTATTCCGGCATTTCGGGCAATTTTGTAAGCATTTTCAAGAGAAGATACCGGCGTAGGAGGCAGATTTTTCAGAAGATACGCCGGATGAAACCGTGTAAAGTGGAGCGGCACATCGGTTCCCAGGTTCGCGGTGATCCATTTACACATGTTTTCGAGTTCCGAAGTACTGTCATTTAACGTTGGAATAATCAGGTTTACCATTTCCAGCCAGATCCCCTGAGACTTTACTCCGACCAATGTGTCCAGCACCGGATTCAGTCTGCCTGATACGATATCTTTATAAAAGGATTCCGAAAAGGCTTTAAAATCGATTTTTATTGCATCGAGAACCCTGCAAAGATCCCGCAGCGGTTCTTTGTTTATATATCCGGCGGAGATCATTACGCTTCTGATACCTTGATCTCTTCCGTAAGCAGCCGTATCCAGAATGTATTCAGTAAAAATAGTTGGTTCATTGTAGGTATAGGCAATTGTGGGCACCGAATTGTTTTTAGTCAGCTTTACCAATTCTTCAGGCGCGAGGTACTGAAAAGCGAGGTCTTCCGGCCTGGATTGCGATAGTGACCAGTTCTGACAAAATTTGCATTTGAGATTACAGCCAGCGGTTGAAACGGAAATTGCCGTCGTGCCCGGTAGAAAATGGAAGAGGGGCTTTTTTTCAATCGGATCGTTATTGATAGATGTCAGGCGACCATAGACCAGGGTTTTAAATTTACCATTCCGGTTTTCCCGGACACCGCAATATCCCCGTCGTTTCGGCGCAACAATACAATTCCTCGGACATAATTCACACTGGATTTTTCCGTTGTCGAGAAGTTTGTAATACCGGGCATCACGAATATATGGATATTTTGATTCCGATGCGAAAGCAGAACTAACAAGCAAGCGGGATGCCGCAACACCGATGACTATGTCACCTGATAGTTTACAGAATTCTCTCCTGGAGATCATGGCTATCGCGATATTTTAGAATCGATAATTTGAGCGACATTTTTCAGATAATTGTTCTTATCCTGTAAATTCCGGACTGCAATAATTTTAACGAAATAGTTATCCCTGTGGAAAGCAACAAACCCCGGGCTTTCGCTGCCGTTTTCACCGATGGGAATCTTGGTAAATGACTGGTAACGCTTATATAGTCCCTGTGCTCCGGGGCGGTCCTTGGTTTTATAGATCTCAATTTTCATTTTCATAAAATTAGGACCTTCGATTTCCTGATACATGATTATGGTCAATCCGTAGCCGCTGTACAAATGATAATTTTCATTTAGAGTTCTCTCAAATTCCTTCTTTGAACCGTATAATTCATAGTTTGTCATCTTCCAGCCGAGATAATCACCCTTTTTTATTAGTAATTTTCGGGTTGATGAACAGGATGAAATGAGCAGCAATGTGAGTACGATTAATAGGTAATGTTTGATCTTCATGGCTAAAATCTTTCCTCTCCTTCACGAGTTACGATTATTCCCGCTTCACCTTCCAGCGGACATCTGTTTTCACAAATACCGCAGCCGGTACACAGATCGGGATCAATGTAAGGATAACTGACCATTCTTATTTCCCCTGTTTCCGGATCAGTATATTCTACCTCTTCTAATATTATAGCTTTTTCCGGTAAGGGGCAATGTTCTTCGCAAACAATACAGTTTTCATGTAATCTAAAAGGGATGCAGCGATCTTTTAAAAACAGGGCAATGCCAACCTTAAGTTCTTGTTTCTCCTCGAGATCAAGAGGCTGAATTGCTTTTGTTGGACAGATTTGACCGCAGAGATTACAATTATATTCGCAATAACCGATTCGGTATTTTGAGACGGGCGTCATCAGTCCTTCCAGACCGGTTTCGAGAAACGCCATTTGCAGACATCCGCCGGACGTTGCACAGATACGAACACATTCTCCACAGCGGATGCAGCGTTCCATAAAATCATCTTCACTCAATGAACCGGGAGGTCGGATGCAGCGATCGGTTTTCGACGGATTCAGGACGTTTAAAGAAAATAATCCCGATCCAAATAGCGCGACTGCTCCGGCGCCGATAAATGAGCGTCGTGTCAAATCGGTGGAAGTTCGCATTGTTTTAGGTGATTGGAATTTATAAGTGATCGCATCTGTCGGGCAATCTTTGCTGCAATTAAGGCAAAGGATGCATTCGGATTTTTCCGTTGAATAAAAATCATCCTCAATCGCATCCATCTTGCACTTTTTCAGGCAGACCGAGCAACTTGTACAGATTTCTTCATTTACGACTCGTTGAAACGGGCTGAATTTGGAAAGTAAACCGAGCAGCGCTCCTAATGGACACAGATTGCGGCACCAGAAGCGACGGGATATTCTGCTCAATAATAGAATTCCCAGGATTATCATAAAGGGGAGAAGCAGCATCAGAAAACGCGGCGTTGAAACCGGGAAGAGATAGGCGGATATTTTATCCTGAATGTTTAAAATTGTATCTGGGAAAATACCGGCGTTATAGAATCCGTTTAAAACCGTATCAGTGATCAGGAAAAAAAACGCCATTCCCAGGGTGCCAAACGATCGCCAAAGAATTGGCAGCGGGTCCATCAGCCAGGACAATTGTATTCCAAAAACAGCAAACAGAATCATTGTTACCAGAATTATGGTTTTTAATGGACGGTATTTTCGGGAGGACTGATATGTTTTTTTGGCGATGTAGCGGTCGGATATATCGATGGTCGTTCCGAGAGGGCAGATCCATCCGCAAAAGGTTCTCCCGAAAACGAATGGTGATAACAGTACTATTAATGCAATCAGGAAGATCGGATCGAAAAAGCGACCGGCAAGCTGAGCAACCAATGCTGTCAGCGGATCAGCCCAGAGAAACAGTTCCGGCGGTATCCATGGACGAAAGGGATAGGTTGCCTGCAGCACGGTCAGCACGAATAACGCCAGGAATACAATCTGGGTTGACCGTCTGATTGTGATTGAACGGTTCTTTTTCAAAATTAAAATGTAAAGGTGACGGGTTTATATTTTTCTGTATCGATTTCGCCCATTCCAGCGGTGTAAGCAAGTTGAAGATATTTCAGGGATTTAGGATCTTTCCCAAATAACTTAGCGCTCCAGGCGTCCACAAGCACTCTGTCTGTTCCGGCGATCACGGTGTTCAGTTCTTCCACGTCTTTAAGATTGCCGCCGGAGGGTCCGTTTCTTCTCAGGATTTTAATTGCATCGACAATCGTTAATTGTGGGATAATGACGCGATTGATATCGACAATCTTTTCCGGGAAAGGACGATGAATCCGTCCGCGGTTGCCGCCAATCAAGCCCATCATATTCTTAAAACCAATAGTCACTTGCGAAAGAGAATGATGCTTGAGGATCGGCATATTGATCAGTTTATCAACTTTAAACACTTCCTTGTGGATCGGCCACTTTTTCATACTGGTCCCGCCGGGAATATCGGTTTCGACAAAATGTGAATCCCGGACAAAACGGACATCCGCCCCGGCTTTAGACGCCATTTCCTGGATTTGGCAATTCTTATAACTGCGCCGGGCGTCATTACAGGTGTTATCGACGATCAGAACCTTTTTCGCACCGGCTTTGAAACAATGTGTGACGACTGCGGATACCAGTTCCGGATTTGTGGTGGCGGCATATTCCGGGCGGCGGTCCCAGCTTAGATTAGGTTTGACCATAACATAATCGCCCCTGGAAATAAAGCGCGAAACGCCTCCTAACAACTCAAAGACTTTATCCGCCATTTGTGCCGGTGAACCGTCTTTTACAAGTACCAAAGATGCCGGTTCTTGTGCTTTAGAAAAGACGTGTTGATTCGAAACCAGACTCATTCCGGTGATAAATGCGGATGTTTTTAAAAATGTTCGTCGATCCATTTGTGCTCCTTTTTTACTAAAAATAATGTTTCTCCAACTGGAATTCAAGGAATTAGATTTAAAGATTTGGTTGCAAGTAAGAGATTATATCTGGATAGTAAAATTGATGGTTTTGTAAAAAGTGATCATATGTGTCATTCTGATGAGCGAAGCGAAGAAGAATCTCCGACGAGAATCCAGAAGAGATTCTTCACTCGTACCTCGTTCATCTCAAACCTGTTTAGTCACTGCGTCCCGGAAACAGGTTTGAATTTATATTTCTTTTAATGATCGATGGTTTTGACGATCTGCCGGAAATGAAAACCATATATTGCAAGAGTGACAATCGAGGCGAATTGCTTCGGATATCTGAATAATCCCAGGAACAGAAGCTTCCAGTAATAGCGTTTTCCTTTTTCGATGAATCCCAGTTTCCAGATGGATTTGAAGAATGCTCCAATATCATTTCTGGTCAGGGAAGCGGTTTTTATTGCCGGCAGCCTGTATTCCTGTAAAAAGATTTTGACCCGTTCGTAATATTTCCGAGGTGAATAGATAGTATGCAGGATTTTGCTGTAACCTTTCATTAAATGGCGGTAATTCATTTTGGGAATAAAATTAAGCGTTCCGTCCATATTATTGCCGCCGGAAATGTGCAGTAAGCGTTTCTCCGATTCCAGCCGTTTGGATAATTTTGTCCCCGAAATTGCATTTAATAACCCGACCATTGCCGTGACAATTCCGCTTTTCTGAATAAAATTGATCTGTTCATCGAAAATTGTGTCCGGGTCGCTGTCAAATCCGACGATGAAACCGCCCATGACAATTAGACCGGAACGCTGGATGCATTTAACGGATTCAACCATATCTCTCTGTAAATTCATTGATTTTCCACATTCTGACAAGCTCTCTGAATTCGGTGTTTCAATTCCAATGAATGTTGATGAAAAACCGGCTTCTACCATTAGATTTAACAGATCCTTATCGTCAGCCAGGTTTATGGTAGTTTCTGCCGTGAAAGAGAAGGGATAATCATGCGCTTTTGACCATTGAATCAACGCCGGCAGCAACTCTGTTTTTAATTTCTTTTTATTCCCGATGAAATTATCATCCACAACAAATACCCTGTTGCGCCAGCCCTGTTGATAGAGCGATGTTAGTTCATTCAGAAACTGCTCACTGGTTTTTGTACGCGGTTTGCGACCATTCAGCATGGTGATGCTGCAAAACTCACAATCATAAGGACATCCGCGGGAGTACTGGATATTCATACCGGCGTATTTTTTCATATCCAACAAGCGCCATAGAGGTACGGGAGTCGATGATAAATTTGGGAAATCGTCTGTCGTATAAATCGGTTTGGGATCTCCTTTTTCAAGGTCTTCTAAAAATTGCGGCAGGGTAATTTCCGCTTCATTCAGGATGAAATGATCCACGCCCTGAAATTCCTGGTAATCGGTCGTCACCATCGGACCGCCGGCGACAATTTTAACCCCGAAATTAAGACAACGCTTAATTATCTTTTTAATAGACTGCATGTGGATATTCATACCGCTGATAAATACATAGTCCGCCCACGCAATATCTTTGTTCTTCAGATTTGTGACATTCATGTCGATTAGCCTCTTATCCCAATCATCCGGCAGAAGAGCGGCTACGGTGATAAGACCTAATGGTATTTCGGATGATTTTTTAGAAATGAATTTTACGGCATTGCAAAAACTCCAGAAAGTTGCGGGAGTTTCGGGATATACAAGTAATATGTTCATTGAATTCTCCGGTAGTAAATTACTTCTGTTATAAGTGTACAAAATATTTTTAACAGTTGGTGTAAAAGTAATGTAAAAGATGAATAGCCCTTTTCTTTTTGGGATAATAATTCTATTTTATTCAATAATAGCAGATTGGAATTTGAATGACCGGGAGAGCAAAGGATATGGAACAGAGATATTTATGGCTGCGCCGTGTTATCTTGCGTGGAAAAAACGCCTTAATTACGAGAGTTAATCTATGAAAAAACAGCGTTCAACCATTTACCATACATTTGTATTTATTCTGGCTCAAATTGCCTGGCTATGTCTGCTGGGTCTCTGGATTTACCGGTATGTTCACAATGTCATAATTTTAAATTTAATTAGCGATCAGTTACCCTCGACTAAAATATCACGAGTAGCAGATGTCCTTGTTTTTGTCGGTGGTTGTGTGATGCTTGTGGGTGTTTCATTTGGAATGTCTATGATCTTTCGCAATCTTAATGTCCAGCTGAGATTAACCCGGCTGTATGATAATTTTATTGCCAGTGTGACCCACGAATTGAAAACGCCGTTAGCCTCGATCCAGCTCTATCTGGAAACTCTTGAATCCAGGAAGGTTCCCGCCGAAACCCAAAAAGAATTTTACCAGATAATGCTTCGGGAAACAGATCGTTTGAAAGGACTGATCGATACTATTCTGGAAGTTGCCGGTTTGGAACAGAAGAAGAGGGTTTATTATTGCGAGGTATATCAGGCTGACGAGGTATTAAAAACACTGATTGATGAGGTGCGGGAACAGTTTAATTTACCCGAGGATGCGGTTCATTTTGTGGGCAGCGCTCCATGTCAATGCGTGGTGGAAAGAAACGCCCTTAAAATTCTTTTCAACAATCTTATGGATAATGCTATTAAATATTCAAAAGAACCTGTTAATATCACCGTTCGATTGAGATGTAAATTAAAAAAGATATTGATTGAGTTTCAGGATAAAGGCATTGGAATTCCCAAAACGGAACAGAGAAAAATATTTCAGAAATTTCAGCGGATAAAACAATCAAATGTTTCAATTGTACACGGCAGTGGACTGGGACTTTACATGGTCAAGGAAATCGTCAAATATCATGGTGGTAAAATCCGTGTATTTAGTGAAGGTGAAAATATGGGAACCAGCTTTAACATAGAGTTGCCGATCTATCGTTTATCAAAAAAGCATTACCTTCAGCGCTTACTGAAACGATCCCATTAAGAGCAGGAGTGAAGTATGACTGAAAAAAGACAGACAATAACCGTAGGTTCGCCAGCCCTTGACTTAAGGCGGCGTCAGATGGATTTTTGAATAAGCGTGAGTGTTTGAGACGACTTGAGTTAAGGGCGAAAGTGATCCGACTTAACTCAAGCCTGCCGGAGAAGTTTGGAGATCGGTTTATGTTCTTTGATATGGCAGTCTTAAGTCATGTCTCGGAATGCAATCTTATGGTTGATTCTCTCGGCAATCGGAAGCTGAGATACATTGTCGAAATTTTAGAGAATCTTGTAAAATGTGGATTCCGGAATTAATTTGATTATTTCTATGACGCTTAAATTAAACTAAAGAGACTTTATCCAACTTTACAAAATTGATAAGACAGCAGGAGTGAAATATGACTGAAAAAGACAGACAATACAAAGGGAAACGGATTTTACTCGTTGAAGATGAAGAGACCCTGGCAAAAGGATTGCTGTTTAATCTTAAAGAGGAAGCTTATCATGTTTTCTGGGCGAGAGATGGTCTTCAGGCTCTGGAACTTTTCGAATCAGATACCTATGATCTGATTATTCTCGATATCATGTTACCCTATCATGATGGATTTGAAGTTGCTCAAAAAATAAGGCAGAAATCACCTCAGATTCCCATACTCATGTTAACCGCAAGGACCGGTATCTACGATCGAATTAAAGGGCTGGAAATTGGCGCCGATGATTATCTGACCAAACCGTTTCATCTCCGGGAATTATTGTTAAGAATAGAGGGGATGCTTAAACGGAAGTCATGGTATAAGTCGGAAGATGGAAAAATCACAATATGCACTTTTGGTGGAAATGAGATCAATTTTGAAACGCTTTCAGGTCATGCCGGGGATCGGGAAGTTCGACTTACACTACAGGAAGCCCGATTGCTGAAATACCTTAATGATCATAAAAATACCGTAGTATCCCGCAAAGAACTGCTTGAACAAGTATGGAATATTCCTTTTGAAATTGAGACACGAACTGTGGATAATTTTGTGATGCGTCTGCGGAAATATTTTGAACCCGATCCTGCCCGACCCGTTTATTTCAAAAGTGTTCGCGGTGTCGGATATATATTTACGGGATGATCTGTAGTTTTTATTTGAGATTGAAAACAGTATTTTCCATGCCATACCACACGGGATTTGTTAGCGCAAAATTTTCTTTATGGGTTGTCAGCTCTGCTCTGATATAACCGCGCTCAGGAATATCCTGTAGTGGAAGTGATAATGTAGTCTGGTATTGACCGGAAATTCGATCGATGGTTTTGAATTTATATTCTTTTTGATTATGCAAATCGCCCACAAATAGACGTAATTGTTTAATAGCGCCGAAAAACGAACTGGATTTTGCCTGAATTGAAACCGTATCCGGTTGTTCAGTCAATGTTTGCGAAATCCGACCTTTTCCGGACGAGGATCCGCTAACGGACATATCTATAAATGGACCGCATGAAATAATTACGGGCTGATGTTTTAAATCGTCGATCAGATTGTCTATACCCTGGTTGGTCGATGATTTTACGCCTGTCAGATGGTAGCCGAAAATCTGGTTGCGACGTTCATGCATGGACAGCATTGGAATATTTATCTGGCGAAACCGGTTAAAATTTCCGTGAGAATCGTTGCCCGCATAGATAAATTGTCGCTGCCCTTTTAATAGCTGCCTGATCCAGTAATCTTTGCCGGATATAAATGCTTCATCATAGAGTCCATTTAGTATCTGATATCCATGCAGCTTTGGATGGATATCCCAATGGTTCCAGATACCTCGTCGAATTAATAATCGATGTATGAAGGGAGATTTACTCATTGGATGAGCGGCGAAAGCTAATGTGTGTTGCGGGAGTGTTTCTAATAATGAAGCATAGTAGTGTTCGGTTTCTTTTCCCAGTGACCTTTCCATTCCGTCACCCGTCCCTATGTGAAATTCAGGATCGTTAAGAATTGACAGATGCACCGTTCTTCCGAAACCATTATCTACTGAGACCTCTTCGCCCGGGATAATTATAAAACCGGTATTTTCTTTATTGAGAGTACTAATTGTATGTAGATAATCGTTCCATTTTTCCAATTTCGGGTCATTTTTTATCCAGGAATCGAAGTAATTATCCATATCGTAGGAATGTTCCGTCAGGGCACAAAATGAAAGCCCCATCGCTGTCGCCATCGGACTGATGCATTGCGGAGGCGCTCCGAATTCAGCCTGATCTTCGGTGTAGGATGAATGACAATGAAGATCGCCCCATATCCAACCTTTTTCTAATGGTAATGGATCGGGATCAATAAACGTTGAAAAGGGATTTTGAGATAGTGTGCGGTAGTTATCATTCTTAATAATTAATCGTTTTGAGCCGATAGAAGCATATGCGTAACAATCTACCTTCAGCCATTGATTCTGAAATTCCGTGCAGTCGATATGAAATATTCTGTAGTACCACTTTGTATCAATGAATTGCGGAACTTCAATTGTTACCTGTTTCAGTATCTCCAAATTTTCGGGTGATTTCAGCACAATTTCGATTTTGTGAATCTGAATAGGATAGCGATCGGCGTCTTTGATAAGTAGCAGCACCGGAAGAGTGCCGGATTGAATTCGACAGGGCAGGTCAAAAATGACTTCCGGTTGTTTTTTGAATAAGAATCCTTTAAAAAATGACCACCGGTAATGCATTTCAGCGTAAAGAAAAACCGGAAACAGCCATAGCGAAATGTTTAACAGCAAAAAAAATAGCGGTAAATCAGATCCGGTTAAGTACATCATTATCCAAAGATAAGATAAGTTGGGGATATCCCAAATAGTTTTCCTGATACTGCTTGAAAAGAGGACATAAAGTTCAGAACTCCTGACTTATCGCAGATTATTCTGTCTCTAATTTTTGCAAAAATTGCTGGAACCACGTTGTGGTTTAGATTTTCAATCGGAGTTATTCATGTTGAAATCAGTCGGGATGGCTGTTATTTCAAAATGCCCCAAGGGGACGCCTTCGGCGCAAATACTAAATTTCAAATTATTTTTTTATCTTCGATGTAACAACTGATTTTGCAATTATTTTAATAAGTTCATCAGTTTCACAAAGAATTGGTGAAATTTTATCTTTCGGAATCAAACTTGCTCTTTTAATTAATCGAATCCAAAACCTTGATTTTCTCACTTCCTTTAATACAATTTGCACTTTGATATTTGAAATCAGAACTCCCAGTTTATCACAAATTATGACATTTTATTTTACGAATTCATTGAAATAAATCATTGATTTTTCAACATCAGGTCAGGAGTTCTGAAGTTAATATCTGCCGGGGAAAAATTGGTTGACACTAAATCAATCAGCACGTAAATTTACGCTCACGTCGGGGCTATTTTCAGAAGGGAGAACATTTGGCATCAACAACAGATATCCGGAATGGATTGGTCGTTAATTTAAACGGAGAGTTATTAAAAGTAGTCGAGTTTCAGCATGTGAAAATGGCGCGTGGCGGCGCACGAATCCGTACAAAATTCAAAAACATTAGAACCGGTCAAGTGGTTGATAATACATTTCGATCCGGTGAAAAAATCAATATTGTCCGGTTGGAAGCCGTTGTAATGCAATACCTTTACCATGACGGCGTCAGCTATATATTTATGAATACTGAAACATATGAGCAGGTTCCTTTAAACGATGATATATTTAAAGAAGCATCGAATTTTATCAAAGAAAATGAAGTGATCAAGGTTCTCTTCCACGGGTCTGAAGCAATAGATATTGAGATCCCGCCTCATGTTAACCTGGAAATAAGCGATACGGAACCGGGGATAAGAGGGGACACCGTAACGGGCGGCGCTAAACCAGCGGCGCTGGAAACCGGTTATACAATTCAAGTTCCGTTGTTTATTAATGTGGGTGATAAGGTTCGCGTGGATACGCGAAACGGTTCATATTGTGAGCGAATAAAAGAATAAAGAGAGAAATCGATGAAATCATCTAAAATACTCGAACTGGTCAAGATTCTGGAATCCCATAATGTCAGTGAAATTGAGATTTCACGGTGGGGGCGGAAGATACGGATAACAAAGAATGAAAATAGAGGAAATATTGCCGAGACAACGGTAGCTGCCACAGAAACAGCCCGAAAAAATATCCGGCATCAGTTTGTTGAAGTTGCCG
>JAUVYH010000135.1 GCA_030603165.1 Fidelibacterota bacterium
ATTGTTTTAGAACTTAAGACAGTTAAAGAAATCCATAAGAAATATTATGCCCAAGTTAGATCATATTTATCACGTAGTGATCCCTTTGGGAAAAGCAGTTAACAAAGATATAGGGTTATTAATTAATTTTTCAGACTTTAAGCTAGATCCACGAAGAGTAGAAAGAAAAATAAGGAGATAAGTATATTTCCCCTTTTTCCTCTTTTTCCCTTTTTCCTTACTTACACCTGTGAATGGTTACTAAATAAATTACCGGAGGCAAAATGATTCTTGCCAAAGTAGTGGGTACGGTTGTTTCCACTCAAAAAGAACAGAGTATGGAAGGATTGAAATTTCTGATTCTTCAACAGGTTGACCTGGAAGCAAAGGCAACAGGTGGTTTTGTCATAGCGGCGGACGCTGTCGATGCCGGGATCGGGGAGTATGTTCTTTATGCTACCGGAAGCTCGGCGCGCCAGACAACCCGCACCGATAAAAAACCTTGTGACGCCGTAGTAATGGCAATAGTTGATAATTGGGAAGTTCAGGGAAAGTTCAAGTACAAAAAAGGCAAAGACGATTAGATCTGTTGCAAGTTGTAAAAAAAGTCTGATAACTAGTAATTAGACCCTATTCGAAAAGGTAAATTTAGATTTTCAAATGTGAGGAATAATTATAAACGCAGAGGCGCAGAGGATTTTAAAGAAATTTAAATTATGCATGAAAACGAAATATCAGAGCAGATAATTGTTGATCTGAAAGCCAAAGAGAAATTATCACCTATAGACAAACCTAAATTATTGACATATTTACGACTGATTGATAAGCATTTGGGCTTGATAATCAACTTTTCCCAAAGGGACGCCTTTGGCGCACGTTGAAGTATTGCGTAATGGAATCTATCGTGTGGTTCACCCCGTTAGATACAACTAATTATTGTTATTTAGAAAATATGGAAAGATGTCAAAATTGTCTTGCTTAAATGCACTTATTTTCAATGTTATCTCACGGGGTAAACAAATTACAGTAAAATTTATAATAATCCCCGTCTGCCAAAGAAAAACGGCGGGCAGGTCTGCGATCTCTGTCCCGACTGGTCGGGATTAAGTATTAAAACCCTTTTCGAATGGTGTCTAATTATCAATTTTGTAAGGAGCTAAAAAGTGACCCCTCTAAGCAAAGAGCAAATAGATAATATTGCATCCCGTATTGTTGGCATTATGGATGGAAAAGGGAATATTCCCAGGATTGATGAAACGCCTGAAACACAGGATTCTACAAACGTGATTCTGAATAATGGTATTTTCCCGGATATTGATTCCGCCGTAAAAGCTGCCCGGGAAGCGCAATTACAATTGATGACTCTAACACTCGCAAAGCGCACTGAAATCATTGCAAACATTCGGAAAAATATGTTGCTGCACGCTGAAGATTTGGCGAAAAGAGCTCACTCTGAAACAGGGCTCGGACGCGTGGAGGATAAAATTCAGAAAAATCGGCTGGTAGCGGAAAAAACTCCCGGCACCGAAGTCCTGAAACCAACGGCTTATACCGGCGACCGGGGCTTGACGCTCATCGAATTGGCGCCCTATGGTGTTATTGGGACAATTACGCCGGTGACAAATCCGACATCCACGATTATCTGCAATTCTATTGGAATGATAGCCGCCGGCAATGCCGTGGTTTTTAACGTTCACCCGTCGGCAAAAAATGTGAGCATTTATAATATTCATCTACTAAATAATGCAATTGTCGATGTCGGCGGACCAATGAATTTAGTGACGGCTATTTCGGAACCTACTGTTGAAAGCGCCCAGGAATTAATGCATCATCCAGGCGTCCGGCTATTGGTTGTCACCGGTGGCGCCGGCGTGGTAAGAGCGGCTATGACGAGCGGTAAGCGGGCAATTTGCGCCGGACCGGGCAACCCGCCTGTTGTTGTCGATGAAAGCGCTGATATTGAAGCCGCCGCGAGAGATATTGTCAGAGGCGCTTCATTGGATAATAATATCATCTGTGTTGACGAGAAAGAGGTTTTTGTTGTTGAGTCCGTTGCTGATCAATTGTTATCGGCGCTCGCCGGCAATAACTCTATTATTTTAACAGCAGAGCAGATTCAGCAGCTGGAAAAGGTGATTATTGCTCAGAATAATGGTCCCGGAAAGCCTGCCCAAATGGAAAAATCTTTGGTTGGGAAGAATGTGCAGGTAATCCTATCTAAAATCGGTTTACATGTAGCAGATAATATCCGCCTTGCGATTGCGCCGGTTGAAAAAGAACATCCTTTAGTTTGGACGGAGCAGATGATGCCGGTAATTCCACTTGTAAGAATGCCTGACGCCGATTCGGCGATTGATCTTGCCAAAGAAGCGGAACAGGGCAATGGACATTCGGCGATCATGCATTCGAAAAATCTCGATAATCTCAGCCGTATGGCAAAGGAAATGAACTGTAGTATTTTTGTGAAAAACGGTCCCGCATATTCCGGGCTTGGTTTCGGCGGTGAGGGATATTGTTCATTTTCAATTGCCAGTCCCACCGGTGAAGGATTAACCGGTCCCCGAAGTTTTTCCAGAGAGAGACGTTGTGTTCTTGTAGATCATTTCAGGATTGTATAATGAAGAAATACCCGGCATTAGCATTAATTGAATTATCAACGATAGCAGGCGGAATCCTGACCGGCGATGCTATGGTAAAAACCGCTCCAATTTCAGTATTGAAGTCAGGCACCGTTCATGATGGGAAATATCTTATCCTGATCGGCGGAAGCGTTGCGTCCGTTGAAGAGGCTTTTAATAAAGGTCTTTCAATCGGTGGCGATCAAATTATTGACAGCGTTTTTCTCCCGGATGTTCATCCACAAGTTAATGATGCAATTTTAGGCAAGCGAATTAGCTGTTCCGAAGAGGCATTTGGCATAACGGAGACTTCATCCGTTGCCGCTACAATTCAATCGGCGGACGCCGCTGTAAAAAGCGCACAGGTGAATATCATTGAAATAAGACTGGGCGATGACATCGGAGGAAAAGCTTTTGTGATTTTTAATGGAAAAATAGAAGAAGTCGAGGAAGCGCTGTCAATTTTCAAAGCGGTTCTGACTGATCAGCAGGTTTTACTTAATGACACGCTTATCCCGAATTTGCACTCTGAAATGGTGAAACAACTTAACGTTACGAGTATTTTTAAAAAAAATGAATTGTCAAAACTGAAAGACGGAGAGATTTAGATGCTTCTGGGAAAAGTAATCGGCACATTGACGCCTTGTGTGGCTTATGAAGGACTTGAAGGCGTTCCGTTACTTTTAATTCAGCCTCTTGACAAGTATAAAAAACCTTCCGGTTCTCCGATTGTCGCCGCCGATTCTACGCGCATGGCAGGTCCGGATGAACTGATCTATTATGAAGGCGGACGTGAAGCCGCAATGGCATTGGAGACTACTTTTGTGCCGGTTGACGCTACGATTATTGGGATTGTCGATGACGTTAAATTGATAAACGAGGAGGAATTATGATCCTGGGACGAGTCTGCGGTTCAATTGTCTCCACGATTAATCATAAGTTCTACGACAATAAGCGACTACTTATCGTTGACCGTTTGACAATTGAAGGAGAGCCATCCGGTAAATATATTATCGCGATCGATTCGGTCGGAGCAGGCGCCGGAGAGACGGTGCTGATTATTGACGAAGGAAACTCCGCCAGGCAAATCGTAGAGGATGAAACCGCGCCGCTTCGGTCGATAATTGTCGGAATTGTTGATCAGACTGAGATTCAAACCTTTCGATAAAGATATTACTATTGTCATGTCAATTTCAAAATGTCGGATATAGCCCGCGAATGGTTATAATTTGCTTGAGTAATCAGTTAGGTTAAACATTAACCACCGAATTTATTCGGTGGGTTGTGAAAATAATACGCTTTATCCGACTTTAGTCGGTGTATTATCCGAATCCGTCAAAAGCCCGTCAAGTGCCGGACATGCCGGAAAGGTGAATTCTTCAAAGAGAAAAGCGGAGTGGTATTTAGGATTTTATGTAGATAATCTTTGCGATCTCTGCGCCTCTGCGTTAAAATATTCTTTACCCTAAAGTTAATATATTTGCTAAATCAAAGAATATCGTTACATAGAACAAAACTTTTGAAAATTGCTATAATATCTTAATTTAGATACATGACCGACTGGATTCCCGTCCAAAGAGATAAAAAACACATTGCCCGGGAAAGGGCGAGAGCCAAAGAACTGCGTAAAAGCCAGTGGTGGCAGGATAAATTGAACGAAGGTATCTGCTACTATTGCCGCAAACAATTTCCCAGGGAAGAGTTGACGATGGACCATATCGTGCCGGTATCAAGAGGCGGTAGAAGTAACCGGGGCAACATCGTTGCGTCATGCAAGCAATGCAACAATGCGAAAAAGTATCTGATGCCCGTTGAAATACTGATGCGGAAAAAGTCATCCGAAGAAAATTTGAAAGACAATGAATAATAGATCTTTGCGAAAGTTTACTCCATAAAGTGTGAATATTTTTGACTACCCGTTACGAATCATATAAAAATAACTTTCGCAAAGTTAAAACGCAAGCAGTGCAACAACGAAAAGAAATATCTGACTCCGGTTGAAATGCTGATGAAGAAGACCAGCCCCGTCCAAAAGAAGAAATCCGAATAGAATCGATTTAGAATAAATTGTGCAAGATAAACATCATGTTAGCCATTTTTGATACAGAGGACCAGTATGGATATTGAGGAACTACGAGAGGAACTATAATTGTTATTCAATCCTGAGCCGGACGAGGATGGAGGACCTCCGATCAGAGATTTGCCTCATCCAAGATTGAAGAAAAAGCACGGGTTGGACCTTTCCTATCTTGAAACGTACACATGGGAAGGCTCATCCATTCATCCCAATACTAGGCTCTGCCCTCTTGACGAGAACCGAATTAAACCCTTGATCCGTAATTTGGATGTCCCATCTCGTTTGTTTGAGGCAGGCCTAAGGCTTTTCGGCGATAGCATTCTTTCTTACCATGATCAAACTGAACGAAAGGGCCAGCTACGCTACTATCCAGCTGTGATACTTACTTTCTGGAGCGGTTTCGAGACATTCGTTCGACATACATCCGAGCTTATGCTTATCACCGTTCCAAACGTTCCACCAGAGGTTGTCAATTTTCTTCGGGATGAGGAAACATCCGTTGATCGGAAGACAGACATCTCAAGAAAGACACGCTACCAATCGGTTCTTGACCGATACACAGTTCTCTTGCGCTATGGTTATGGGTATCGAGTCGATCGTGGCTCAAAGTACTGGCAGCAACTTGAGCAAGAAAGAAAGCTTAGAGACTATTACACCCATCTGGATGTGAATGACCCTCGATCGATATCTTCAGAGCAAGTCCTAAATTTTATAGAAGCAGTGCTTCTCGGAATTATTTGGCCTTCCGCTGACATGAAGCGCACACAGTTCCTCGGGATCTACAACCTCTACTGGATGTGGGACTCACTTCGGAAATTATCAGAGTCCTTTACTGAGCAACCTTTTTTTAAAGACTGGGCACTTCATGGTCCTCACGCGATATATTGCCCATTCGAAGGCGTTGATACAATCCGGTTTCCCAACAGTCAAGAACAGATGGAGCATTCGAAAAATTAGAACTGGCTAACATGGGCATGCACATGATCCCAAAAACCTGCGGCTTTTGGTCCATGTGATGCCGGCGTTAGGCAATTAAAATAATTGTATAAGGAGGTAGACGATGGATGAACAACAATCTAAAGAACTTATTGAAACTCTTAAGAATATTAATGAGAATTTGACTTATCTTCAAAAAATTGAATTTAAGTTAGATCAATTAGTAACAACATGCAATGGAGCAAAAAAGATTCTCGATAACTGGGCTGAATCACCAGCATAATTAAGATATTCAAAAAGTTTTAGAGACATTTACATATGAGATTTTCTTGAATTTTGAATCTAATAACTTCAACGTGATAGATTAAGCATTAGAGAATAAAAGGATCAAACGATTTATCAACGAAAATATCTTTACAATTTAATTTTTAATCAAAGAATTTCACTAAGGCAACATGGAAGGCATTTGGATTTATCAGTGGGAACTTAACGCTATAATACTGATATCATGCAAAATTTTTATATATTTACAATGTTGTACACTAAGGAGAAGCTGAATGTGTGAACTAATCCAACAAAATGAATTCTGGGTAATTCTTGGAACAATAACTGGATTTTTGTTATATGAAATTTCAGATTTGGTAAAAAAGAAGAGATGTAATCGTGAATATAAAAATCTCATCTTGGACGAAATTGACGCAAACTTTCATCAGATTATCCATAAGATTGAAATAGTTAATCAAATAATTGTGGCATTAAAAATGAATAAATTCCTTTCTGGAAGGTGTGTAGAGTTTTCTTACTTCGCTTTCGAACATCACTTTGTCAAAGTCATAACAAAGTTTACACCAGTAGAGCGTGACAATATTAGGAATATATACGGTCTATTAAAAAAAGCGGACGAGATACTGAACAATTTCGATGATAACTATAAGAATGATGTTGACAATATGCAGGTTAGGAAAAATTCGCTTGATGGTATAAATCGAGGGCACCAAACTCAATTGGACGATCTAAAAAAAACCTTCGAACGGACCCAAAATATCATCTCATGTTTCCAGAAAGGTAAACCGATTGATGTTTATAATAGGAATAGTGTATAACAAATAAGGATTGATACGATGTTCACATCGATATTAAATATGTCGTTAATATTTATTTAAAATGAAAATCTGAAATTATATCTGATAAAATAATTGAAAGAGGTATTGGAAAAATTTACTACATTAAACTTACCATTCTTTTCCTATTTTCCTTAGTGTACTTTGTGCTTCAATATTTCCCAATCTTGCAGATTTTCTAAGACACTTAATTGCATCACCGTAATTGCTTTGATTATCATAAACAATACCAAGATTATAATAAGCCTCTGAGTAATCGGGATTTATTTCAATTGCTTTATTGAAACACATAATCGCATCGGCATAATTTTCCTGATAAAAATAAGCAATACCAAGATTATAATAAGACTCTGAGTAATCGGGATTTATTTCGATTGCCGTCTTATAGCACTTAATCGCATCGGCATATTTTTCCTGATCATTATAAACAAAACCGAGATTATAATAAGCTTTTGAGTAATCGGGATTTATTTCGATTACCCTCTTATAGCACTTAATTTCATCTGAGTAATTTCCATGTTTACCATAAGCAATGCCAAGATTATAATAAGCATTTGAGAAATCGGGATTTATTTCGATTGCCTTCTTATAACACTTAATTGCATCGGCATAATTTTCACGATTCTTATAAACAATACCAAGATTATAATAAGCCTCTGAGTTATCGGGATTTATTTCTATCGCCCTATTGTAACACTTAATTGCATTAAAATAATTCCCCTGATCGCCATAAACAATACCAAGATTATTATAAGCCATTGAGTCATCAGGATTTAATTCTATCGCCTTCTTATAGCACTTAATTGCATCAGAATAATTTTCCTGTTTAGTATATACAGTACCAAGATTATAATAAGCCATTGAGTAATCAGGATTTAATTCTATCGCCTTCTTGTAGCACTTAATTGCATCAGAATAATTTTCCTGTTTAGTATATACAGTACCAAGATTAAGATAAGCCTCTGTATATTCTGGATATATTTCTATTGCCTTTTTATAACACCGAATCGCATCGGTGTAGTTTCCATGTTTATCATAAACAAAACCAAGACTATAATAAGCCTCTGAGAAATCAGGATTTAATTCTATCGCCCTCAAATAAAATGATTTTGCTTTGTCATATTCTTTTTTTATTGCAGCATTATATCCTTTATCAGACCAGTCTGTAGCATCTAATTGATCAACATTCTTTTTATATGCATTTTGCAGTACAATCTGCTCACTTTCATTTTTAACAGACTCAAGTTCATGCTTTAACCTTTCAATTTCTTCGCGAGCGTCATCAGCCATTTGCCTCATTTTTTCCAGTTCTTTGGTTTTTTCTTTATCTTGAAGAATTAAGTCCAGTTGTTTCTTCATTTCATCCGGATCGATAGTGATTTTCGCTTTCAGCCAGTACTCGACTCCGGTCCATTTTTCCTCAAGAATTTCGGTTTGGGTTATTCCGGCAGTGATAGAGATTAGCCTCTTTTCGGTAAATTCACCGGATTCAATTTTATCACCAATTTGTTTTTCCCATTGGCTATCTTCAAATTCACTTTTTATGAATACGGCGACCTCTTCGAGAAGCAGCCTTTTCACCTCTTCGAGAGCATTTACCCTCGCGGTTACTTTACTATCGTAGTCGCTTGCCTGATAGGTATATTCACGAATGAAGGTTTTTGTCTTTGCAAAGACAGACATTGACGAAAGGAGCAGCAGAATAAAAAACAGTTTCTTCATAATAAAGTCCTCATTGATTCACAAAAAATTCCGACAGCTTATTTCTATGTTTAAATATATTGAATGAGCAGTTAATTGGAAACACCTATTTTGCTGAACCTTCGAGGTGATAGTTGGTTGCGATGAGTTATAAGCGTAAAACAATCACTCTTGATTGTTACACCGTGGAAAAATCACAAGTCCTTCTCAAACAAGAGTGTTTGAGATACATTATCAATAATTGGAATTGATTTTCAGTTGCGTCGGGAGCTTACTCCTGACGATTTTCTCGCAACTCTTCATCGTAAAGTGCGATACACCTATCAGGTTTAAAAGATTCTTTTACCTCGGATGCGATCATCTGTCCGTCAGGTCTGAGGACCTGACGGAACTATAAATGGTAATTTGAATATTGAATAAGGAACACCGATTTTAGAACATCGATTTTCAATATATTAATTGGAATCCTTAACTTTAGGCGATTTTATAAACTTCTAAAATCATAAATCGTTAATCAGTGTTCAT
>JAUVYH010000228.1 GCA_030603165.1 Fidelibacterota bacterium
CCAACACCTACCATGAATGGAAAAGACAACCCCCTGAATCCCCCTTTTCTAAGGGGGACAAAGCAGTATATGAGGATGTGAAAGGTTTTTGCAAATCTGCCACATTAGAAGATGTTAAAAAACACAATTATGTGCTCACTCCCGGTCGCTATGTAGGTATACCTGACGAGGAAGATGATGGTATTCATTTTGAGGAAAAAATGGCTGGGTTGACTTCCGAACTGAAAGAACAAATGGAAGAAAGCAGTCGTCTTGATCAGGAGATTAAAGAACAACTGGCGAAAATTGGGTTTGAGTTATGACCAAAGATGAACTGATCTTAAAACTGTCAGATATTGAGTGGGAAGATTTTGAAGTAAAGGAAGCGCGCACTAATATTCCTAAAAATGCGTGGGAAACTGTCAGCGCCTTTTCCAATACAGCAGGCGGTTGGCTCATATTTGGCGTGAAACAATCTGGTAAATCCTTTGAAATTACAGGGGTAAAAAGTCCTGAAAAAATTGAACAGGATTTTCTGACAACACTGCGTTGCGAGAAATTTAATGGTAAAATTGTCGTGCAGTCTAAAAAGTATAATCTGGATAAAAAATGTGTATTGGCGTTCTATATTCCTGTTTCGGATAAAAAACCGGTTTATTTTAATTCCCTGAAAAATACATTCATTCGAACCGGCAGCGGCGACCAACGGGCTACTCAACAGGAAATCGACGCCATGTTTCGCGATCAGGCATTCGGAACGCAAACATCGCGCCCTGCTAAGGAAACTTCCATATCCAGTCTGAACACGGCGTCGTTTGAGCGATATCGTGATTACATGACCCGCTTCAATCCGGACGTTCCATACAACCGACTTAAAAGCGATGAATTTCTTCATAAAACAAGAATCATTTCAGACGGACATGTTACTTACTCAGGATTGCTGTTTCTGGGTAGTGAAGATGCGATAGCCGATTGTTTCCCTGATTTTAGAATTGATTATCTGGAAATACCCGGCACCGGTTATGAGAATGCCGAACCCCGCTACACCTTCCGGCTGGATACTCAGGAAAACATCTGGGAATATTATTTCGCTATTTTTCAACGGCTGCGCAAATATGTGGATGTTCCGTTTCAGTTGACTACAGAAGGTTTTGCTACTGAAAAAAGTCCTGCTTTAGACGCCATCCGTGAAGCACTGGTTAATCTGTTGATGCACACCGATTATTTCAGTCCGGCTAAACCGCGTATCCGGGTTTTTACCGATAGGATCGAATTTTCTAATCCCGGCGCTTTACCCAAGCCGCTGGAGATTATTTTAAAAGAAGACGCTTCCATTCCCCGCAATCCTGTCCTTGCCCGGCTCTTTCGAATGGTGAAACTGGCGGAGAGCGCCGGCTTCGGTTTTGATAAAATGCGTTTGGGATGGAAAGAGACCGGCGCTGAACCACTGATGGATTCCGGTTTGGATTTTTTCAAAATAACCTTCCCTTTGATGAAGAGGGTCGGAGAAAAGGTCGGAGAAAAGGTCGGAGAAAAACTGACTGAAAATCAGAAAAAAATAATTGAACTAATAATTGCAAATCCATACGTAAGCGCAGCTGGGTTAGCGGAAATGGTAGGGATTTCGCAGCGAAAAATAGAAGTGAATATTGCAAAATTAAAAAAGAAAAGTATTTTGAAAAGAATCGGACCTGCCAAAGGCGGATTTTGGAAGGTTTTAGTTGAAAATGAAAATTAATTTAGTAAAAAAGTTCGGAGAAAGGTTCGGAGAAAAGTTCCCAGATAACTACCCAGAAAGGTTCCCAGAAAACTACCCGGAAACTTACGCAAAAACAGATTGCAATTCTTGAATATATCAAAGAGCATCCCAAAGCAGGACGTCACGAAATAGCCCAAAATATTGAGGGCGTCACCGAAGACGGCATTAAATATAATCTTAAACGGCTGCAGGAATCCGGACTTTTATGTCATGTTGGTCCTGCCAAAGGCGGATTTTGGAAGGTTTTAGTTGAAAATGAAAATTAATTTAGTAAAAAAGTTCCCAGAAAGGTTCCCAGAAAAGTTCCCAGATAACTACCCAGAAGACTACCCAGAAAACTTACGGAAAAACAGATTGCAATTCTTGAATATATCAGAGAGCATCCCAAGGCAGGACGTCACGAAATGGCCCAAAATATTAAGGGCATCACCGAAGACGGCATTAAATATAATCTTAAACGGCTGCAGGAATCCGGACTTTTATGTCATGTTGTCTCTGCCAAAGGCGGTCATTGGGAAGTAAATGATGAGTAAAACTTATGTCAGAAAATTGTGAAGGGGACAGGATAGATAGCACTGACAGCTGACCTAAGATACTGATGGAAGAAGGTGAACGGCTGAATATGGTAATAAAACCAAAATTTGGAAAAGATTGTATTTTAAATTGTTGTTAACAAATGAAAATTAAAGAAATTATTTTAAAGGCCAATACTGGTGCTGACGCCATCAAGAGAGCCCCTATTGTTGAATACGACACAGGTATAAAATGTTTACGGATACAAGATATTTCGAACAATAAGGATTTTGATTCATAGGGATTTTGTGGAATAAGAAAATTAGAGGATGTCCTGTTATCAGCAGTATAGCATAACTGCTCTATTCTTTATCACAAAACTTGGTTGATTGGCGATGTTACCTGCGAAAACTGGTGTTTGTTGGATATATTCCTTATGAAATGTCGCCAATATTTTATCAAAGGTGTTTCAAAGTCGGAAAACAAATGAACAATAAAAACCTAACATCTTGTTTTTTGACTAATCCCAATAATCTGTTATGAAAACGATTATAATAAGATTTCATATTTTCCACTAATTCCCTAAATTCTTTCGGCATTTATTGTATATTTCATTTTGCAAGAAAAGGTATTTAAATGACTGAACAAAATTTAAAAACTGATTTGACCTTTTTTACAAATGAACCTGGCTCTTCTCTGCTTGATAGATTTATAAATACTTTAAAAGACGTAAAATACTTCGATATTCTGGTCGGTTATTTCCGATCAAGCGGTTTCTTCCGACTATACAAATCTTAAAATGTTTTAAAAGGAAAATTTTATGACTATTCCTTCATCAATACGAGATAATCAAAAACGTGGGACTGTTGGTAAATATCTCGCTGATCAACTTATGGACACATCAAAACTAAACATTGTATCGGCATATTTTACGATACATGCTTATAATGCTCTAAAAGATAAACTCGATAACATTCAAAAGTTGAACTTCCTTTTTGGTGAGCCGCGGTTTGTCAAGGCGATTGATCCGGAAAAATCAACTCATAAAAGCTTCCGAATCGAAAATGAAGAGATCCGGATAGCCAATAAACTTCAACAAAGTAAAATTGCCAGGGATTGCGCTGAATGGATTAGAAAAAAGGTCGATATCCGCTCAATAAAACAGGCTAATTTGATGCATGGGAAAATGTATCATATTGATAATAACGGTATCGAGCAGGCTATTGTTGGTAGTTCAAATTTTACTCTAAAAGGGTTGGGCCTAACGAAAGCCAGCAATATAGAGCTAAATCTTGTTGTGGATAGTAATCGTGATAGAAATGATCTGAAAGACTGGTTCTTTGATATTTGGAATAATCCGGAGTTAGTTGAAGATGTGAAAAGTGAAGTTCTTCAATATCTCGAACAACTGTATGTCGATCAACAACCTGAGTTTTTATACTTTAAAACTCTTTATCACATTTTTGAGAAATTTCTTGAAGATCAGACTAAGGGTGGTCTTCTAACCGAAAAACATCTTCTTACCGAGACTGAAATATGGAAAACGCTGTTCGAGTTTCAGAAAGATGCAGTTAAAGGCGCTATTAATAAAATATTAAAGCACCAGGGCTGCATTATTGCCGATAGCGTTGGATTAGGGAAAACATACGAAGCGTTGGCGATTATCAAATATTTTGAACTGCTTAATGCGCGGATTATAGTTCTTTGTCCGAAGAAATTGAAAGAAAACTGGACAATTTATCAAGCGCATACCGGCAGTAAATTGAATCCTTTTATCAAAGACAGATATGCTTATACTGTTTTATGTCATACTGATCTAAGTCGCGACACCGGTAAATCCGGT
>JAUVYH010000062.1 GCA_030603165.1 Fidelibacterota bacterium
TCGCCCCACCAAGTATAAAATATATATTCAGGCACTACGGCTGCGATTCCGACAAATCAAACTAATTAAAACAACAACTTGCGAATGCCGACTCCCAATATTTTAGCATTTTTGAGGCTAATTTGTCGAATCGAGGTTAACTCAAGCCTGCCGGAGAAGTTTGGAGATCGGTTTATGTTCTTTGACATGGCAGTCTTAAGTCAAGTCTCGGAATGCAATTTGTTTTCTCAAAAATGGCGTGATATTTGTAACGTTATGTAAAAGTCTTTGGAAATGAAGGAAATTTACCCCATATTTTTAAACATAATATGAAACTAATTCTCGACTTTGAAAAACGACACAACTTTTTAGGGGACGCAACATGAACAAAATTCTTGTGACCGGATCTTTAGGGCAGATCGGCTCGGAACTGGCGACAGCCTTATGTAAACGATATGGCGCCAATAATGTGATAATGTCCGATATAAGGGAAAAGCGACGTGAGGACGAAACGGCAGAGTGTAAATGCGTCGTTCTGGATGTAACCAACGCGAAGCAGATCGCCAGGATTGTTCACGAAGAGAAAATCACTGTTATTTATCACCTGGCGGCGCTTCTGTCGGCGACGGCGGAAAATAATCCACAGCTGGCATGGGATATTAATATTAACGGGCTTTACAATATCCTCGAGGTAGCAAGGGAATCCAATTGCGCTGTATTTACGCCAAGCAGTATTGGCGCTTTTGGATTGTCAACGCCTCACGATAATACACCCCAGGATACCATTCAGCGCCCGAACACGATGTATGGGGTTACAAAGGTTGCCGGAGAACTGCTCTGCGATTATTATCATAAACGGTTTAATGTTGACACGCGCGGTCTGCGCTATCCGGGGATCATTTCGTATAAGACTCTGCCGGGCGGTGGCACGACTGATTATGCCGTGGAAATCTACTATGAAGCCATCAAGCAGAAAAAATACACCTGCTTCCTGAAAGCAGGCACCTATCTTGACATGATGTATATGCCCGATGCAATTAATGCCGCGATTGATTTAATGGAGGCTGATCCGGCAAAACTTGTTCACAGGAACGCTTTTAATGTTTCCGCCTTGAGCTTTGACCCGGAGGAAATCGCCGCATCGATTCGCAAACACATTCCGGAATTTTTCATGGATTACAATGTTGATCCGATTCGCCAGGGAATTGCGGATTCCTGGCCTAATTTTATGGACGATTCCGCCGCCCGCGAAGAGTGGGGCTGGAAGCCCGAATATAATCTTGACAGAGTGACCGAAGAGATGTTGAAGCACCTGAAGGAAAAACTTTTATAAATAATCGTTTGTGATTTTATGATTTTCGGAATCGGAATAGATAATATCGAAGTGGATAGAGTTCGAAAGCAACTTGAGAAAAACAGTTTTAAGGAAAAAATATTTTCACCAGCCGAGATCGAGTATTGTGATAACAGAAAGAATTTCGCAGAGCGCTATGCCGCCCGCTTTGCCGCAAAGGAGGCTTTCCTTAAGGCGATTGGAACGGGCTGGCGGGGTGGTTTGGCTTTCAATGAGATTGAGGTATTGAATGATAAATTGGGGAAACCGGTATTAAAGCTTTATGGAAAAGTAAAAGCGTTTGTAGAAGAAAACGGGCTTGAAAACATTCATGTTTCGCTTACCCACTTGAAAAATTATGCAAGCGCAATAGTTATTATTGAAAAATAAGGGAGAATTATTTATGTCGAACATTGGTTCTTATGAAGGAAGATTGAAGAACTTTGACTGGTCGATAGCCGAGAAAGAACTCGGTTATAATAAAGGCGAAGCCATAAATATTGGCTGGTACTGTTCCGACCGCATCTGTGAAATGGGAAAAGCCGGTAAAACGGCTCTCATCTGGGAAGGCTTGGGTGGCGTCGCCCGGCAATATACTTTCGATGATATTCGTGTAAACAGCAATAAATTCGGAGCTTTTCTACGAAGCCTGGGATTGAAGAACGAGGATCGGGTTTGCCTGTTTATGGATAAGATTCCCGAACTCTATATCGGTTTTCTGGGAGTATTGAAAATCGGGGCGATTGCCCAGCCGCTTTTCTCTGCCTTTGGAGATGAATCTCTGCATGTTCGCCTGGATAATGCGGAAACCACTGCAATCATTACTCAGAGAAAACATGTTTCAAAAGTGCGCAGAATCATCGAGAAGAGTCCCTATCTGAAACATGTCATTATTGTCGATCATGATGGAAAGAAACCTCTGAAAGACAGAGAGATGACGTTCAATATGGAAGAATATGAAGAACCGAAAGATTTTGAATTCTTTCCCACAAAAGCCGAAACCCCGTCGGTGCTGCATTATACTTCAGGAACAACCGGTCAGCCCAAAGGCGTAAAACATGTTCACTATTCTCTAATTTCGCAATACCTTACAACCAAATGGGTGCTTGATCTTCTGGAAGACGATATTTACTGGTGTACAGCCGATCCGGGCTGGGTCACCGGTACGTCATACGGTATTATCGGACCCTGGAGCATGGGAATTACCCAATGCGTTATGGATGTGGGATTTTCCGCGGAAAACTGGTACAAATTCATTGAGAAACATAAAGTGACCATGTGGTATTCCGCTCCCACGGCAATCCGTTCATTAATGAAAGCCGGCGACGAGGTTGTGAAAAAACACAATTTGTCTTCGCTGCGTCACCTGGCAAGTGTAGGCGAGCCTCTGAACGCCGAAGCGGTAATCTGGTCGGAAAAAGTATTTGGAAAACCATTTCTGGACACTTATTGGCAAACAGAAACCGGCTCCATAATGCTCACGAACTTTCCCGGTATGAAGATCAAGCCGGGCTCGATGGGAAAAGCTTTTCCGGGAATTACAGCAGCCGTTGTTGACACAAAAACATTTAAGCCCATTCAGGAAGTCGGGAAGATTGGTCTGATCGCCTTCAAACCCGGCTGGCCCGCCATGATGAGAACATACTGGAACAACGAAACAACCTACAAATCCAAATTTACAAATGGATGGTACCTGCCCGGAGACAGGGCATATATTGACCTGGACGGATATTTCTGGTTCGTTGGTCGTGATGACGATGTGATCAACACCGGCGGGCATCTGGTCAGTCCGTTTGAAGTGGAGTCGGCGCTGCTGGAACACGAAGCTGTTGCCGAGTCAGCCGTGGTTGCCAAGCCGGATGAAGTGAATATGGAGGTTGTAAAAGCTTTTGTGATGCTTAATGCCGGTTATGAGGCGGACGATATGCTGGAACTCAAAATTATGAACTTTATTCGTAAAAAACTTTCTCCGCTGGCGATGCCCCAGGAGATAGAATATGTGAAGACCCTGCCAAAAACCCGCAGCGGCAAGATCATGAGACGGCTTCTGCACGCCAAAGAATGGGGCGAGGAAATCGGCGATACATCCACCCTGGAAGATGATGAATAAAACTTTGCCACCAGGACATGAAAGCACAAAGAAAAAACTACTATTAATTAACTTAGTGTCTTGGTGATTTTTCCCGAAGGGATTCGGAAGTGGCTGAATAATTTCAAAAAATCAACAAAGGAGAGTAAAAAATGGAAGAGATCAGAGATGTTGTATTGGAATATGTTATTGAAGAATATCTTGAAGACGAAGACGAGGAAATAAACTATGAAACGCCGCTCATTTCAGGAGGGATTGTAGATTCGTTCTCGATGGTTTCGCTCAAAAGATTTTTAGAAGCGCAATATAAAATATCGATACCTGATGAAAAAGCGTCGCCGGAAGCTTTTGACACGGTAAATAGTATTACAGCCCTGGTTAAAGAATTTACCAGTTAAAAACCAAAGGGATGTTTCGTAGTATCACAATTAGATAATTCTTAAAATTGATAAAGAAGGGGTTGTTATGAGTTTTAATGAAAAAATCAGAGCCATGTATGTTGAGCAGATAGAGGGTATTAAGGACGCCGGAATCTTCAAGCAGGAAAGATTCATCCATTCTGCTCAAGATGCTGATATCGAAGTGGAATTTCCCACCGGGTCTTCGCTGAAAAAGGTGATCAACATGTGCGCCAATAATTACCTGGGACTTTCCAGTCACCCGGAAGTAGTAAAAGCCGCTCATGAGGGGCTTGATACAAGAGGATACGGAATGTCTTCGGTACGATTTATATGCGGCACGCAGGATATCCATCAAGAACTGGAAAGAAAAGTCACAGAATTTCTCGGTACGGAAGACACAATTCTTTTCCCGTCTTGCATGGACGCCAACGCCGGCGTCTTCGAAGCTATTCTCACTGATGAAGATATAATGATCTCCGACAGATTAGTGCACGCCTCCATCATCGACGGTATTCGTCTTTGCAGCGCAATGCACGATACGTTCAAACATTCTAATATGATCCACCTGGAAAAGAAACTGCTGCTTCATGCCGACAAGAGGTTGAAAGTTGTGATCACAGACGGCGTATTCAGTATGGATGGCGATACCGCCAAACTCGACGAAATGGCTGAGCTTTGTGAAAAGTATGACGCAATGTTGTTTGTGGACGATTCTCATGCGACGGGATTCATTGGCAAGACCGGCAGGGGAACCCACGAGAAATACGGTGTTTTCGGAAAAATTGACATCATTACCACCACTTTCGGAAAAGCGCTTGGCGGCGCGTCCGGCGGATGTGTTTCCGGGCGTAAAGAATTAGTGGAGCTGTGCCGTCAGAAAGCGCGCCCATATCTGTTCTCGAATACGATCGCGCCGGTTGTGGTTTCCGGTGTGCTCAAAGTGTTGGATATTCTTTCCGCCAGCACCGAAAGGCGGGACAAATTGGAAAAGAATACTGCATATTGGCGGAAAGGGCTAACAGAAGCCGGATTTGTATTAAAGGATGGTGATACGCCAATCGTTCCGGTGATGCTGTTCAATGCGAAATTATCCCAGAATATTTCCAACGACCTGTATGATGAAGGCATTTATGCTATTGGTTTCTTCTTTCCAGTTGTTGCCAAGGGGCAAGCCCGTATCCGAACGCAGATCTCTGCCGGTCACGAAATACACCATCTGGACAAAGCGCTCAGCGCTTTTACAAAAGTCGGCAGGAAATACGATATTCTCGGCAAGACCAAACAGGAAATCATCGAAATGTACGGATTGTAATTATCGTCCACAGATTAACCTTCCGAATGGGAACGAATTTTTATATGGAGTGAATTGACTGCGTCAATTCATGCTTCAACACACTCCAAAACATCAATAAGAAATCATGCACTTACCCTTCTAATTGCGGTGAGTTATAAGCGTAAAACAATCACTCTTGTCGAAGATGTCTTTGACGATTGTTGAACCGTGGAAAAATCATAAGTTATCAGAACTCAGACAAGAGTGTCTAAGTTACGAATATCCCTCGTTCCGGGGTTGTACTCCGGAACGGATAACGGGGAGCAGGCAACAGAGCACAGCCCTGTTGCCAGGGATTAGTTCTGCTCAAACAAGAGTGTTTGAGTTACAAAGATCTTTCGTTACGGGGCTTTTGCTCCGGGATGGAATTCATGAACACAACCTTCTGAAGGTTTGTATAGCAATTCAAACCGGTTCTAATTTTTTGATCCGCTCTTTTTGGCAAAATATTCGCTAATCAGCACGAGGGTCTTTTTTTCCTGTTCGGTGAGGTTTTTGTATCCCTCACGGCTGATTTTGTCCAAAAGTCGGTCGATCTCTTCCCGCATGGTTTTATCGGTATCATAACCGGTATGGGACGGCGGCTTTGGAGGTTTATCAACTTTGCGGATAATAGCCTTGAACGGATTGGGAATTTTTATTTTTGGTATTCTAAAGTTGATATCTGCAAAGATTCTTTTACGACGTAAATAGAGATAGCCGATGACTAATCCACCCAGGTGGGTTAGATGACTGATCTGGCTTACACCAAGTGAAAACGATGAGAAAAAGGTGATAATCCCCATGATCAGCACGAAATATTTCGCTTTGATGGGGATCAGGAAATATAAGTATATCCGCCGTTCGGGAAACAACAGGGCAAAGGCTACCAGGATGCCATAAATCGCGCCGCTGGCGCCAACTACCGGAATAGAGGAATTCAAGCTGAATAACAACGTGATAATGCCTGATCCTACGCCGGTGAGGAAATAGTATTTGTAGAATTCTTTTTTACCCCAATGAGATTCGATCTCGGTTCCGAACATCCAGAGTATAAGCATATTCCAGAAGATGTGACCGAAACCGCCGTGAATGAACATATATGTAAAAAGTTGCCAGATAAATCCGCGGCTCCAGACGAATTTGGGCACCAGCCCGAAATAATAGAGGAAGAACCGCTCGGACTGGAACAGGAACATGAAAATAAACACGACAATATTGGCAATGATAATATTTTTTATAGCGCCGCTGGATAAGCGCGGTCGTATAAACCGGTTGCCAAATCCTGTCTGTTTCTGATAATTATAATAGCGCATCTGTGATCCTAACCTGGACAAGCCCCCAAAGAGACAAGCCAGAACCAATAAATGACAAAAATATTTTATAAACGCAGAGGCGCAGAGGACGCAAAGAATTATTAAATGTATAACAAAACATGTATCCAAACCGAAAATGCTGACACATTTAAGACAAGCCCCGTCCCGACGAGTCGGGATCATAAAGGGTAATCAAACCAATATAATAAAGGAACCTTAGAAGGGTTCGTTCATAAGAAGAAATAGTAATATTCAACAGGGCAACCACTTTTTGGGAAAAGTTTTCTGATAAACTCTGCGTACCTTTGCGATCTCTGTGTCTTTGCGTTAAAATTTTCTTTATCCTTTTAATATTCTTTTCACTAAAGTTAAAGTATGTTTTTTATCGTCGAGAAGCCAGAATTTTCTTTACAAAAAAAACAAGAAATTGATTTATAATTGACTATTGACTTATTTCCGATAATAGCGACAGGCTCTTGAGATTCAATGGGTAATCAAGATGGTGAGAAAGGTACCTAATTAACATTTGAATTATACGATCCGCGGCTGATGGTTCTGCCGAAATGTTTATCTCTGTATCAAGATTATGTCTGGAAAGATCATTTAAAAATTGCATCTCATATTCTGATAATTTATGTGCTGAAGAAGTATATCTGCCACAATCATTACAAACCAAACGCCCTGAACCAGGATTATAGATTGCGGTTGTTAGGCGGTTTTTGCACTGAGAACAGACAGACGTATCGAGTTTGTATCCCAGAATATCAGCCATTGCCAGTAAAAAATCCGCAAACAGGATTATACATTGATCAGTGTGTAAATCCATGTTCTTCAGAATCTGAACGGCTAAATTAAAAATCTTATCATCATATTGATGGTCACGAACTACTTTGTCGATTACTTCAAGAACCGCGGTCCCGTAAATAGTGTATTCGATATCGCGGGTGTTTGAAAAAAATGACTGAAGCAGGTCAACTTTGCTGAGTGTTTGAATATCCCTGGTGATTTTAAAATAATATATTGCTTCAATATAGTTCAGCGGCTCAAGATAGCCTCTCAAGGCGCTTTTCATACGCCGGGCGCCTTTGGCAATCACAGAAATTTTACCCTGCTCTTTTGTAAAAAGTCTAACAATACTGCTGGTTTCCTGAAAAGGAATGGTTTTTAAAACAAGCGCTTCTGTTTTGATGAGTGTCATATTGTCGCTATAGACTACATTTTTATGGTGTTGCTTACAAATAAATAATCGGCGGTTTAACCGGTTCGCGCCTCTCTATGTTAGATCAATAAAGCTTAATATGATTTTGCGAATATAGCAACTGTTTTGGATGGTTTGCCGGTATAGAAACAGACGCCATCTTGATCTTGTTTAAAGGGAATACAGCGAATGGTTGCCTTGGTTTCTTCCTGAATTTTGGCTTCAATTTTTCCATCGCCAGCCCAGAATGCTTTTACAAATCCGCCATTGCTAATGATTTTCTTAAAATCGTCGTAATTTTCTACTTCGTGGGTGTGCTGATTGCGGAATTCCAGCGCCTGTTGAAAGAGGCTGTTTTGGATTTCTTGCAGGAGATTTGTAACAACAGAAAACAGCTTTTCAATGGGAATAAATTGTTTGGTCCCGGTGTCGCGGCGAACCAGAACAACCTGTTTTTTATCCAGATCTTTGGGTCCGATTTCGAGTCGCAGCGGCACGCCCTTCATTTCCCATTGATTAAATTTCCAGCCCGGAGAATTCTGCTCATTATCATCGACGATATAGCGGATATCCTCTTTTTTGAATTGAAGCGTGATTTTTGACACCTCTTCCATTAAACGGGCTTTCTGCTCGTCGTTTCTCCATATTGGGATAATAACAAGCTGATGCGGCGCAATTTTAGGCGGTAGTATCAGCCCTTTATCGTCACCGTGGGTCATGATGACGCCGCCAACGAGACGCGTGCTGACTCCCCAGCTGGTGGCATAAACATATTCCAGCTTATTTTCTTTCGTGAGATATGTGACGTCGAAAGCTTTGGCAAAATTCTGTCCAAGATTGTGGGAGGTGCCGGACTGCAGGGCTTTCATGTCGCCCATCATTGCCTCAATTGTATAGGTATAAACGGCGCCGGCAAATTTCTCGGCATCTGTTTTTATACCGACAAACACCGGCATAGCCATATAATCTTCCGCCAGTTGTCTGTAAATCTCGATCATTTTCAGAGCTTCTTCTTCCGCTTCGTTATACGTGGCGTGAGCGGTGTGACCTTCCTGCCAGAGAAATTCAGTAGTTCTGAGAAACAGGCGGGTGCGCATTTCCCACCGTACGACATTTACCCACTGGTTGATCAATAAGGGCAGATCGCGATATGATTTTATCCACTTTTTGTACATCGACCAGATGATAGTCTCTGAAGTCGGGCGGATGTAAAGTGGTTCATCAAGTTTTTTACCGCCGCCGTGGGTGACAACGGCACATTCGGGAGCGAAACCCGCTACATGTTCTGCCTCCTTTTTCATGTAGCTTTCCGGAATAAACATTGGAAAGTAGGCGTTTACATGTCCGGTCTCTTTAAACATTCGATCGGCGATATTTCGGATATTTTCCCATAGAGCATAGCCATAAGGGCGAATGACCATAGTTCCCTTAACAGGACCGTAATCGGCTAATTCTGCTTTCTGTACAACGTCGGTGTACCACCGCGCATAATCTTCACTTCGTTTTGTAACACTAATTGACAAGATACCACCCTATATTTGATTATTCTTTTTCTCTGAAAAACCTATTCTGTGAAACGGGTTCACTATACTGGTGCAAATATTGAACAGATGTGCGCCAACCCGCTTTAAAAACCGGAGATAGAGCCCCAGTGTAACAGCATCAGATACACTAAAATCTCCTTCGCCTTTGATTAACGATATAGTAGTTACCGTACAATCTTTTGAAACATCACGGTAACCCAGGACCACTTTCCGCGCCATTTTTATATCGGATGTCGGAAACGCTTCAAGGGTGATCTTGAAAAAGTCGTCGATACGCTTTTCTATACTGATAAGTGTATCTTCATACTTACCGGCGGACAGTTTTTTCGGGTGAAGCATAGCCATATCTGCAATATTTTTTGTATAATCGCCGATGCGTTCAATATCGATAACAATACTGGTTAGAGTCAAGCCCGCCGGGATTTCAGATTTATCAAACATTAGCAAGTGGGTTAGAACATTTTTACGTATCTCCCGCTCGGACTTATTGATTATTTTATCAATTTTGTAAATATCGATCTTCAGGTCGGTATCATCACATTGCCGCAAACACCTTACAGCCTCTTTATACATTTCGTAATCAGTTTCGAGTGTTTTAAGATATTTTTCAAGCATTTGAATGGATAAATCCTGCTTTTTCCAGATTTTTATAAATTCTTTGAACATATTTTTACCTCATCATTAAAATTAATAGTAATGGCATTAAAAAGAAAAAAAGTAATATATAGGCGATCGGTATCCAGCGATGCCGGATAGACCATCTGGCAAATACGACCGCCATGTTATTCGGCGATTTTTTCAGTGGAAGCCATATTATTATACCCATAATATTGAATAGGAGATGGCTGAAGGCAATTGTTACCGCATCCGGATTATTCGTAGCGAGAGAAGCCAGAAAAGCGGTGATAGTTGTTCCGATATTTGCGCCCAGATCATAGGGGAATATTTTTTTCAGGCTTAAGACGCCCGCCGCCGCCAGTGGAACAACCAGTGAAGTAGTTATTGAACTACTCTGAACCAGTGCGGTAAAGAGCATTCCAAGAAATAATGCCCGAAATGCTGTTTTAAATATATATTGATCAAAAAACGCCTCGATTTTTTTCAGCACAAGGGATTTCATGACAAGCACAAGATACCGAAGAGCAAAGAACAGTATGAAAAATGCGATT
The DNA here is from genome assembly GCA_030603165.1 of Fidelibacterota bacterium. GTDB lineage: Bacteria > Fidelibacterota > UBA2242 > UBA2242 > UBA2242 > UBA9312. Next base: position 10,342 of record JAUVYH010000062.1, read on the forward strand.
ATAACGCCTACCCAGGGACAGTTTGGAAAAATGCTTAAAATGGCTGCGGCAACCGGCTTTAGAATAGCGCCAAGCGGATTAACTAATTTAAGCCCGCCAACATTTACAAAAAGCCCGGACGCAGCTCTTGCTGTGACACCGATTACGTCGAATATCAGCTGAAGTGGAAAAATCACAGCTACTGATAATACATTGAAGAAATCATGAACAATACTTGCGCTCAATGCCCGTTCAAATTCATCGCTTCGGCGGATATGTCCTATCGAAACAAGCAGATTTGTTACACTGGTGCCAATATTTGCACCCATGACGATGGGAATTGCCAGGTCAATCGACAGAACCTGTCCGGCGACCAGGCTGACAACCAGCGAGGTTGTGAGAGACGAGCTCTGCACAAGGCTTGTTGTGAAAATGCCGACAACCAATCCAAGAACCGGGTTGGAGACCGTCTGCATCACAGCTTCTGCAACCCCTTTTCCCATTTCTTTAAAAGAAGATCCTATCAGTGTCACGCTTAGCAGAAACAGATATACCAGCCCCAAAAGAGCTAAAATTTTCAGAATGTTTGGAGAGTATTCCCGGAATTTTTCTTGTATCATATATTTCTATCCAATGTTGATAACTTGCTTCCGTGCTCGGCGCGAAGTTAATAAAATTTATGAATAGTGGCTACAAATAAACAGGCTATATTGTCTCTGCAGGAAAAAAACACCGGACGGAATGATTGTCTGAAATGTCAATAGAGGGGGGCTCTTTCAATCTACAGATGTCTTGAGCTTTGGGACATCTTGGATGAAATCGGCAACCGGAAGGTGGATTTGTTAACGACGATATTTCACCGGGGATCGGAGTTGGGAAATCTTTTTCTTTTAAGGCGCGGGCGATATTTAGTAAAGCTTTGGTATAAGGATGAGCCGGCGCCTTTTTGATCGCGCCGGTTCTGCCATATTCGGTCATACAACCGGCATACAGCACCAGAATATTATCTGCAAAGGACAGGGCTTCATCAACGTCATGGGTAACCAGAATCAGGGTCAGATTATTTTCTTGTTTCAGTCTGTTCAGCAGATTCAGGTAATATTTCTTCGTGATGGAGTCAAGAGAAGAAGACGGTTCATCTGCGATTAATAATTGAGGTTTACCCGCAAGCGCCAGCGCTAACGCCACCCGTTGCGCCATGCCGCCTGAAAGCTGGTGCGGGTAAGCATGAAATATGCGCTCCGGCTCTGATAATCCGACAGTTTCGAGTAATTTCCGGGCTTGCTTTTTTGCTTTATTTTTATCGATTTTTGATTCTACGGACAACACATCGGTAATTTGGTTTCCGCAGCGGACGACCGGGTTGAGACTGGCGGCAGCTTCTTGAAACACCATGCCGATTTCTCTGCCGCGGATATTTAGTAAATCAGATTTTTCAGCGCTTATGATAGATGTTTTGGTATTGTCTGAAGATGTATAATGGATATTGCCGGAGCATAAAAAACCGGGAGGCAAAAGTCCGATAATAGATTTGCACAGCATACTTTTTCCGCTTCCGGTTTCACCGATGACAGCCAGGGTTTCACCGGAATTTAAAGAAAAACCAATGTTCTTTAATATGCTGATAGATCTACCGGAAGAACTATTTATAACAGATAGATTTTCAACGGTTAAAAGGCTCATGCTTGCTCTGTTTTAGAAAGATTTGTTAGATTAGAAGCATCAATTAATTCTTTTGTATAATTATCGGATGGGTGTTGCAATAATGTTTCCGCCGGACCCCGTTCTATAAAAACACCATCCTTCATTATAGCTATTCGATCTGAAAGCAACCGCACAGTTGAAAGATTGTGGGAAATTAACAGATAACTTAATTCGTATGTTTGTTTTAAACTGTTGAGAAGCTCAATCAGTTTAACTCCGGCTGATAAATCCTGTGATGAAACGGGTTCGTCCAGAATTAGAAGTTTAGGATTCAGCGCCAAAGCCCGGGCAATATTGATCCGCTGTTTTTGACCGCCGCTGAGTTGGTGAGGAAACCGCAATCGAATCCCGGAATCCAATCCAACCGAATCAAGGAGTTGAATAACAGCATCTGATTGTGTCCGGTCATTTGGCTGAGTCCGGAGCGCTTCCGTAATGATCTTATTAACGGTCATTCTCGGATTCAGGGAGTTGCCGTAATCCTGAAATACCGGCTGAATAAGCGGTCTTAATTGTCTGAGATCTTTTCGGTTGAGTTGCCAGATATTTTCCCCCATAAAGCTGATGGCTCCGGCTGAAGGTTTCACAAATCCGAGAGCGGACATTGCGATGCTTGTTTTACCGCAGCCGGACCTTCCAACAATCGCGAAGCTTTCGCCTTGCCGGATGCTGAAAGAGACGCCATTGACTGCGTGGACGGTTTGATCGGCAGTGAAAAATGTGTTTTTCTGCTGGTAAACGATCCGAAGATCCTGAATTTGCAATAATGTTTTTGAGGCAGTCGTCCCGGCTTGCATTAAGTATTCTCGGTAAATTTTGGATCAAGGATGTTTCGTAATCCATCACCGATTAAATTAAAGCCAATAATAGCTGCAATAATGAAAATTCCTGAAAACACTGAAATCCACCATGTTCCAATCGGATCGATCCGACCTTCGGTTAAAATCGTTCCCCAGCTGGCATTCGGCGGCTGAACGCCCAGCCCCAGGAAGCTGATGCTTGATTCGATTAAAATAAGCGTGGAGATTAACAGCACCGACGATACGATGATTGTTCCCATGACATTGGGCAAAATGTGAATAAAAATAATTCTCCTGCGCCGCAATCCGATTGCTTCGGCTGATTTTATATATAATTGTTCCCTTATGACAAGAACTTCAGAGCGTACAATGCGGGCAATTTCCATCCATGAGAAAATTGCGAGGAACAGAATAATCAATCCAATTGATGAATAACCCATGCCGATAACAAGTAAGATGATAAACAGCTTTGGAAAACCAAGCATGATATCAACCAGCCGCATTAATATTCGGTCGAGCCAGCCACCGACGAAGGCGGAGATGAGACCGATAATAATACCAGTCAGAACAGCTATCGTTGTTGCAAGCAGAGCAATGCCAAGTGTTATTTGCCCGCCATGCATTATCCGGGCTAACACGTCTCTGCCGTAATAATCGGTTCCGAGAGGGTGTGAGATGGAAGGAGATTGAAGCGCTTCGGATAAATTTTGTGAACTGTAGTTATACGGTGATAAAAGCGGACCGGTTAGTGAAAATATAATAATTATTCCAATAAGAATAGAACCGGCATACAATGATTTATCAGAGCAGATAATATTTACAATTCTTTTCATGAGTTTTTCCGTGTTTGGTACCGGATTCTCGGATCAATAATGGAATAAGTAATATCTGCGATCATATTTCCGGCGACCACCGCAAAGAAGGCAAGCGTGCCGGCTGCCAGGATGATGGGATAGTCTCGTCCGAAGACTGCGGTGACCATAGTCCGCCCCATACCGGGAAGCGAGAAAATTACTTCCACTATTACGGCGCCGCTCAAAAGCGCCGGTATGATAACGCCGAGCAGACTGATAATAGGCAGAAGTGAATTTTTCAGACAATATTGAAAAAGAATTTTTTTATAACCGATACCACGAGCCCGTGCTCCGAGGATATAGTCGGATCGAAGAGCCTCGATCACGCCTGATCGAATGTACCGGAAAAACGTTGCCGCGAGAGGCAGTCCAAGGGTTAATACCGGCAGTAACAGATGTTGTATATAATCGGTAAAACGACCTATTGTGTTCAACTGATCGTGATACAGCGATGTCAAATGTGAGGAAGGAAGCCAGCCCAGCTGTATTGAAAAAACACCAAGAAACATAATCCCCAGCCAGAAAGCGGGAGTGGAGAAAAAAAACATCATGGTCATAGTTATGGTTCGATCCGTGAAGGTGTTCGAACGGGTTGCCGCCAATATTCCAAGTAAAATTCCGGTGATTAACGCAAATATAAGGGCGCAACTTGCCAGCAGAATCGTTGGTAAAAGCGCCGACCGGAGCACTTCGGAGCTGGGTTTTCCGTTGTAGAAAGAGTTCCCGAAATCGAAGTGAAACAGAATGCGTTTTACCCAATTCCAGTATTGAACATGAAGTGGTTCATTTAACCCAAAACGCTTCTGGATGACCTGCTGTATTTCGGTGGGTTGAGACGGATCCAGAAAACGAATACCTGGATCACCGGGAGCCAGGTGTACAATTAGGAATGTTAGAGTAATACCGATGATGATTGTCGGGACAGAATCAAGCGCTCGTTTGAGAATAATAGAGATCACGCAACCCTATCCTTCGAACAATTTATCTGTTCTATTGCGTTCATTCAGCGGAATCCACCAATCTTCGGGATTAATGTACATGCCCCGCTTATCTGACATAACATTTTTAAAGCGTTTATGGATGGCTGAGCATTCCAGCCGATAATATAGCCAGGTGTAGGGCAAATCGTATGACAACAGGCGGGCGATATCATTGTAATATTTTTGAGCAGTTTCCGGATCAAGTGTGTTTTTTGAGGCGGAATCGAGGCTGTCGTAGCGGGGCGAATAATATCCGGTGAAATGAAAAGGAGTTAAAAAGCTGGAACTATGAAATAATGGCGCAAGGTCCATGGTAAGCCCGACTACCCAACCAATGACAACCGCATCAAAGTCTTTTGGCGGAAGCATTTTCCCATAGAGCAGCGCCGGCTCGACTAGACGGGGTGTGACCCGAATACCGATTTTGCCCAATTGATCCTGAATGATAGTGGCGACTTGTTTCCAACGAACATTTCCGCTTTCGGTGACCATCTCAAATTCAAAAGCCACCCCGTCTTTATCTAATATACCGTCTTTGTCGCTGTCGATCCAGCCTTCTTCAGAAAGCAATTTACGTGCCTGGCGGGGATCATAAAGCCAATGAATATTTGCGTCTTCATTATAAGCGGCTAAAATTGGAGGCGCCGGACTGTTCATCGGTAGCGCCATGCCAAAATTGACGGCATTGGTCAACGCATCGCGATCAATCGCCATTGTTAAAGCGCTTCTCACTTTCTGGCTGCCGAAAAACTTATTGGGCTTGATATAATCCGTTATTGTAATCTCTGTGTTCTCGTTTTGCAGCGCTTCCTGGTATGTATCGGGATCGATAAGATTCCAGCCGATAAAGTCGTAGCGGCGCCCCATGTAACTGACAGGTCTGACTGACGATTTGCCCCCGTCCCAATTTTTAACAATACCCTGAAAATCTTTTGGATATATTCCTTCAACCAGATCGACCTCTCCTGATTTTAACTGGGTCAACAGGTTTAAATTGTCCGGTACAATCTTGAAAATAATTCTATCAAGGTGAGGTTTACCAATTTCATAGTAGGAGATGTTTTTTATTAATGTGACGGTTTGCTGGTCTTTCCACCCGAGAAACCGAAACGGACCGGTTCCGATAGGATTTCTGTTAAAATGGGATTCGTGCATTTTCTCAGGAGGATCATGTTCCAGAATATGTTTGGGGACGATATATCCCTCGACAGCGTCCATTAACATTGACAGGCTTTTTTTATGAAATGCAAAGACAACAGTCGAATCATCGGGCGCTTGAACTGATGTAATGTTCGCTTTGTATGAAATTCCATCCCAGGCGACATTAGGGTTAATCTGCAGCTGATAACTATAAACGACATCTGCGGCAGTAAATGGTTTGTTGTCATGCCATAGTACATCTGTCCTGAGATGAAAAGTGAGATTCATACTATCAGAAGAGAACACCCATTTTTTTGCAAGTTGGGGGGTAAAAGTAGTTAAATCTTCATTTAGATCGGCTAATCTTCTGAAGACCAGGCTAATAATATTTCTCGATGTTTGCGATAGCGCCGTTAACGGATTGAGTGATTCGGGTTCTGAGCGGACTCCGATAACCAGCGTGCCGCCGTCAGCAATTTCTGTGGTGTCGGTTTCGGAGGATGATTGTTTTATGTTTTTGATCTTTGAATCACAGGAAAACAAGGCGAATACCAGGCAGACAACGATTATCAGGTGTGTTGTCTTCATTATATTCAAATCCTGCTGTTTATGAAGATGCTTTTTGATTAAAAGCCGCTAATTTTTTCCCAACTTCAGAAAGAGTGAAAGTGATTTTTTCGAACGAAAACGGCTTGTTAAGTACGAAATCAACCCTGTTTTCCAGATCACTTTCATTTAGATTTAATGCCCAGCCGGAAATTAAAATCACCTGAATCCTGGAGTTTATAGATTTAATTTTTTCGGCTATTTCGAGACCGCTGATCCCGGGCATACCAAGGTCGGTAATGACAATATCAAAAGTATTCTTTTTAATATCCGCCAGGGCTTGTTTCGGGTCGGTGCTGGTGTGAACGGTATGATCAAGGTCCGTTAAAAAATCCCGTAGCGTTTCCAGGATATACTCCTCATCGTCAATAATATATATTGAGAAAGTATCCAGCTGTTTGATACTGGTGTCGGTTGTTTTTTTTACGGATTTTTTAGCGGACGGGAAACGGATTTTTATGGTTGTTCCGTTGCCGGCTTCGCTCTGGATATTGGTTTTTCCGTTATGTCGTTTTATAATGCCATATACTTCACTCATACCGAGACCACTCCCCAGAACACCTTTTGTTGTGAAGAATGGGTCAAATACACGTTCGATTGTCTCTTCTGTCATGCCAATGCCGGTATCTTTAAAACTGACATGGATATAATTATCTGTCTGCTCTGTTTTGATTGATAGAATTCCACCGTTCGGCATGGCGTCGATAGCGTTAAAGATGATGTTAGTAAATGCGTTGCGCAAATCTGAAGGGTCCCCAAGTATAAAAAGATCGTCATTCAATTCAAGGATCGGCTCTATCAGGATACCTTTGATTTTGGAAGCCGCATCCCATTTTGGGCGGGTGATTTCGACAACCTCTTCGATAATATTTTTCAGATTTACCGATTCATTAAGAGTTTTTGTACTGGGACGAGAGAACTCCTGGATTTTCCGGACCTTAGATGCGCCGTCCAGCGCTGACTTTTCGATCATATCGAGACTTTTTAAAAAATATGGATCGGAGGTCAGTCTTTTCATGAGCTGAACTCTGCCCAGCACTACGGTAAGAACGTTGTTGAAATCATGGGCGACACCGGAGCTTATCTGACCAAGCGCAGACAG
>JAUVYH010000020.1 GCA_030603165.1 Fidelibacterota bacterium
GATGAAAAGAAAATTTTTGTAGAAAACAAAGCTTTGAAAAAGATAACAAATCAGGAAATGATGAGAAGAATATTTTGATAATTCAGTGTAACTCAGTGAAAATCAGTGGTGAACTATTACAAAATAACAACTAAAAAGGAGTCAACTATGTCAAAGTATGAATGCACAATTTGCGGATATGTTTATGATCCGGCTGCCGGTGACATCGACAATGGTATTAAACCGGGGACCTCTTTTGAAGATTTGCCTGATGATTGGGTATGCCCGGAGTGCGGCGTCGGCAAAGAAGACTTTGAGAAAGTGGAGGAATAGATGGCTATCCAAAAACTGAAGTCCGCTGTCTTTTCAGTAGGCGCAAAACACTGGGACCGCCGACTGTTTGACGAGTTGATTCCTCTACCGGCAGGAACGACTTATAATGCCTACCTGGTTCGGGGCAGTGAAAAGACAGCTCTTATCGATACTGTCGATCCTGATAAGAAAAATGATTTACTGGAAAATTTAGAAAGCCTAAAAGTTAATAATATTGATTACGTGATAGCTAATCACGCTGAGCAGGATCATTCCGGTGTTATCCCCGGAATTCTTGAAAAATATCCCGACGCCAGAGTCGTAACAAATGAAAAATGTAAGAAAATGTTGATCGATCTATTGCAGATTCCGGAAGATAAATTCCTGGTTGTCAAGGATCAGGAAACCTTATCGCTGGGAGACAAGACACTGCAATTTATTCTGACTCCCTGGGTTCACTGGCCGGAAACCATGGTGACATATCTCCGAGAAGACCGGATTCTTTTTTCCTGTGATTTTTTCGGGGCGCATTTTGCTTCCAGTGAATTATTTGTAAAGAATGAAGCCAGGGTTTATGAATCCGCCAAACGTTACTATGCAGAAATTATGATGCCGTTCAGAAAAAAGATAATCGGAAATCTGGAAAAACTGGAAGATATTGAAATTGATATGATCGCGCCCAGCCACGGTCAGGTTTATGGTAAACCGGAACTAATCCTGGATGCTTACAAAGACTGGACATCCGATAATGTTAAAAATGAGGTTGTCATACCATACGTTTCTATGCATGGAAGCACTCAAAAAATCGCAGGATATCTGACTGATGCATTAATGGAAAGAAACATTGCGGTCAAACCGTTTAACCTGACTGTTACCGATATTGGTGAACTGGCAATTGCACTGGTTGACGCGGCAACGGTAGTTATCGGTTCGCCGATTGTGTTAACAGGTCCGCATCCAGCGGTTGTTTCCGCGGCATATTTGGCAAATGCGCTAAGACCAAAAGCCCGGTTCGCTACTGTTATCGGCTCCTATGGCTGGGGCGGTAAAATGGTAGATCAGGTTATCGGTATGCTGGGAAATTTAAAAGTGGAATTGCTGTCGCCGGTTCTTATCAAAGGCTATCCCAAAGACGCCGATTATCAAAGTCTTGATAAGCTGGCAGATGAGATTTTATTAAAACATGAATCATTAAAATTATTAGGAGATTAAAATGTCAGTATTTAACTCAAGTGAAATTTACCAGTTTGCAATTAAAATTGAGGAAAATGGTGAGAAGTTTTACCGGCAGATGGCTACAAAATTGCCGGATAAAAAAGTCAAGGAGCTCTTTACTTTTCTCGCCGATGAAGAGGTTCAACATAAAGCAACTTTTAGCGCAATGTTATCAAAATTTGAAGATTACGAACCGGCGGAAAGTTATCCCGGCGAATATTTTGCCTACTTAAAAGCCTATGCCGATAATCTTGTTTTTGGTTTCGGGAAATTTGATGCAGATATTGCGAGTATTGAAAATGCAGAATCAGCTATTCAGTTTGCCATTGGGAAAGAACTGGATACGATAATGTATTTTCAGGAGATGAAGAACCTGGTTCCTGAAAGCGAAAGGAAGCGTATCAATGCGATAATCGAAGAAGAACGAAGGCATGTTGTAAAATTATCGGAATTTAGAAGAAGTTTAAATAATTAACGGAGGAAATCATGGAAGATAAAATTCTTATAGGAGACAAAATCCCGGAGATTAAAGCGCAAACAACAAAAGGCGTTATAAATCTTCCGGAAGATTACAAAGGCAAATGGCTTGTGCTTTTTAGTCATCCGGCTGATTTTACCCCGGTCTGTACAACAGAATTTGTGGCATTTCAAAAGCGTTATGACAAATTCAGAGAGCTAAACTGTGAACTGGTTGGTCTAAGTATTGATCAGGTTTTTTCACATATCAAGTGGGTTCAGTGGATAAAAGACAATCTCAATACCGAAATAGAGTTCCCGGTGATAGCAGACGATACGGGGAAAATTTCAGAAAAACTTGGCTTCATTCATCCCGGTAAAGGCACGAATACTGTCAGAGCCGTTTTGATTATTGATCCGGAATCAACAGTAAGAGCAATTTTATATTATCCCCAGGAATTGGGACGCAATATGGATGAAATTCTCAGGATGGTAAAGGCATTTCAGGTAGGCGCTGAAAATCAAGCGGCAATGCCGGCAAACTGGCCGGAAAACGAATTAATCAAAGACAGGGTGATTGTGCCTCCGGCGGCAGACGTTAAAACTGCCGAAGAAAGAGTAAAAGAGTTTGAGTGCTATGACTGGTGGTTTTGTCATAAAAAAGTGAAATGATGGAGGATATGATGGAGAAGAAACAGGTTTACAGATGTGAAATTTGTGGAAATATTGTTGAGGTTTTGCACGTAGGCGGAGGCGCTTTAGTTTGCTGTGGACAAAAAATGATTTTATTAGAAGAAAAAACCGAAGACTCTTCGACTGAAAAACATGTTCCTTTTATTGTCAAAGAAGGTGACAAAGTAACTGTCAAAGTCGGCGAAAATGCAGCGCATCCCATGGAAGAACGCCATTATATTGAATGGATTGAATTGCAGGTTGACGGCAAATCATATTATCGGTTTTTGAAACCCGGCGATAAACCGGAAGCGGTTTTTTGCGTTGCAGGCGATGAAATGATCGCTCGTGAATATTGCAATGTTCACGGACTCTGGAAGAGCTAATCGGATAATTCCGGTAAAGTTAGATAAAGAGATGCCATTGGCGCATATAGACGCCGGATAGAATATTTTCGGCTATCGCTTCTTTTTAAATGACGTCAGGTGCGAAAGATTCGTTAGGCGGTAATTATCGACCCTTGGGAACTGCCGTCATTCTTATGTTTACCGCAGTGCTCTTTCCGAAAAGAATCGCTTTTTGAGGGCGTACAATCCTTAATACCCATTCGCCTGCACTTATGAATTCTGACTTGTTCAAGTTTTGAAATGATTTTTCAGACAGTCCCTTATGATACTCATAAAGACCACCAAAAATTGCACCTCCATGCTCACGGTATTTTTCATATTCATTTTTTCGCATTATAACAAGCTCAACGATCTCAGGAGTTGAGGTAACATTTAAAGTGACATAATGTGTAGTTAGTAATTTGAAGGATGACTCCCACACCATTCCTTCCTCAAGTTGAGTGGTCTTATCAAATAGGGTTACTTTTTCCCTTTTTGAAGATGTTACTCCAGAGTTCCAACCACTTATAAATGAAACAATCACTACCAATAGGTACGCAGAAAATATCCCTAGGACAATTCGTTTCAACCATTTGAAAGGTTTTCGGGCATCCTTCATGGGGTGACCACAAGTTGGACAGGTCGTTGCTTCTGTAGATATCTCCTGTGAACATTCTGGACACTTAATCAATGCCATTGTTTTCTCCAATCTTGATTTGTAGATATTTTTATGTCTCTATTACGGTACATCTATTTTAGCCGCCTATGTTTATCCCGCACATTTACGCTTAAAACAAGTTTCTCTATAAACAAATTATTGGACTCATAAGGCGTTCCTCTTTTCATGCTATTGAATATTAATCATCATTAATTCTATTGTCAACCCCTAATGTAACAATTTTGTAAAGAGAGAGCGAAAAGGTTTATTGGCGTTTGACAAGACCAAATTGAAAAAGAGGCTTAATATCAGAAACTATGGTTTTTCCCATTATTACAGCTAAAGTCTTTTATCAATGGAAAGTTGTCAATGGAACAAAAGGTGCAATTGATATTTTTGTCTTTAATTTGGTATAGTACTTTGATGTTAGGACTTATAATGAAATTTTCCCCTTTTGGATAAAGGCTTCGAAATTTCAAAAGGGTTTTTAAATCATAGGAATCGGGATTGATTTTACATTCCAAAGTATGGACTTTTTGTCTATCACGAATAATAAAATCTATTTCTTTGTTAGATTTATCGCGCCAATAATAGAGATTATTTTCATTGAAAAATACTCTTAAAGTATCAAGAACAAGATGTTCCCATAAAAGTCCACGATCATCCTCGCGAATAGTTTCCCATCCTTTTAAAAAAGCGACAAAACCCGTATCAAAGCCATAACACTTCGGTTGTTGAATGATTTCCTTTCGATTACCACTATGAAAAGGAGGCAACAGAAACAATGCATTAGATATTTTCATCGCTTCAATATGTGATGACACCGTAGGACGACTTAGACCGCTGTGTTTGGCTAAATTTGTATAAGATAATAGCCCCCCGCTTTGAAGCAATATAAGATGAAATAATTTTATAAATCCATCACGATTTCTAATTTTGAATAGTTCCTGTATGTCGCGGGCAAAAAAACTGTCAATCCATTCCGAGAAAAATTGAGCATCAATAGTATTGGCAAGCAAAGATTCCGGTAGCCCGCCATAAAGAAAACGATGATCCAGATCTTTTTTATTAAAAACACTTGCGCATTCGCTCCATAGAACAGGCGGGAGAAACAATGTGTGTTTTCTTCCAGTCAGTGAATCACGGAATTTTTTAGTCGCAGCCAGAGTTGATGAACCTGTCGCGAGAATTTTTAAATAAGGATAGCTGTCGGCAGCTATTTTCAAGATCAGACTTGGATCGGCTAAGCGATGAATTTCATCAAATATTACAATGGCATCTTTGGGTTGTAGATCGAAAAATGTTTCAGGATCCTGAAGTCTGCGATTAACAGATGGTAAGTCGCAATTCAAATAAACCGCATCGGGTAACATCTTTGTTAAAGTAGTTTTTCCTACCCGGCGTACTCCCGTAAGCCAGACTATTGGGCGCTTGTCCCACAGTTGTTTTATTTTTTGAATCCAGAAAGGTCTTGTTTTGTACATACTGCAACCATACTTTACAATTAACACGACTAAATGTAAAGTATAGTTGCAAATAATACAAGCGCTAAAGTCAAATTATTTATTTTTTCTTATTAAGGTCTATTTAACCTGTTTAATTCATAAATCTTGCCACTTCCGAAGGAATCCCTTCGGGAAAAGACACTAAGGCTCTAAGAATTAACAAAATATAGATATTGAAATATACGAAATAAATCAAAATTTGCACCTTGCCATTTTATCTTTATTTTTATATTAAACAGCACTTTGTGTTTTGGTGCCTTTGTGGCTATGAATAATTCAGGTTAACACTTCTCTGCGTCCCGGCGATTAAGACAAAAAAAAGAAAAAGTTCTTGCGTTATGAACTTATGTGCAGTATATTTGTTATGAACTTATGTTCATTAAGAAAGGATGGATATGCCGAGACCACAGAAAGAGCGAAAAGTGCTGGAGCCGCCCAAAATCCAGGGAATGAAACCTGTGGGAGTTCCGGTGAGATTCTTAGATCGCATCTATCTTTCGCTGGATGAATACGAAGCAATCAGACTGGCGGATTATGACGGATTAGAACATCAACAGGCTGCCGAGGCTATGGGGGTTTCCAGACCAACATTCACCCGCTTGATTGAAAAAGCCCGCAAAAAAGTTGCGGATTCCATAGTTGGCGTTAAAGAACTGGTGATAGAGGGCGGTAATTATTCTTTTACCACTCAGCTGATCCGCTGTCAGGATTGTGGTGAATTCACCCGTTTTGATATGCCGCAAAATGTGGTTGAGCGTTGTACCGATTGTGGCTCAGAAAATGTCGTTTACCTGAATAAGTGGTTTCGGGGCGGAAGAGGTAGCGGCTATGGCAAGCGCGGCGGTTTTCGTGGCGGTCGCGGCAATTGGTAAAAACAGAAAGGAGGCATCAGATGCCTAGAGGAGACGGAACGGGTCCCAACGGTGCGGGACCGAGAAGTGGCGCCGGCAGAGGAATGGGCAGAGCCGGTGGTCGTGGTAGAATGGGTGGTCCTTTAGCGGCTGGCCCAAGTGGAAATTGTGTATGCCCCGGTTGTGGATACAAAGAACTGCATAATCAGGGACAACCATGTAATCAAAAAAAATGCCCCAAGTGTGGTGCATTTATGACGAGAAGTTAGTAAAATGATTGAAGATTGATTGTTGAAGGAGAAAAAAAACAGCCCTATGCAAAAATCATTAATTCGAAAATTGAAAACAAACAAACAATCGTCAATAGACAATATTAAATAATCAATTAGAAGGAGGTACACTATGCCTAGAGGAGATGGAACAGGTCCTGGTGGAATGGGACCGATGACAGGAAGAAGACTGGGATTTTGTGCAGGATATGACAGTCCCGGGTATACAAAAGGTGTTCCCCGCGGAGGCGGTGGCTTTGGAGCCGGACGTGGACGTGGATTTGGAAGAGGATTCCGTGGTGGTTATGGTCGTGGATTTGGCCAGGGCTTTGGATATTATCCAGCCGCTCCGGCCTATTATGGAGAGCCGGTCAACCAGACAGCTCCGACCAGGGAGCAAGAACTGGAAGGGCTGAAAGTACAGGCGGCCAATTATGAGCAGGGTCTTCAGGATATTGCCAGACGAATCAGCGAATTGGAAGCCGAATCAAAATAAGGTTTTTGGCGGATGATGACATTGTGTGATTCATCCGCCTCAACCCTTTTTTCGTTATGATTTGAAATCATTAGTGAATGAGATTAAAAGACCGGTAAAGGAATTTAGGAACCGTTAAATGTACGCTTACGGCCCGGTACCATCCAGGAGATTAGGAAATTCAATCGGCGTTAGCCCGATTCCGGCTAAGGTCTGTTCCTATTCATGCGTTTACTGTCAGCTGGGACGCACGCGACAGCTTCAAACGAAACGTCAGCGATTTTTTTCTGAAGAAGATATTTTTCGAGATATTATAAAAGTCGTGGAATCATCATCTGCCGATGTGATTACATTTGCAGGTGATGGTGAGCCGACGCTCTGTAGCGATTTGGGCTGGCTGATTCGGAAAAGCAAACAGGAATTTGGACTGCCGGTTGCCGTTATCACTAATGGATCACTTCTCTTTCACGAGGATGTTCAAAAGGACTTGCAGGCCGCCGATATACTTTTACCGACGCTGGATGCGGGCAATCAAGATGTCTTTGAACGGATTAATCGTCCCCATGGATCGATTACTTATGAAAAAATGATTGATGGACTGATTGATTTTCGAAAAGATTTTTTCGGTCAAATATGGCTCGAGCTTATGTTGGTCAAAGGTGTTAATGATTCCGATCGACAGCTGTTTAACATTCGAGATGCTGTTTATGAGATCAAGCCTGATAAAATATTTGTCATGACGCCAATTCGCCCGCCTGCGGAAGACTGGGTAGAGTGTCCGAAACCTGAGCGGGTCCGTGTGGCGGAGGAAATATTGTCGGAGTCCGTTACCGTAAAGAACCGGGAGGAGGGTGAATTTGGCGTAGCTGAATTTAAAAACGCCGAGGAGGCGATTTTGGAGATTTCTGCCCGTCATCCGCTGCGGCTCGAACAGGCCCGGGCAATCGAGCGGGAATTTTCCGAAAAGGGTACACTGAAGCGCCTCTTGCGAGAACATAAAATTATAATAAATCGTTATCGTCATACTAATTATATTACTCCTGACAGGAAACCGGAACGATTCGAATCAGAGGCTAAGCCGGGTTCGGCTATTGTCGTGGAATTGATAAAGTGTTGTTTTTATCGTGTAAAGTTAAAAATTTTCGAGAAAGAAAAATGCTATCATGTCATTCTGGATGATGCTTATTACAACAACCTGGCCCATGGACAGCTCAGCAAGGAAGAATTGCTGCAAAACTGTTTTGGATATTTTATTGATAATGCGGTGATTGAAACGTTGCCCTCTAAAATTAAACTCAGAGATATTGGTAAACAATATCCACAGTTTGAAACTGATATAAGAAAGGCGATTGCAGCGGATAAGAGGTAAAACCATGCGGATAAAAATCGTTTATGATAATACTACATTTCGGGATGATCTGCAAAGCGACTGGGGTTTTGCGGCCGTCATTGAGATCGCGGGCAAAAGGATTTTATTTGATGCCGGCGCCGACGGTGATATTTTAATGGAAAATATGCGGAAAATGAGTATCGAACCGTCGTCTATCAATACCGTTTTTATTTCCCATCATCACTTTGATCATACCGGCGGTCTGGCCTCTTTTTTAGCGAAGAATAATAAAGTAACGGTTTATGTTCCCGCGTCACTGCGGGGCGTGCGAAACGCTGCCAAAGTAATATATGTGTCGGGGCCACTCAGTATTGGAGACCGGCTTTATTCTACCGGCGAACTAAAAGGTATTGAACAGTCGCTGATTGTTGAAACTGAAAAAGGAATAGTATTAATCGTCGGCTGTTCGCATCCCGGACTGGGAGAGATTATGCAAGCGGCGGCAGCCCACGGCGATATCTATGCTATTGTTGGTGGGTTTCATGGTTTTAAGAAATACGAGATATTAGAAGATATTGAATATATTTGCCCGACTCATTGTACGCAGGCAATCACGCAACTTCAAAAACGATATCCTGAGAAATATATTTCGGGAGGCGTTGGCAAAATAATTGAGTTTTAAAATAATATTGGAAGGAAATTCACGTGATGGAACAAAAAGATCGAATGGCTGAAATTCAGGAGCAGGATAAACGCATTGAGCAAAACCTGAAAATGATTAAATACCGTATTGCCGTTTTCAGCGGCAAGGGCGGAGTGGGTAAAAGCACAGTTGCCGTAAATTTAGCCTATACTCTTATTCAGCGCAAAATGCAGGTAGGGCTGTTGGATGCCGACATCACGGGTCCGAATATTCCCCAGATGGTAGGTTTGTCCGGTATGCCGGAAATGATGGATAAGCACCAAATTCTACCGCAGATAAAAGAGGGTTTGCGGGTGATTTCGATTGCCCCGATGATTCCCAAAGATCAGCCCGTGATCTGGCGGGGCCCATTGCGGTCGGGTACAATTTCCCAGTTTTTGGCTGATGTGGTCTGGGATGAACTGGATGTATTGGTGACGGATCTTCCGCCGGGAACCGGTGATGAAGTATTAACGGTTTCTCAGAAAATGCATCCTCAGCTGGCGATTGTCGTGACAACTCCCCAGGAAGTGTCGTTGCTCGATTGCCGCCGGGCGGTGAATATGGCGAAGAAACTCAACATTCCCAAAATCGGCGTCGTGGAAAATATGTCGGGTTTGATTTGCCCGCATTGTGGCGAAGAAATTGATTTTTTTGGAAACGGCGGCGGTGAAAAAATGGCTATGGATATGGGAACAACTTTTTTAGGACGGGTACCGATGGAGAAGCAGGGCCGTGAATGTGGCGATGCCGGGACTCCCGTGGTGCTAAAATATCCGGAATCAAAAACAGGCAGGGCGTTTACCGGGATTGCCCAAAACGTGATCGAACTGTTATAGCGAGGTAGTGTCAAAAGTTTTATAAAAGAATGAAAAACCGAGGTTATCTGGAAAAATGGTTGAAATATTTTTTAATTACAAACAAAAAGACATCATATCTTTAAATTTCGTAAAGAGTAGAAAGAACGATACAATCCTGAAAGGATTAAATGTAGAAGAATAACTACGGGTAGAACCCGTAGAAGGAAAAAAAAGGGCTTACATCATAAAGAAATACACTCATGCCTGGCTGGCATTTAAAACGATTGACCGGATTGATTTAACCCCTTCCCCATTGGGATCCCCTCGGGACAGGGTTAGTGTGGTTTTGCGTCATTTATGTCAACCGGTTTTACCGGATGTTATTCATGTTGACCCCCTTGCGGGGATTTATGAAAGAGATGAAAGGTTCACAGATTGTACAGGGATTTGTCTTGTGTTATGAGTCTGAAATATATGATGATTAAACCGGAGAATATATGAAAATTGCCATAGCCAGCGGTAAAGGCGGTACGGGAAAAACAACTCTTTCCACAAATTTAGCTCTCCTTCTGGCGGAAACTGAAAAAGTGATATTAACAGACCTCGATGTAGAAGAACCTAATTCAGGGCTTTTTATTAAAGGTAATTTGATTCATCAGGAAGAGAAGTTTAAAATGGTTCCCCAGTGGAATTCCGAAAAATGTGCACTCTGCGGCAATTGTCAGAAAGTGTGCAATTTTCATGCAGTGATTCAACTGGTTGACCAGATAATAGTTTTCCCGGAATTGTGTCATAGCTGTTATGCCTGCTCGGAATTGTGTCCGACAAATTCACTGCCGATGATTCCTCAAAAAATGGGGGAACTGCGCGAATATCAACTTGATGATCTAACCTTTATTGAAAGCAGGTTGGATATTGGACAGGAGCAGGCTGTTCCGTTGATTGCCCAAACCAATAAGTACGTGGATGAAAAATATTCAGATGAAATAATCAAACTCTACGATGCGCCTCCGGGAACTTCCTGCCCCGTGATTGAAGTCACCAAGGATGCGGATTTCGTGATACTTGTCACTGAGCCGACGCCGTTTGGTTTGCATGATCTGACATTGGCTGTGGAAACTATGCGGGAACTTGATAAGAAGTTTGGCGTTGTTGTGAATAGATATGGAATCGGAAATGATGATGTGATAGATTATTGTGAAAGTGAAAAAATTCCTGTGATTGCGAAAATTTCCAACAGCCGACGAATTGCCGAACTCTATTCCAGAGGGAGTTTGCTCTATCGGGAAATTCCGGCAGTGAAAGACGAACTTGTGAAAGTTTTGGACTTTGTTAAAGGGAATTTAGCCAGAGGTGAAATGTGAAAGAGATTGTGGTAATTTCGGGAAAAGGCGGAACCGGTAAAACCTCTATTACAGCATCATTTGCTTACCTGGGCGGAAAGGAAATTGTAGTTGCCGATTGCGATGTTGACGCCGCCGATTTGCATTTGTTGATGCTGCCCGATTTCGCAAAGTCGGAAGAATTTTACAGCGGAGTGATTGCTAAAATTGATCAGGATGTCTGCACTAAGTGTGGAAAATGCGCCGAAGTTTGCCGGTTTGATGCAATACCGGTTATAAATTACCAATATGTTGTTCAGCCGTTGGATTGTGAAGGATGCGGCTATTGCGCCAGAGTGTGTCCGGTAGATGCGATAACTATGGAATCGCAGAATGTGGGCGATTGGTATATTTCAACCACAAAAGTCGGCAGTTCTATGGTTCATGCCAGGTTGGGAATAGGCGCGGAGAATTCAGGCAAATTAGTTGCTAAAGTAAAAAACGAAACCAAAAATATTGCCGAAAAACAGGATAAAAAATATGTGCTTGTCGATGGATCTCCCGGCATCGGCTGTCCGGTAGTTTCATCACTATCCGGCGCAAATTTCGTGGTGCTGGTAACGGAACCGACAGTCTCGGGAATTCACGACCTGAAAAGAGTTTATGAATTGGTCAGGAAATTTGGAATAAATGCCGGTTGTATTATTAACAAAGCCGATTTAAATAGTACGGTTGAAAAGGAAATTTTACAATTTTTATCTGAGAACGATATTGATCACATAGCCAATTTGCCTTATGATGAAACTTTTACACAGGCGATGACAAATGGTCAGACTATTGTTGAATTTGGGGAAAGTAAGGTGAAAGAAATATTAGAACAAAGTTGGAATAAAATTAAAGAGTTGGCCTAATAATTAGACCCTATTTGAAAAGGTAAATTTTGGAAGGAAATAGAACACAGATAAGACGGATTGAACGGGTTAGCACGGATAAATATTTAGTTAATAGAGGTAAATACAATGTTACATGAAGAAACTACTGAGAAGATAATAAAAGCTTATTACAAGGTTTATGTCGAAGACATCCCTTTGGGATAACACATTGGGCCATGGTTTCTTGGAAAAGGTTTATGAGAATGCAATGGCAATTGAATTGCGAAAGATGGGTTTTAAAGTCAACAAACAGAAAAATATAAAAGTATATTATGAATCAGAGGAGGTTGGAGATTATTTTGCAGATTTGCTTATTGATGATCTCATAATAGTTGAGTTGAAAGCAGCAGAGGGAATTTGTGAAAATCATGAAGCTCAATTAACCAATTATTTAAAAGCAACAACGATAGAGCTTGGTCTTCTTTTGAATTTTGGAAAAAAGCCTGAATTCAAAAGAAAGATATTTCACAATCATTTGAAAATAAAATAGAACACAGATAAGACGGATTATCCCGAAGGGATCTCTTCGAGAAACGGATTAGCACGGATAAATATTTAGTTAATAGAGGTAAATACAATGTTACATGAAGAAACTACTGAGAAGATAATAAAAGCTTATTACAAGGTTTATGTCGAAGACATCCCTTTGGGATAACACATTGGGCTATGGTTTTTTGGAAAAAATTAATAGAATCAAAATAAATAGAACACTGATTTAATGGATTAACAATTATCCGTTAAAATCCGTTGCATCTGCTCTATCCGTGTTCTAATTATTTATTAAAACACTTTTCGAATTAGGTATAATTATAGAAATGGAGGAAACATGAAAATTGTGTTTACAACAAAAGGTTCAGAGTGGGAATCGGCAATTGATCCGCGATTCGGCAGAACGGAATATTTTTTGGTTTATGATGAAGAAAACGATGAATTGTCTTCTTTTGACAACCGGGCGATTAACGATGTCGCTCATGGCGCCGGACCTCAGACGGCTCAAAAACTTTTCGAACTTCAACCGGATGTTTTAATCACCGGTAATGGTCCCGGTGGAAATGCCGCCCGGGTACTGGGGAGCGCCAATATCAAAATTTTTGTCGGCGCCGGAGAAATGACTGCGAAAGAAGCTTTTGAAGCCTATAAAAAAGGTGAATTAAAGGAATTCTAATTAATGAATAATGATGTTTGCAAATGGTATCCGGTTTGCCCGATGAAATGGTTTTTTGAGAACGGCAAACTTGACGGAAAATGGGTTAATAATTATTGCTTTGGCGACTGGACAAAATGCGTTCGTTACGAAATGGAAGAATCGGGAGAATATCATCCCGACAATATGAGACCCGACGGAAGTATTGATTTCAATTTAGTGTAATTATTATAGTTACAGGAATTAATAACTTATATGGAAATAATTAAAATTGGCATTATCATTTGTGATCGCTACCGTCGTTGTGCCGGCGGGAAGTGTTTTCGGGCTATGAAAAACAGGGAAGGTGCTTTCAGTCTTTATGATAAGGATATTGATCTGGAGATTGTCGGTTACACGAGCTGCGACGGCTGCCCTGGTGGAAATATTGAATATGCCGGAGACGAAATGGTTAAAAACGGCGCTCAGGTGATTCACCTGGCAACCGGTCTGGTAGTCGGTTATCCACCGTGCCCGTATATTGATACATTCAAGACCTTTCTGGAAAATCGCTACGGTGTAAAGGTCGTTGTGGGAACCCATCCGATTCCGCAAAAGTATGTTGACAATCATGAAAAATTAGGAACCTGGAAGAGCGCCGAATGGCAGGAAATTCTCCAGCCGACATGGGTGGATGAAAAGACACGTATTGCCTATAATTAGCAAGATTCAAAAAAGCAATTGATACAATTTAAAGTGAAATTGATACGAGGAGATTTAGAATGAAAACATTGCCGCAAGAGGTCAGTGATGCCTGGAAAAAACGCAAGGGACCGATTGTCTTTACTACGGTAGATGAACAATATCAACCCAATGCTATTTATGCAACTTGTGTCAGTAAATATGACGAGCAGAGATTGCTGGTGGCGGACAATTTTTTTAGGAAAACACGGCAAAATATATCCAATGGCAGTAAAGGATCGATTCTTTTTATTACCGATGATGATACCTCTTACCAGGTCAAAGGGAGTATTGAATATCATAATAAGGGTGAAATATTTGACAATATGAAAAAATGGAATCCCGAGAAACTGCCGGGGTATGGCGTCGCTATTTTGAATGTAGAAGAGGTCTACTCCGGATCGAAACAGCTGGTATAGTAATTTTCAGAAGTGATTGCGAGACTTTTGTTGCCACTATCGAATAATTTAATCTGAGGCTATTGGTGATTATAATAAAGAACAGGCATGAAATCAAAAAGATGCGCAATTCCGGAAAACTGGCCGCACAGTTACTGAATTATATTGAGCCATTTGTGAAAGAAGGTGTTTCAACTCAATACTTGAATGATTGCTGTGAAACGTTTACCAGGAAGCATGGCGCGAAATCGGCGCCATTAAACTACAATGGCTTTCCCAAGAGTATATGCACATCAATCAACGATGTCGTTTGTCATGGAATTCCGTCGGAAAAGGAAATCTTGAAGGATGGCGATATTGTTAATATCGATGTGACTGTGATTCTCGACGGCTTCCACGGTGATACTTCACGGACATTTCTGATCGGGAATGTCAGGACGGACGTTGAAAATTTAGTAAAGCGTACGGAAAAAGCCATGTATCTCGGTATCAACGCCGTGAAACCCGGCGGCTATTTTTCCGACATTGGTCGGGTCATTGAAAATTATATTTCCGGTTTCGGTTACTCAATTGTCAAAAAATATGGCGGGCACGGAATCGGCAAGCGTTTTCATGAGGAACCTTTTGTTGCTCATTATTTTACGCCGGAAAACAAGATAAAACTCAAAAAGGGTATGATTTTTACGATTGAGCCGATGATCAATATGGGAAAAAGCGATGCTGTGAATGTTTCCATAATTGACGGTTGGACAGCCAGGACCGTTGATGGCTCTCCAAGCGCTCAATTTGAGCATACCGTTCTCGTAACGTCGGATGGCGCAGAAATATTAACGAAAATTTAAGCATTATGGTATCTATCAAATGAAGCAATCAGACCGTGTAACACGTATCCCTAAATCCGCTATTCATGAAATGACACGCTCGTCAAAGCAGTATAAGGATGTGGCGTTTTTATCCTGGGCAAAACCTACAAGCGGAACTCCCGAACACATTAATAATGCAGCTATTTCAGCTATTAAAGAAGGTTTAGCCGGTGGATATTCTCAAAGCGATGGACTTCCTGCATTAAGAGAAGAAATCGTTAAAAAATTAAAGAGGGATAGCAGTATCGATGCAACTATAAACAAATTATTAGTGACGGTTGGCGCTATTGAAGGACTTGCAGCGGCGGTTCTGGCGACGATCGATCCGGGGGATGAAGTTATTCTTCCCACGCCAACTTATTCCACGCATATACGCCAGGTGGAACTGGCGTCAGGAAAGACTGTGCTTTTGACAGAATGGAAAAATATTTTAAATAAAGTGAGCGGCAAATTGATAAAAGACTTAAATATTGAACCGTTGAGATTACTTTTTGATAAGTACGGTCTTGATATTTCCAAAATCATATCAATTACAACCGGAGCAAGATACTCTGCGGTCATGCTGAAAAATGGGGCTATCGGCGTATGCGCAAATTTTGGCAATAGAATCGAGGACAATCCCGGAAAATATTCCAAACTTGATTTAAAAAATATTTCCCATAGAATTTTTTTAACTGCTTACTTTAACGCGCTGTTAAACTACACTGATGACTACAAAAAAGGTGGCGATATATTCGATATTATCGATTTTCGAAAATATAAAGACATCGTAATGATAGGTCTCTTTAAACCAATAGTTCGAAAATTTGAAGAAGAAAATATATCTCTTTCCGTATTTGATTATCTAAAAAATGATTCGGTTTTAATTTCAGGTTCGAAAAAGTCAGATTATTTGAAAAAAAGCGATGCCGTGATTCTTTCTTCCACAACAATTTTTAATAACACATTTTTAGAGATTATTAAAAGTTTAAAAGAACAATGTGATATTTTCATGTTAGGTCCATCATCGATTATGAGCAGGGAAATTTTTGATTATTGGGATATAAAGATTATTTTTGGAACTGTTTTTGAAAAGAATGATAAAAGAGTTTTGGATATTATTAAAAATGGCGGAGGCACAAAAATGTTTCAACCACTTGGAAGCAAAGTATATTTGGAAAATGTGAGTGACGTATGAAAACTTATCTTGATTGCCTGCCCTGTTTTTTACAACAAACGCTTAGGGCGGGGCGAATTGCCACTGATGACGAGAAAATATTAAAGCAACTTTTAGATGATGTTGGGATGATGTTAAAAGATATCCCGCTGGATAATACACCTCCGGAAACAGGAATGCTGATATATCAAAAAATCAGTCAAATAACCGGAAATAAAGATCCTTTTAAAAAGATCAAGAAAGAGAACATTGACAAGGCGCTTTCACTTTATCCCGAGATGAAAAAACTGGTTGACAGATCTAATGATAAGTTACTTACGGCGATAAAACTGGCAATAGCGGGAAACGTGATTGATTTTGGAGTAAACAGGGCATTTGATATTGAGAAAGAAATTGGCGAGGCGCTTAATAAGAAATTGGTTTTAAAAGACTATGAAGATTTTAAAGATGCCTTAGGTAAAGCAAAGGAAATATTATATATTGGCGATAATGCCGGAGAAGCGGTCTTTGATAAAATACTGATCGAGCAATTGAAAAAACCGGTGATTTATGTTGTAAGAGGATGTCCGGTCATTAATGATGTTACTTTTCAGGACGCTGTTTCTATTGGAATAGATAAGTTGGCGCGGGTCATTTCTTCCGGGACTCCGGCGCCGGGGACAATCCTCAAAACCTGCAATCCCGATTTCATCAAATTGTTTAAAAGTGCGGATATGGTCATCAGTAAAGGACAGGGAAATTATGAAGGATTATCAGGAGAAGATCGTTCCATCTTTTTCTTGCTGAAAGTTAAATGCCACGTTATTGCACGTAATATTGAAGCTAAGGTTGGAGATGTTATTTTGCGAAATAGCCGCTGAAAAGCACAGGCACAACTCCAGTTTTATACTAGCCGAATGGGAAAAACAAGAAGAGCGAAGACATAATATGAAAAGAGAAAGTAAAATAATGACTTATAATCATATTGGCTTGACTATATCGGAATCTTCCGACATCCAAAAATTTTATCAAAATATTCTTGGCATGGAACTACAGCGAAATTTTATTCTAAATCGCTTTTTGGCAAAAACAATTTTTGGGATGGAGCAAGAATTAGAGGTTTATTCCGGGAAAATTGGGAATCTGGAATTGGAACTATTTATTACCGATCAAGAAATATCGAAAACGTGTAATCATATCTGTCTTTCAGTATCGGAAAGGGATAAGTTTATCGAGAAAATTAGAGTAAATGGATATGAGTGTATAATTTTAAAACGTGAGATGTCCGATCTTGTTTTTGTCAAAGACAAATCCGGAAATCTTTTTGAAATAAAAGAAGAAAAAAAATGATGGCGTTTATTGAGTCGTTTAAAGAAAGTGTGATGATTACAGGCTTCATTTTTACAATGATGCTGGTGATTGAATATGTGAATGTACAGACCAGGGGAGCCTGGCATAATAAATTAAAAAAGAGTGGCTGGAGTCAATATATTTTAGCCGCACTTTTAGGGGCAATACCGGGATGTTTAGGGGCTTTTACAGTTGTGACGCTTTTTTCACACGGCATAGTGTCTTTTGGAGCATTAGTGGCAACTATGATTGCTACCAGTGGTGATGAGGCTTTTTTGATGTTTGGTATGTTTCCAGCTAAGGCGTTGCTGTTAACAGGGATTATTTTTATTATCGGTGCTTTGAGTGGTTTTTTGGTTGATAAATTTATTCACGAAAAATCTCTAAAAATAATATTGCCTGAACGCAGCTTTCCGCTTCATGATGAGGATAGGTGTATCTGTTATCCAAAAGGACATATTGTAGAACAATTAAAAAACCTTAGCATGAAGAGAGCGCTACTAACAGGTACCTTGCTGTGTTTTATTTTTGGGGTGCTCTTCGGTAGAATAGGTCCGGAAAAATGGAACTGGATTAAAATTACAGTTATGATAACCTCTTTAATCTCTCTGTTTGTGGTAACTACTGTACCCGGACATTTCCTGAAAGAACATTTATGGGATCATATCGTGAAAGTCCATTTACCAAAAATATTTCTCTGGACATTCGGAACCCTGTTTGTTATTAAAATTCTAATGCAGCATGTTGATATTAACTCATGGATAGAGCAAAATATGATTTTTACTTTATTGATAGCGGTTTTAGTTGGAATTATACCGGAATCAGGTCCGCATATGGTGTTTGTAACTCTTTTCTACAGCGGCGCAATTCCTTTCAGTGTTCTCCTGGCAAGTTCTATTGTTCAGGACGGTCACGGCATGCTTCCCCTGTTGGCAGAGTCAAAGAGGTCTTTTATCATTGTTAAAGGAATAAATATAGTTGTCGGTTTAGTTATTGGTGTTTTACTTATAAAGATAGGTTTTTAGCTTGGTGAAAATTGATCAGAAATTCGAATTTGGGAATGTAATAACCGTTTCGTTTGCACATTTGGTACATGATATATATGCTTCTTTTCTGGCGCCTATCCTGCCGCTATTAATCGAAAAGTTGGGCATTACTATATTTTTGGCGGGATTACTGGATGTTATCAGAAAAATTCCGGCGCTTGCCAACCCATTTATCGGACTAATCGCAGATAAAATATGTGTGAGATACTTCATTATATTGGCGCCTTCAGTAACTGCAATTTCGATGGGTTTGTTGGGCGTCGCCCCGCATTATACTATTTTAATGGTTTTATTTTTTGTAGCCGGGATTGGCTCTACACTGTTTCATGTTCCCGCTCCGGTCATGGTCAAACATGTTTCGCATAAACAGATTGGCAAAGGCATGAGTTATTACATGCTGGGAGGTGAGCTTGCCCGAACATTAGGACCATTGACAATACTCGGCGCCGTGTCTCTCTGGGGACTGGAGGGAACTTACCGACTGATACCTTTTGGTTTAGTTGCTTCGGTCATTCTCTATTTTCGTTTGCACAGGATTAAAATAAAAAAGGATTTTGAAAAGAAAAAAGAAATTGGTGCCCGCAAAACCTTTGTGGGGTTAATACCGTTTTTTATATCGATTGGTGGATTCATTTTTTGCAGGGCAGCTATGAAATCGGCTTTGACAATATATTTGCCTGTATATTTAACATCAAAAGGCAATTCGCTCTGGATGGCTGGCGCATCATTATCAATTTTACAGTTTGCCGGGGCAGGCGGGACGTTTTTTGCCGGAATTATCTCTGATAAAATCGGACGGAAAAATTCACTGCTTGTAATTGCAATTATGAATCCTATCTTAATGTGGCTGTTTGTAAAATTTAACGGTGTATTGATCATTCCTATTTTAATTGTGACCGGATTTTTCCTTTTTGCCAGCGGACCTGTGATGCTGGCTTTGGTTCATGACCATGATACCGAGCACATGTCTTTTATAAATGGTATTTATATGACTATAAGTTTTATCCTGGGTTCAATAATGGTTTTATTTGTTGGTTTAGCGGCAGATAAATTCGGGTTGGAATTAAGCTATAAAATAGCCGCTTTTGTGGCGCTTGGCTCTATTCCCTTTGTGCTGAGTTTGAAGAATAAGTGACATTGAAAGGAAAAAGTTTATGAAAAGTTATGATGTGATTGTGGTAGGTGGAAGCGCTGCCGGGTTGACGGCGGCTCAAACAGTTCGGCGCCATTATCCGAACAAACGAATTCTGGTAGTTCGCAAAGAAGAAAGGGTGCTGATTCCCTGTGGTATTCCCTATATCTTCGGTTCACTGGAAAATCCTCGTGAAAATCTGGTTCCCGATATAGCTTATGAAAAAATGAATCTCGGTTTGCATATTGACCAGGTTATGGATATCGACCGGGAAAATAGAGTTGTGAAAACGGAAAAAGAGGAATTTGGTTATGAAAAATTAATTCTGGGTACCGGCAGTTATCCGGCTATGCCACCGATTCCGGGACACGATAAGGAAGGCGTGTATGCCGTCATTAAGGATGTTCAATACCTGACGGATATGCAGGAAAAATTAAAGCCTGTTAAAAATGTAGTGGTTATCGGTGGCGGTTTTATCGGAATTGAAATCAGTGACGAAATTAATAAATCCGGAGTTGAAAACGTTAGTGTCATTGAAATTGAAAAGCATTGTCTCTATCAGTCCTATGATGAGGAATTTTGTGTGGAAATGGAACAGCAGCTTCAATCACGCGGGGTAAATATTTATACCGGCTCGAAGGTTATTTCCATTGACGGCGGTGAGCATGTTGAGAGCGTGAAGCTATCTACCGGCAAAACGATTGCAGCAGATATTGTAATTTTGGGGATCGGTGCGGTTGCCAATGCCGATCTGGCGAAAAAAATTGGTTTACGCATTGGTCTGACCGGTGGAATCGTGGTTGATCGTGCCATGCGAACCAGCGATCCTAATATTTTTGCCTGCGGCGATTGCGCCGAAAAAGTATCTTTCTTCGGCGGCAATTCTTCAGCTTTGAGATTAGCCTCAATTGCAACGCTAGAAGCCCGGGTCGCCGGCGCTAATGTATTTGGCATTAAGCGTGAAACACCGGGCACCATTGGTGTGTGGGGAACCGCTGTGGGTGATCTGGCTTTGGGAACCGCCGGACTGACAGAGAAAATGGCAAAAGCCCACGGATACAACGTTGTCAGCGCTGTTAATGAGAGCGTTAATCGTCATCCCGGAAAACTGGCGGGTGCGGCGAAAATCAAGATCAAACTGGTATTTGAGATCAATTCCGGTGTTCTGTTGGGTGGTCAGATTCGGGGCGATGCCAGTGTTGGTGAGATCACGAATGCCGTTTCTGCCTGTGTCCAGAATCGTATGACGGCTGAACAGATCGCCATGTTTCAATCGGGAACACATCCTTTGATTACTGCATCTCCAATTGCTTACGGTATTGTCAATGCGGCGGAAGCAGCCATCAGTAAAATGATTAAGGTAAAGGAGCAATTATGAGTCGGTTACTGATTATCGATGATGATTTAGATTATCTGGAAATTCTTTCCGTGTTCCTCGGTAAAAAAGGATATGAGGTAGAAACAGCGGAAACCCCGAAAACGGGGCTTAAAAAAGTTAAGACTTTTCGTCCCGACTTGGTTGTGCTGGATGTTATGATGCCATCGGATTTTGAGGGGTTTCAAGTGGCTCGGGAGATTCGGGAGGATTTAGATCTGAAGGATTTACCGATTATTATTTTGAGTTGCATCCACGATCAGAAAAAGGTGCCCTATCGGTTCGCGCCGGACAAGGACTATCTGCCGGTGGATGTTTTCCTGGATAAACCGGTAAATCCGGAGACATTGCTGGAAAAAATTGAGAAATTGTTAGGTGATCGCCGGGAAAGACCGTTCCGGGATCTTTAATCCGGTATCATTGGAATTATAGACAATTGGATTAATATCCGATAAACGTGAAAGGAAGTAAAAATTATGAAAATTGCAATACCTTTAACGGGCGGAAAGTTATCTGCTCATTTCGGACATTGTGAGGAATTTGGAATCTATGAGGTGGATGATGAAAAAATTATCACATCGGAGCTGGTAACTCCCCCGCCTCATGAACCCGGTGCGTATCCGCGATGGCTGCATGAACTGGGCGTGAATGTGATTGTTGGCGGCGGGATGGGTAACCGTGCGCAATCGCTGTTTCACCAAAACCAGATTGACGTGTATTACGGCGTTACCGTTGCAGAACCTGATGAGATTGTAAAGACATATCTCGCCGGAACCCTGGAGAGCGGCGTTAATCTCTGCGATCATTAAGTGGTTATTTACTGATGTATCAGAATAAACAATTGCTTTTGCGGTAAGGAATTAACAATTTCGGTTGATTGTAGCTGTTTATTATAAATAATGAAGTAATTTCATTGCTGCTGACACTTGGCTAGAATTGAAAAATAATTGTTTTAAAAAATGTAAAAATCTGTTACATTTCAGGTTGTTTTTTATTAAAAGTTAATCGAATATTGGAATCAAACACTGTTAGATTTTATATTGAATGACAATCCAAAGAAGAGTAAGAATGAACAAATCGGCTAAAATATTTAAGACAATAGCGGTTATTCTGGCGCTTGTTTTGTCAATTTGTTTTGCACATAATTACCTGTTCTTACATATACATGTTTTAGAGGATGGATATGTAGTTGTCCATAGTCATCCGATAAATCATCCTTTTTCCAGACCATCACAGGCTAATCATTCTCATTCAGGATCAGAAATTCAATTTATCCAAGCGTTAAATAATATAATTAACTATTTAATTATTTTCTGCTTATTCGGTATAATAATAAAGAAGATATTAATTGGAAGACTTAGAGTACCTTTAATTAATTACAGTTGTTACTCGAAATTTCATATTTATCTTCGAGCCCCGCCAAAATTCACTTATTAATTAGTCATTTACATAGATTCAAAAAGTAATTACAAGGCTATAAAATCCTTGTAACCGATTTAGCATGAATATTTATATAGTAATGGAAAATAAAAAAATAAAAGAGAGATAAAATATGCGTAAAATACTGATATTCACATGTATTATGTTTGTAGTGATAAATTTTGCATGGGCAGAACCGCCTTTGTCTAAAATAGCGATAAAAGGGCGAATAACAGATGTTTCCGATAGTAAACCGCTGCTGGGCGTAAATGTTTTTATTGAACACACGACGCTTGGAGCCGCAACCAATCAAAACGGAGAGTATATACTGTGGTCCGTTCCGAAAGGAAATATTCACATTGTGGCTTCGATGATGGGTTATAGAATGGTTCATAAAGAAATTGAAGTAAATCAGGAAAAAGAATATATCGTAAACTTCGAGCTCGAACAGACGATGTTTGAAATGGGTTCGGTTGTAGTAACCGGTACCGGAACGCCTCATATTTTAGAGGATATGCCGGTCAGGACTGAAGTTATTACGCGGATTGCTATCGAGCAGAAAAATTCAATGAATCTGGCAGATGCTCTTTCATTTCAGACCGGTATCCGGGTCGAAAATAATTGCAGTAACTGTAACTTCAGCCAGGTGCGAATACTGGGCATGGAAGGTAAATATTCGCAAATATTAGTCGATGGCGATCCGGTTGTCAGCAGTCTTGCGGGAATTTATGGTTTAGAGCATTTTCCGGAAGAAATGATTGACCGGATTGAAATTGTAAAAGGAGGCGGCTCTTCTCTTTATGGAGGTGGGGCTATTGCCGGTGTAGTAAATTTAATTACCCGGAAGCCTATGATTAACCGGTCGCAGATGAAGTTTATGACCAATTACACGTTAGGAATGCCCGATATACATGTTGGTGCGATGGCGGAAGTTGCGAGTGATGACGGAAAATCAGGCGCGTATATTTTTGGCTCGGCAAGAAAGAGAAAGCCGGTTGATGTTGATGACGATACCTATAGCGAACTGGGCGAATTGCTGAATGAATCTCTGGGTTTTTCATGGTTTTATCAGCCGCTTAAAACCGGTGAGTTAACGGTTCAAATGCACCGCATTCATGAAATGCGCAGGGGCGGAAATAAATTTAACAAGCCTTATCATGAAGCCGAAATAGCCGAAGCTCTTGAACATTGGCGAACAGGAGGCGCTTTGCGCTGGAGTCATCGGACTGGTCCTTTATTCGATTACCGGGTTTACTATTCCTTTGCATTTCAGGATCGTAAATCATATTACGGCGGCTTGGGCGGTTATACGCCTGCTGATTCGCTGGAAGCGCTTAGTTTTTATGGCGTGACAAAAAACCCGCTCCATATAGGAGGTTTGCAGGCAAATTTCAATCTTGGCGGTCAGTTATTTAGCGCAGGACTTCAATATTCAAATGATGGCTTGAAAGATGAAGCCGCGGCTAATCAGGCTTATCACATTGACGAGGTGTATGAGAACGTAGGATTTTTTATCCAGGACAATCTGCACTTCGGACCTAAAAAACAATTGGAATTTGTAGTCGGCGCCAGAGTGGATAAGCATTCGGAAGTTAAAAATGTTATTTTTAGTCCGCGCTTTAACCTGAAGTATCAATTTGGACAGGGTTTTAATCTCAGAGCTTCTGTTACATCCGGATTTAAAGCCCCGCAAACCTATGATGAAGATTTACATCTTTGCGCGGTTGGCGGAGACCAGAGAGTCACGCGTAACTTTAAAGGATTAAAGGAAGAACGCAGTCTTTCATATAGCGGAGGGCTCGATTTTATCGGATATGTGGGTTCGATTCCGCTAATGTTCGCGGCTACCGGTTTCCTGACAGATTTGACAAATGTATTTACGAATGAATACGTTGGAAAGTCGGGAAATATCGAAATCTGGGAAAGGGTTAATGGTGAAGGAGCTGTGGTAAAAGGTATTGAATTTGATCTGGGAATTCGACCTGTTACAAAGTTGGAACTGCGCAGCGGTTTGACTTTAAAAAGAAACAGGTATGATCAGATGCTGGAAGACTTTGGTACCAAAGAATTCCTGAGAACGCCGGATGTTTACGGTAATTTTAGAGTCTCTTATAATCTTAATTCGAGATGTAGTATATTTACAGCCGCCAGTTATACCGGTGGCGCTCTAATTCCCCATGAGGTTTTGGTGGAAGGTCAGGAAGATCCTGATTTAATTATTGAAAAGAGTGGCTCGTTTACCGAAGTAGATTTAGGATTATCGTATCGATATACGTTTTCACAGGGATTAAAAGGAAAAGTATCCCTGGGAGTAAAAAACATAACAAATGCGTTTCAGGATGATCTTGATAGAGGACCAGATCGTGATCCGGCTTATACTTACGGACCTAGAATTCCAAGAACGATGTATTTTGCCATTGCAACTTCTTTTTAACCAAAGGCGGAGTGACTTTGAAGAAGTACCGCGCATGGTATTATTACCATCATTCGGATAGCAATCGCAAGGATGGCAGTAAGAATTTCGGGTTTTCAGTTCGTTGCGCAAGGGGTTAGCCCTGTGGAATCTGCCACAGGGCTAATTATTTGATATTTTCCAGCCATAGGTTCGCCAGCCCTTGACTTAAGGCGGCGTCAGATGGATTTTTTGAATAAGCGTGAATGTTTGAGACGACTCGAGTTAAGGGCAATAATGATTCGACTTAACTCAAGCCTGCCGGCAAAGTTTGAAGATCGGTTTATGTTCTTTGATATGGCAGTCTTAAGTCAAGTTTCGGAATGCAATCTTATGGTTGATTCCCTCGGCAATCAGAAACTGAGATACATTGTCGAAATTTTAGAGAACCTTGTAAAGCGTGGATTCCGGAATTAATCTCTGCGATCATTAATATACTGATCGTTTCGCGGGTATGTGAAGTTGCGACCGATCGGAAGTCGCACAAATCATTTTATGAATCTCTCATCATCTTTTGATGTAGGAAGTTTATGCAGATTCTGCTCAAGCCATCCTGTTTTCGCTACATCTCTCACGTCGAATTCCGGTACATAAGGTTTGATATCCAACAGGGGAGTTCCATCTACAATGTCCACATCCTGAATGTGAAGTATATTTTCTTCAACTCTGACAAGGCGCACTGTTGAGATGCCGATTGGGTTCGGACGAGCCGGCGCCCGTGTTGTAAATACTCCGTGTAATTGGTCATCCATAAATGGCTTTACCTCTAATCGCCATCCCCTGGACAGATGAAAGTGGCATATTAAAATAATATGAGAGAAACCTTCAATATCTTTTAAGCCTTCAGCATATTCCGGAAATACCTCAACAGTTCCACCGATACCCCAGGCGCCGGCAGGTTGTATGGGTGTTCCTTTGGGTTCTTTGAACGGAGAATGAATAACTCCGATGGGCTTGTACTTTATCTCATTCATAATCTTTTATCCTTTG
Source organism: Fidelibacterota bacterium (assembly GCA_030603165.1). Lineage (GTDB taxonomy): Bacteria > Fidelibacterota > UBA2242 > UBA2242 > UBA2242 > UBA9312. Next base: position 25,869 of record JAUVYH010000020.1, read on the forward strand.
TTAGATGACCCGAAGGGCAAAATTGCAAAGCAATATTGAGTGTTGAAGCCCGTAAAAATTCATTTATGATAGTCATTTGGACTCTTTTGAAATATTATACTGAAACGCCACTCCATTATGGTAATCTTGGGTTTCTTTTCATAAACAATTTTAAGATTGTTTCTTTTCATATAATTAACAACATCCTCTACTGGGATTCTCCATTTTTTAAAGAATCCTAACCTCGGAAATGTAAGGTCATTTAAAACATAGAAACCATTTGGTCGTAAAACCCGACTTATTTCACTTAATGCTTTATCCAAATCAGAGACTATGTGATGCAGAGCATCAGAGGATAAAACTAAATCGAACCCACTATCCCTAAATGGAAGTTTTGTGGCATCTGCTTCAAGAAATTTTAGATACTTGTTTTCTCTGTGATCATTTTTTGCTTTCTTAATTTGTTCAGGATCTAAATCGATTCCTGTTACTTCCCATTTATATTTCTCAGCTAGATAAGAGGAAAGTACTCCAATACCACAGCCGACTTCCAATACCTTTTTTACATTACTTAAATCAATTTGACTAAATAATTGTTCAATAATCTTTATATTGCGAGCGCGTGCGCTAGCATTTACGAATATTTTTTCTAATTTAACCATTTTCATTTTGCAGACCTTCTAAATCAATGATATTATTTGCCTAATAAATTTTGCTTTCTTTAAAGCTGGCTTAGGCATTTCGTTGTTTATTATTCAATCTCTTTATTGTCTTTTTTTTGTTTTAATTCCTTTGCGTTAAGTGGGCTAATAACGCTTCTTCCAAGTTTCTTCTCTAAATCCTTTCTGGCAATACCCGCGACCGAACCTCCTTTTTTTGCAACATTTCTATTTTGGCTTAAAGTCTTTGGTTTTTGCTCTTTTGATAATTCAGTTGTTGATGTCTCTGCTAACATGTTTAAAACTAATTCTAAATTAGTCATATTATCTCGAAGATTTTCTTTCTTCAAGTCTTTGATGTTTTTGTATTGTTTTGTAGTTAGACCAGTCCAAGCCTGAGTAATTTCATCAGTTAAAATTGCATATTCCAATCCTTTTTTTACTCCACGTAATTCCCATTCATCAGTTAATTCTTTTCGGACTTCAATGCTTTTTATTCGTTGGTTAATCCAATTTTTTGAATATCCCTTTTTAAGATATGTTTCCATTGCTCTGTCAAAAGCCTTTTCGGGGTCTTCAGTTTCTTCAATTCTTTCGTATCCAACCTTAGCCAACCAAACTTTAAAAGGTTCGGCTTTCGGTGAAGGAATAGATTGGATTATCCGTAAAAGTCCTTCCGTGTCTGCACAATCAGTCGTATATTTTTTTCCGTCTGACGCTTCTAATTTCAGATGTACGATAATTTCGTACATCTGATTAAACCCTTCTTTTGTAAGTTTTCGTTTTAAATCACTCCAGTATCTACGTGGATTATTACTCTTGGTTAAAGTCTCAATTATGTCAATTACTGAAAAATACCATTTCTCAGTATCATTATCCCAATGGACTCTTATTTTTTTAGATTCAAATAATTTTATCGAAGTCTCTTTTTTCATAATTTCATTATTATTCAAATTCAAAAATAATCAATCTTTTTTAGTCTTGTTTTTTTATGACACCGGATTTTTACAATGAATGCCAACGGTGGCAATATGAAAAGTTGGGCATTTTGAAACTCAAAACTTTCAATTTACTGTTAATTTTCTTTACTTGCATAATCCTTAATTTAACCACCTATTGCCCAATGACTTATACACTTTGTTGTGCGTTCGTTCATATTTTTATCCATGTCTTTGCCTTGGCATTAAATCCCAAAACCTTGTTTAATTTTTAAACTTACTTCTTTGTTATTTTTTTCTAAGTCAGCAAATGTCCAAGTCGAATAGTGATTGTAGATTCTTACTGAATTACTAAACAACTCCACATTATTTTTAAAATATTTATCTTTTTTGTCTGCATAGTCCTTGTTCCCTTGTGCAGAATTTTTACGCCTTGATATTAGAACCAAATTACCAAGTTTATTAGTCCATTCTTCTCTTTGAATGTCTGAGAAGTCTTTTTTCCATTGGCTATCGTCATAGGGATTTTGAGGTAAAATATGCTCAATACTTATCGTTTCAGGCATCTCAAATTTTGTAGTATGTCCGTGATAAAGTAGGTCAAGTTTTAACAGAATATATCTTGCTGTTCGTCTGCCATAAATATTTCCTTCAAGAGTGCTTAATAAATCATTGGTATCAAGATTCAAGCAAGCATTCTGAAGTATGTCATTTGGAGTTTTAGCATTATCAATAGTTTGGATTAACGCATTTACATTTTCAATTCTTGTTGTTGGGGTAAAACCAATTAACCAATCGTTTGCGAACTTGTTGTCTAATGCCTTTATGAAGTTTATGAGTTTATTTGTTTTAAACTTGTCATAAAATCTAAGTAATGGGGCTATCCAAAAATCTGCTTCAAATCCTTTTTTCATTAGTTGAAGTAAATTGTAAAGTTCGAAATTACCTGTCAAGTCATAGTTTTCATTATCAAATAGTTGTTCGTAATACTTTTTGTATTTGTCAACGAATTTGAATGTGTCTTCTCCTTTATTTAGAAGTGCAGGTAATTTTGTCTTAGTTTTAGTTGTCCTGTCGTAGCTTGTAGGGTTATAAATATTATCTTCAAATTCTTTGAGCAAACTAACGGCAGCTTTTTGTTTTACTAAAATTGTCCGCAAATGAGAAAGAAAAGCGTCAAAATCTTCTGCAAAGTAGTTTTCTGTTTCTACCCACTTTTTAGCACAATCAAGTCGCTTAACATTATCTTTTATTTTACCTAAGTTGTCTGCCTTAAGAATATCACTATTTCTCAATTTTAAGCCCCTGCTATTCATTACCGTAAACAATCTAAAAGCATCTTCAAGTTCATCTGCTGAAACATAAATCATTAGCACATTTGAACGTAGATAGGGAAAAAAATCATCAATATGGTTGTTAGAAAAAAATTCTCTTATAGTCAAAATAGATCTTGACATATTTCTTATTGAAACATCTTCATCTTGATTAGCTATTTTTAATTTCAGTTCATCTTCTTTTGTAGTTCCGTCTTCTTCCTTAACATATTCGTTAATGAAATCTTTTACTTGGTCTCTAATGTCAAAAACTATACGAAGTCTTTCCGGAATGTTGTCATCTGGATTTGCCATTCGGTAAATGGACTCGTAACAAGTTTTCAACCTACTCGGGTTTGTTTTTGGTGTTAAGTCTCTTACTACCGCTGTAATCAAAAATAATGTTGTCAACCTTTGTTGTCCGTCAAGTAAATCATATTCTTCATACTTTGTTGTTCCTTCTTCTTTTGTGTTCCTACTTAAAACCATTGATCCCAAAAAATATTGAGATTCTGGGTTAGAAGTCCTTGCTTGCATTATATCATCAAGTAGTTCTGTTACTTGGTCATTTTCCCAAACATAAGGTCTTTGATATTCAGGAATACGATACCATTTTGCGAATACGTCCTTGACAAGTAATTTGTCGCTTTCAATTTTATTAGCCATTTTTTATCCTTTAGATTAATTAACTTTCAATGTATTCAGTGTCTTTTTAGAATGACGCACAACGTATGTGTATACTCATTGTTCTTATACCGCCAAATTGGGCGTGTATAAACAATTGTATATATT
>JAUVYH010000171.1 GCA_030603165.1 Fidelibacterota bacterium
AATACTGGCACGATTTACACGATTAAAGCGGAAGCCAACGGCACGAGCCTTAAGGTGTATGTGAACGGTAATGAAGAGTTAAGCGCCACAGACAATTCACACAGCAGCGGTCGTATATCGTTTGCCACCTGGAAGACGACAGCGAACTTTGACGATGTAGAGGTGATAGGTAGCGGTGCGGCTGCTCCTAGTGCGCCATCCTCATTGACGGCAACGGATATTTCGAGCAGTCAGATTAACCTGTCGTGGACCGATAATGCAGACGATGAAGACGGCTTTAAAGTTGAACGCAAAACAACCGGCTCGTTCAGCGAGATTGTTCAATTGGGAGCAAATGTAACCAGTTACTCGAATACCGGATTGGCGGCTTCAACAATCTACACCTACTGTGTGCGTGCGTACAACACTGCCGGTAACTCGTCTTACTCAAACGAGGCGAGCGACACGACTCAGGGTAGTAGCGGAGCTTTGTTAAGCGATGATTTTGAAGACGGCAATGATGATGGCTGGACACAAGAAAGCGGCACATGGACTGTGGTCACCGATGCTGGCAGTAAGCGATATGAGCTGGGTACCTACAGCATTTCGGAGCGTCGCACATCGCGCGGCGAAGATACCTGGATGGATTACTCAGTTGAGGTCGATGTCAAGCCGCTTTCCTTTGACGGCACCAGCACTATTTTTCTGTACTTCCGTTATAATGGGGCTTCCAATTCCTATCGCGTGGTAATTAAGAGCGGTACGACACTGAAACTGGCTAAAGTGGTTAGCGGTACTAAAAGCGACCTGGCGATCAAATCGTACACGTTCAATACAGATACGATTTACACGATTAAAGCGCAAGCCATCGGCACAAGTCTGAAAGTGTATGTGAACGGTAATGAAGAGTTAAGTGCCACAGACAACTCACACAGCAGCGGTCGTATATCGTTTGCCACCTGGAAGACGACGGCGAACTTCGACAATGTGTTGGTTGAAGCAGCTATGGCAAAACGTGTTATAGAGGAATTCGGAGTAAAACAGGAGCCTATCATTCCGGAGGAATATTCAATAACGGGTTATCCCAATCCATTCAATCCGACTGTCAATATACAGTATAGTTTACCGATGGCCGGGCATGTTGGAATAACCGTTTATGATATCACTGGCAGAAGAGTGGCTGAGTTGTATAATGGTTTTCAAGACGCTGGTGTATATATCCGTCAATGGAATGCCGTTTCTCAAAACGGGGCTAAGATTGCAGCAGGTATATATTTCTTTCATATACGATCAGGCTCATTCGGCCGTACACTGAAATTGATGTTTATGCCGTAGAAATATCTCGATTTGGGCGGTTCATACATGAGCCGCCCAAATTATTTCACAGATCTAAGAATAGCAGTAAGAAGCCCTGCCGGCTGTTCAAGATGGTGAGATTTTGGGGGAGAGCAAATTGACTTATGAGGGTAGGAAAAGGAATGTTATGAAAAAGAATGTAATAGGCTGTTTTTTGTTATATGTACTCACGTTGTCAACGTCTGTACTTGCAAGGGATTATTATGTTGCCAAGAGTGGTAACAATGACAATCCCGGAACAGAACAGGCTCCCTTTTTAACCATTCAAAAAGCAGTTGATGTGATTGCTGCCGGTGATGTAATCTATGTCAAGAACGGCACCTACAATGAAAGGGTGAAAATCTTTGATAAGAAAGGAACACCGGATGCCTACCTACTCCTTCGCGCTTATCCTGAGCATCGACCCGTAGTTGACGGCACCGGTGTTACTACCCACGGAGGTTGGACAAATGCGGCTATTGAGGTGAGTAACTGTGAGTACCTTGTTATCTATGGATTCAAGGTTGGCAACGCCCAAAACATGGGAATCGGAGTCCGCTATTCCCAGCATGTGATCATTAAAGATAATATAACTTATTGGAGCGGCAAGTCAGGTATCCATGTCCGTTACTCAGAACATATTTTCGTGGATGGTAATGATGTATCGCGCGCTGTTCAACTTGGAAATCAGGAATGTGTTTCGCTGGTGGGTGTGGATTCTTTCCAGGTAAAGAATAATTATATCCACAACCGTCCGCAGCCAGTGCCAAAAGGAGGCGAAGGTCTGGATATGAAGGAAGGCTGTAAATACGGAAAAGTATTTAATAACAGGATAGAAGGTATTGAATCAAAACTGGGGCTTTATGTAGACGCCTGGGCACAGCAGAGTTATGATATTGAGATATTTAACAATATCGTTACCCGCTGCGGGGCAGGGATTAATGTGATGACGGAAAACGGCAATGCGAGCAGCTACGCGAGAAAAATAAAAATATATAATAACCTTTCCTATAATAATGTGGCAGGCATCTATTTTGGCGACAATGGAGTGGGTCAATATCATATTGTCGATAGCGTCTTCATTTATAGCAACACGATTTATAAGAACGGTTATATCGATTACAGAGCTGGCGGTGGTATCGATATTCAGAATAAGGAAGCGACCAATGTGGTTATAATGAATAACATTGTTTTTGAAAGTAAAGGCGGTCAGATACGCTTAACAGGATCGGCGGCATCCAGCCGGCCTACCGGTCTTGTTGTAAAAAATAATATCTGTTTTGGAAAAGTTGACAATATGGTAGATCCTGATAGTAATATTTTGGTTGACCCTAAAGTTGTCGACGCGGCTACCTATAATTTTCACTTGCTTGGAGACTCTCCGGCAATTGATTCTGCCATAACCGATTTGGTTTCGGCTGTGGATTTTGATGGAGGCAGCCGTCCTGCAGGAGCCGGTTATGATATAGGCGCTTTTGAATACGGTGCAGCTCATTCAGTACCTGCCTCCCCTTCCCATTTATTTATCAGTGAATATACCCAGGGCAGGGTGTCTTTGTTCTGGAGTAATAACGCAGTTGTTGAATGTAATTTTATGGTAGAGCGCTCCAGTGATGGTACGAACTTTTCCGAATTAGCCGTTGTTGATGATTCTCTAACTACGTATTTAGACCGCATTACGGAAGAACCCGGAAAATACTATTACCGCGTCGTAGCAACAAATCAAGCTGGTAATTCGTCTTATTCAAATGTGGATTCTGTAACTATTGACGCTGTTTCATCTATTCAAGACCAGGGTAACCGCCCTGTTCCCGATACTTATCAGTTGGAAAATTATCCTAATCCGTTTAATCCTTCAACGAAGGTTTGCTATTATATTCCTGGCAACAATCGTAATAAAGTAGTGAAAGTAACTGTTTTTGATATTCTTGGCAGAGAAGCAGAAGTATTAGTAAATCAAAGACTAACTCCGGGATGGCATGAGATCAATTTTAGCCCAAAAGAAAACTTGTCAACAGGAATTTATTTTATTCATTTACGCCATGGCGCTACACAAATGACTGCCAAGGCTGTTTATAATAAATAAATTAGAGTTGAGAATTCAAACCTGTGAGCACTTGTGCCTACGACAGGGAAAATAGGGTATGCAGGAGACAACCTAAATTTTTGACACTATACGATAAAATATAAGGGATGCAACCATGAAAATGTTGTTATTGATGATTAGTTTTTGCGTGACGCTCATATATTGTGATCGACAGGACCTCACTCAGGGAAAACCAGACATTTTTTCCGCCGGATACCCAAAAGCTTTTTTCTTCAGGAGGGCCGAATCATTCGCAGCCAGCGGGAAATATTCTTATGATGAATGGAAGGTTATTTTTAACCGGCTTTATGGCATTCAGGGTAAAGTACTAACCGAAGAATTGCCCGACCGGAGTAAATATAACCTGGAATATTTTACCTGTTTTAAAAACGAGTATCCGGAACAGATTGTTCTATTACATTTTAACGGTAATGCCCGCGATCCACGCTATGAATCAGAAAAATATTTTGCCGGACATTGGGCGTATTATCAGGGCTGCAAAAATATTTCTGAAATTCCGGCGCAGGAGGGAATCATGGAAATAGAAGTTGAGGATGCAAGTCTCTACAGAACCGGGTTAGGCAGGTTTAACGACAGAAATGAAGATATTGGAATTTGCCTGCTGGATTCTGCCGGTGGTCAAAACTGGTATTACAGCGAACAGGTAGAACTGGTTTCAGTAGACAGAGACCGTAATACCATAAAGATAAAGCGCGGCTGTTTTGGTACAAAACCACTGCAATTCCCGGCTGGCAAAGCCTGGCTTGCTGCGCACATTCATGAAGGCCCGTGGAGAGAATCAGCCCATATGCTGTGGTATTACAATCATTCTACAAACAGCCCGGTGGATTCTTCTGGTAAAAGGTGTAGTGAAATTTTAGCGCTGGAAATCGCTTCTTGGTTTGAGAAAGACGGCATCTTGTCAAGTTTTGACGGACTCGAGCTTGACGTGCTTATGTCTGAGGTAACCGCTGCCTACAAATTGGGCGATAGGAAGGCTGATTTAGATTGTGACGGCGTCCCCGATAACGGAATATTTGACGGCGTCAATACTTATAGTTTGGGCGTTTTAAAATTCTCAAAAGACCTCAGGGAATTTTTAGCCAAGGATAAACTCTATATGGCAGATAGCTTTAAAAAAGGGCATCAGCGGGCGTTTGGCATTCTCAATGGCATTGAGAGTGAAGGCTGGCCCGCGCTTTTTGATCCAGAAATCAATCTATGGGACGAGGGCTTGAACCGCCTGGCTTTCTGGAGGATAAACAGCCGAGAACCCAAGTTTGGTTACATCAATCACAAATGGGGTCGCAAGTTTAAGCCTGTTCCCTATAGCCGCCATCGTCTGGTGATGGCGGTTTCAACTTTTACCGATTACGCCATTTGCTACCTCGCCGATCCAATTCCCGAAGGAGGAGAAGAATACGGCATCTGGGATGAGCTGAAAAAAGGTGTTGAAAATGAAAAAGGCTGGCTTGGGCAGCCGGTCTCAGGAATGCAGCGACTTGCACTGCAAGCGCCGGACATTTTAGACGGGCAAGGGAAACGATTGGACGGCGCTTTTCTGAAACGCATTTCCGGGGCTAAAGACGTCCTGATTTCAGAAGACCTGAATTCGCTGAAAATAACGGCTTCCCAAAAGGATGGAACAGCGCAAGGCAAATTGCGAATCACGCTTCGGAATATAAAGGTTGATGGTCCGGATTTGTTCGTTTCCTTTAAAATTAAGGGGGATAGTTTAAAGAACTATACTAAAGAAGTTGGAAGGCTATTGTTTGCAGGCATTCAGGAGACTGGCGAATCTCAATTTAACTTTGGGGTTAAATCTTGGTTTAATCAGGATTGGTTTCAGATCGGGTTATATTTCAGGGATGTAAAGGCGGATAAAGTTAATCTGCTTCTGGAGATGGAAGGGAATGAACCGGTATGGATTTCGGAAATAACCATGCGCGCTTTTCCCGATATTATGATTCGTGAATTTGAAAACGGTGTGGTTTTAGCAAATCCTTCACTCCATGATTATTCATTCGATTTACCTTCCCTTTTTCCCGGACAATCGTTTAAAAGATTAATGGCTTCATCCAAACAGGATACCTCATTCAATAATGGAGAAACGGTAGGGAGTTTGTTAACCCTTGGTGAACGGGATGCCATTTTTCTAATCAAGGAAAAATAGAAGAATATATTATGAAGATAATGTTGAAGTTATGGGCGATTTTTTTGCTGATTATGCAATTTAACTTCTTGGTTGCTGGGGTGACGACATATACGGCTCCGGAAGGTGAAAAACTTTCCGGCGATTATGAAGTTTGGGTTAACAACGAAAAAATAGGTGTTTACACAGCAAGAGTGCAGGATCCTCCATGGGACAAAACAAGGCTCAATCACGGTGGCGAATATTCGTTTGTCAATTTCGATATCACAGGCACGGTGGAGATTAAAATCGTTTCGTTAAATCGCTCTGTAAAGCGGACCGTTATCCGGCCGCTATCTGCCGGGCTGGTGCCTGAAATCATAAATGAAAATGAATTGCGTCTTTCCATTGAAAAGCCGGTTAAGATAAGCGTGGAGCTTGACGACCGAAACAGGCCTCTGCTTATTTTTGTAAATCCTCCGGAAGATTTTATTCCTGATAAGGATAACCCGAAGGTGGTTTATTATGGCCCGGGTGTCTACAAACCTAGGTTGATTCCCCTAAAGGATAATCAAACACTGTATATTGCCGGTGGGGCTGTAGTCAAAGGTTCGGTAATTGTCGCCGGGGATAATGTAAAAATTTGCGGCCGCGGTATTCTGGACGGTTCAGATTGGGAGTGGAAAAAAGGTCCTGCCTGGAATATGATCGCCATTTTCGGGAATAATGTGGTCGTAAAAGATATCATTATTCGCGGGGCGCCTAGTTGGACCATTGTTCCCCAACATTGTAAAAATATTTTAATAGAGAATGTTAAAATATGCAACGGCCGGGTCCAAAACGACGACGGGATTAATCCGGTTAACGCCCAGGACGTCGTAATTGATAATTGTTTTATTCGTTCGGACGATGACTGCATCGCCCTGAAAGGCATGGAATATAAAGACCGTAAAAACAATAATGTTGAACGTATTACGGTAAAAAATTCCATTCTCTGGTGCGACCGGGCCAGGGTTACTTTGCTTGGCCATGAAAGCCGGGCAGAATATATGCGTGATGTAACTTATAGCAATATCGATATTGTCCACTTTTATATGGTGCCATTTTTATTGGAGCCCGGAGAAGATATGCGTATGGAAAATATCGTATTTGAAGATATCCGCTTAAACGGAGAAGGACAGGATCAACTGATTCGCTTAAGACCGGTAGTAAATCAGTATATGTATAAACAGGTTCCCGGATTTGTATCTAAGGTCCGTTTTAAGGATATATCGATAAATGGTAAAACGGGAGAGTATGCCGTTCAGGTATTTGGCGAAGATACTGACCATGTGATCAGAGATATTACGTTTGAAA
>JAUVYH010000066.1 GCA_030603165.1 Fidelibacterota bacterium
GTGAAATTACGATACCTTGATGCAGCTGGAAAGGCGCAAATATATGACGCCCTCCAATCAGGGCAGATTATCGCCTATCCTACCGACACGATTTACGGTCTGGGTATTGATATTTTCAACCCGAAAGGTATTGATAAACTCTTTTCTCTGAAAGGACGGGACAGCAACAAACCGGTCAGTATTTTATACAGTAATGTGAATCAGGTGTTAACGGATTTTCAGAATCTTAATGAGTATCAGCAGTGCGCCGTCAGATCGCTGATGCCCGGTAAAGTAACCCTGCTTTTACCGGCGCCCTTCAAAAAGCGTTTTCCGGATACTCTTATCCAGAAAAGTTACATTGGCGTTAGAGTCGTTGATCTGCCGGCATTGAATGATCTTATGGACGGTTATCCTCACCCTATTTCCACAACCAGTGTCAATCCAACGGATTTCCCACCCGCAAAAAATGTGCATGAAATTATCGATTATTTCGGATCGGAATTAGCCGTGGTTATTGATAATGGAAAGGCAAATAGTACCAGATCGTCAACGGTAATAAAACTCTACGATGATTCCTGGGAAATTTTGCGGGAAGGCGCTGTAAGCCAGTTACAAATAGAAATTTCTCTCAGTAAAAAAATGCGACCATAAAAACCATTATCAATCGAAAATAATATGAATCATTTATCCCAAAACAATTTAAAATTCTTACCGTCGGTACAGCAAGTTTTGGAAACTCTTTCCGACGACGCGGCTTCGTTAAAACAGGCATACTTGACGGTTTTAGTCAGGGAAGAACTGGAATCATTACGCAACAGGATTCAGTCAACCCGGTTCAGGCTGAAATCCAGGGATCAGGCGCTGACATTGATCCGTAATTCCGTCATTACGCAAATTCAGGAACTCACGACCACTCCCATTAAAAAAGTCATCAATGCCACCGGCGTAGTACTGCATACCGGTCTTGGAAGAGCACCGTTAGGTGAGCGTTCTTTACAATTTCTGATGAATATTGCCTCGGGCTACCTGAACCTGGAATTTGACCTTGAGAGTGGAAAACGCGGGGAACGCCTGGATTTGACTGATAAATACTTACGTCTGCTAACTGGCGCTGAAAGTTCTGCCGTCGTGAATAATAATGCCGCGGCGGTGATGATCGCCCTGAACTCACTCACATATCGTAAAGAAGTTATCGTTTCAAGAGGCGAACTGATTGAAATCGGCGGCTCATTCCGCTTGCCCGACGTGATGAAAAAAAGCGGCGCAAAGATGGTTGAAGTCGGTACAACTAACCGAACTCACCTGCGGGATTATGAGAATGCAATCAGTTCTAAAACCGGCGCTATTCTCATTGCCCACACATCCAATTATCGGGTTGAGGGCTTTACGGCAAAACCACCGGAATCGGATATTGTTGAGCTTGCCCATAAAAACAATATTCCCGTTATCATGGATTTGGGAAGCGGCGCATTAATTCCAACCGGCAGTATGGGACTGCCGGAAGAACCGCTGGTATCTGATGCAATTGCCGCAGGTTTTGATGTGGTTACATTCAGTGGCGATAAATTGTTAGGCGGACCCCAGGCGGGATTGATCGTCGGGAAATCTCCGTATATTAAAAAAATCCGTAAAAACCCGCTAATGCGAGTAGTGCGCTGTGATAAAACAATTTTATGCCTGCTGGTATATACGCTGAGGAAATATATTTTTAACATCGAAATACCGGATGTTACGACCTATTCTTTTCTCACCCAGTCAAGAGACCAATTGCGGAATATGGCTCAACAGGTAGTTGAAAAAATCCAAAATCGGCTGCATGATCGTCTGACTGTTGAAATTTGTGACACCTTGACTGAAGCCGGCAGCGGTTCCATGCCCATCGAGACGATTCCCAGCGTGGCGATTCGGATCAGTTCCAACCGAATTTCAGAAGAAAAGCTTGCCGTGCTATTTCGTCAGCAGGACCCGCCGGTTGTAGGATATCTCAAAGAAAAACGGTTTTATCTGGATCTGATGGCGGTTGCCGAAAAGGAACTGATCTTCATTCAGAATGCCATAATCCGTGTAGCATCTCAAATTAAAGCGAAATAACCCAGTTACGATATATGCGCCCAATTATAATTGGAACAGCCGGACATATCGATCATGGAAAATCCACATTGATACGGGCGCTGACCGGAACCGATCCCGATCGTCTCAAAGAAGAAAAACAGCGGGGCATGACGATTGACATCGGCTTTGCCTTTCTGACAAAAAACATCGCCTTTATCGATGTGCCCGGGCATGAGCGCTTTATAAAAAATATGGTCACCGGCGCCAGTACAGTCGATACGGGACTACTGGTGGTTGCCGCAGATGATGGCATCATGCCCCAGACCCGTGAACACCTCGATATTTTATCCCTGCTGAATATTTCCCGCGGTTTAATTGTGATCACAAAAATCGATATTGTGGACCCGGAGTGGATCGATCTGGTGGAAGAAGAACTACGGGAACTGGTTCAGGGAACCTTTTTACAGAATGCCCCTGTTTTTCGGGTTTCTTCAGTAAAAGGAACCGGAATTTCGGAATTAAAAGACTATTTTCTGAAATTACCTGAGCATGTGGTTGAATCAAAAACAGACCCGGAACTTTTCAGGCTTCCTGTTGATCGCGTATTCGCGTCCAAGGGGTATGGCACGGTGGTCACCGGATCGGTGATCAGTGGACGGGTCAGTGTCGGTGACAAACTGGAAATCCTGCCTTTGCAGAAACCGGTAAAAGTACGGGGAATCCAATCTCATAATAAATCAGTTGAGAATATTTCCACCGGACACCGGGCGGCAATTAATATTCAGGGCATCGATCACAATCAGGTTAAAAGAGGATTTATCCTGGCTACGCGCGGCTATTTCAATCCCAGCAAATTAATCACCTGTATAGTATCAGCGCTGCCATCGGCGCCGGATCTGGTGTACAACGCCCGTGTTCGGATACATATCGGAACCGGTGAGTACCTGGCGCGGATCCGTTTAATTGGAAAAGATAAACTGCTTCCCGGCGAATCGGCTATTGTACAGTTGGTTTTTGACAGGGAAATCCCGGCTGGTTTTCAAGATCGCTTTATCATCCGTCAATACTCGCCCATGATCACTATTGGCGGCGGCTCTGTGCTCGAAGTCCAATCTGCTCCGCTGCGTAAAAAAGACGTCCAGGCGGCTCAATCTCTCGCTGCGTTGAATAATGCAAACTCTCTCACGGTAGTTCGTTGGCAGCTTGAATCCAATCCGACCCAGGTTTTGACTGAACACACGCTGGCTATGCGCTTATCATGTCATGACGACATCATTCAAAAGCATCTCGATAAATTGAAGCGGGAAGGTACGGCAGTTCAAATTGAAAACGCCTGGTTTGCCACTAAATTTCACAATGATCTAGAATTGGAATTTCTCAACCTGATTCGGCAATATCATAGACAAAAACCTTTATCTCCGGGACTGGTAAAAACTGAACTCTTCGGAGCTGTTAACATTTCGCCGGTTCTGGGAAATTATCTATTGAAACAGTTGAGTGATAAGCATCGGATCAAAATCATGGGTGATAGAGTAGCTATGGCGGACTTTACGGTGAATTTTTCTGAAGCACAGCAGCGTTTTATTGATGATCTGGAATCTAAATTGCAAAGCGCTGCCTTCAATCCTCCCGATTTAAAAAAAATTAATCAATTTTCCAGTCTGCCGGAAAAAGATATTCAACTGATTCTCGCCTGTCTGCTGGATCAGAAACGCATCGTACAGATCGATAAGGATAGATTTCTGCATTCGGAAGTCGTGGAAAAAGGTATGTTGCTGATTCGGGAATATTTAATAAGTAAAAATAGGGCAACTGTCAGCGAATTGAAAGATGTCTTGCAAACCAGCCGTAAATGGGCTATCCCGATTTTGAATTATTATGACCGGATTGGATTGACGGTTCGGCATGGGGATCAGCGAACGATAAGTTAACCCACATTATTCACAAAAATATCAATTTCCAATATCACCGGCGATTACTTATATTTAAAGCCGTATTATGATGACTAAGAAGACCGACTATATCGACGAATCAACTCCCGTAATGCGGCAATTCAGCGCTATCAAAGCCAAGTATCCGGACGCCCTGCTGCTCTTTCGTATGGGCGATTTCTATGAGACCTTCCGGGAAGACGCCAAGACCGCCGCAAAAATCCTGAATATTACATTGACCAAACGCGCCAACGGCAAAGCCGCCACGGTTCCGCTGGCAGGATTTCCCTATCACGCTCTCGATAATTATCTACATAAATTGCTTAAAGCCGGGTTGAAAGTCGCTATTTGCGAACAGGTGGAAGATCCCAAACTGGCAAAAGGCATCGTCAAACGGGAAGTGGTGGAACTGGTCACGCCGGGAACCGCGATTACCGACAATTATCTGGAAAATGAGAAAAATAATTACCTTATCTCAATTATTTATGACGATAAAACAGCCGGTATCGCAACGATTGATGTTTCTACCGGTGAATTTTTCTTATCCGAGACGCCCTTGGCAAGGTTGAAAGAAACCGTTCTGTCGCTACAGCCATCGGAGATTCTTTGCGCCGAGCGTCAGCAGAAGGAGGTTAGCGCCTTATTCAACAATCAGGTTCTGCGGATTACATCGATGGAAGACTATTTCTACTCCCATGAAATGGCTTATGAAACCCTGATTCATCATTTCAGAACACAATCTCTGAAAGGGTTCGGCTGTGAAAAAGCGACGATGGGAATTATGGCGGCGGGACCGGTCATCAGCTATCTGCGCCATAATCATCAGACTAACCTCGAACATATTTCGAGCCTGAGATTGCAGAGTGATCAGGATGCCGTTTTGGTTGACGAGTTTACTCAGCGCAACCTGGAACTTTTCAGGACGATGCAAAGCGGCAATGAGCGTGGATCGCTGTTCGGTGTGATCAATGATACCGTTACGCCTATGGGCAGCCGGCTTTTAGTGAAATGGATGCGGGCGCCCTTGCGCAAGTTGACGGAAATTCGTCAACGTCACGATCGGGTGAATTTCCTTTTTAACAATCATAAAAACCGGGCTGAATTACGAAAACTGCTTGGTAAAACAAGCGATCTGGAACGATTATTGTCCCGGCTGACTACTAACCGCGCCGGCGCACGGGAATTGAACTCTCTGAAAACGACTCTCGAAATGATCCCGCAAATTCGTGCCGTTGTCGAAGATGAAAAAGCCTTCAAACAGTTAAATAAATCCCTCTCTCGCTTGCCTAAAATCGTGGAATTATTAAACAGCGCCGTTAAGGATCAGGATTTACCGCTATCCATCAGGGAAGGCAGATTTATCCGGGACGGTTATTCCAAAGAACTCGACGAATACCGCCATATCATCCGGCACGGTAAAGAGTGGATCCTTCAGATGCAGGCAAAGGAGCGGGAAACTCTGAGAATTCCAACGCTCAAGGTCGGTTACAATAGAGTTTTTGGTTACTATATCGATGTCACCAAGCCTCATGTGGATAAAGTGCCGGACACCTATATTCGTAAACAAACCCTGGTGAATTCCGAGCGTTTTATCACTCCTGAACTGAAAGAATACGAAGAGAAACTACTGACCGCCGAAGAAAAGATGTCGGAGATCGAGTATGAGATTTTTCAGGCGATCCGTGAAAAAGTCCTCAAGGAGATCAAAGCCATCCAGCAAAATGCGGCAATCATCGCAGAACTGGATGTGCTGGGGACATTATCACATATTGCCGACCGTAATAAATATTCCCGACCGGAAATGAATGAAAGCAGCCGTGTCGTCATCAAAGCCGGACGCCATCCGGTGGTGGAATATCTCTTACCGCCAGGCGAGAATTTTATTCCCAATGACACAGACGTAGATAATAAATCCAACCAGATACTGATAATCACCGGACCTAATATGGCGGGAAAATCTACTTATCTGCGCCAGGTGGGAATTATTGTGCTGATGGCACAAATGGGCAGTTTCATTCCAGCCGATGAAGCCTCCATCGGAGTAGTTGACAAGATATTCACTCGCGTCGGCGCCAGCGACAACCTTGCCGCCGGTGAGTCCACATTCCTTATGGAAATGAACGAAACAGCAAATATCCTCAATAATGTGACTCCTCGCTCATTGATTTTACTAGATGAGATCGGTCGCGGAACTTCTACTTATGACGGCATGTCTATTGCTTGGGCGGTGACGGAGTATTTGCATCAGCATAAAGATGTTGCCGCGAAAACCCTTTTCGCTACTCATTATCATGAATTAACCGAGCTGGAAAAGCTCCTGCCCCGTGTGAAAAACCTGAATGTTGCCGTTAAGGAATATGGCGACCGGGTTGTTTTCCTGCGCAAGATCATCCCCGGCGGATGCGATAAAAGCTACGGTATTCATGTGGCTCAGATGGCGGGCATTCCCGTGGAGGTAATCCACCGCGCCAACGAGATAATGTCCAACCTGAGCGCCGATGAGCGGGTGCTGCCGACGGATAAATTGAAATATCATAAACTTCCCGAACCTCATAAAAACCAATTGGGCTTGTTCGATCAACGGGAAAACGAACTGCGCAAAAAACTGAAGAGTGTGGATATCGACCGCATGACGCCCGTCGAAGCGCTTCAGAAACTGGACGAACTCAAAAAGGAATACGGAGTTTGATAGCGGGAACTTTCAAACTGTAATACCGTATCATTCAGTAATATGAAATTCTTCAGAACACTTCAATATAAATATTTCAATTTATCGAGACTTTTTTCAGTTACGCTGCTTGTTGCCTCTGTAACGACAACCTCTTTTGCCTTTGGTGATAAGTACGCCGGTGAATTTCTGAAAATCGGCATGGGCGTCCGGGAAATGAGTCTCGGCGGTTCGGTGATTGCCTCGCCGCAAGCTGCCGCCGCCGCTTACTGGAACCCGGCGTTTCTGGTCGAGAATACGGTTCTCTCCGGACAATTCATGCACACCGAGGAATTCGGCGGTGTTCTTAACCTGGATTATTTTTCACTGGCAATTCCCGGTCGCTCGGATTATGCCTATGGCGTCAGTTTTTTTCGGCTGGGAGTAGATGATATTCCCGATACACGCTCGGCGCTGATCGATGATAACGGCAACGGTCAACTGGATCCCGGCGAACGCCTGGATTTCGGGAAAATCGGAACTTTCGGCGCCAGTGAAAATGCGCTGTTCGTTGCCATCGCCCGGCGGATGAACCCGCGCTTATATTTGGGTGGAACGATTAAAACTCTGTACAAATCTCTCGGAACAACCGCCGCCTGGGGATTCGGATTCAACCTGAGCGCCCTGTACCGACTGCTGCCGTCACTGCAGGTCGGCGCGATTGTGCGTGATGTTACAACCACATTTTTGTACTATCCCGACGGCGACAACGAATTCATCCTACCGTCGGTACAATTAGGTGGCGTCTATACTTTTGCGCCATCGGCAATTCCGATCGTCGTTCGCCCATCTGTTGGATTGGATATGACCTTCGAGGGAGAATACAATCAGTCCGATCTGAACCTCGGCTTCATCAGCAGCGGCTTTCGTATGGGATTGGAATTGCAGATTAAAAAATTCATCCTGCTGCGCGCCGGTCGGGATAATCTGGGCAGCATGCATGTGGGATTCGGACTGGAGACTATAGTAGGCAGTATCGACTACAGTCTGCCCATGGGTGGCGCTTACAGTGAACTCGGTCAATCACACCGGGTAGGAATTACGCTGCATTTTGTGGAATTGGGGCGGTATCTGAAAAGGTATTTGTAAAAAAATATCTTATCAATAATAGTTTAAAGGAGGATTAATCCGCCTTTTTTTGTTTTTCTTTTAAACTTTTCATAAATGTATCGAGATGAATCAAGGGGATAATGATCTTTGAGTATTCATGATCGGCATTTAATATGACTAACATTCCTCTAGTGTCGGAAATTGCGATACTTAGCCATAGTTTCATGATTTCATCCGGTACATTAAAATTTTTATTGTCATCATACTGAATAGCGTTTTTAAAATCTTTTATTTTGTACTTGTGAACAGTCTCTATTCCAAACAATTCATGCTCAGTATGGCAAAAATCCAATTTCAGAAACAATGAAATGGTTTCTTCACTTGGAGAGAGTTCGAAATTCACACCAATTTTTAAATTTCCCTTGAGAACATCTTCAATTGATAAACCAAAATCAAGGTAGTTACTCTGATAAAACCTTATTTTTTTTATTTCAAGTAACATGAAAGATATTGATTTATTTGCACTATTTTTTGTTTTTTCCATTTTTTCTCTTTGACTTTATTGATTTACAGAATAATTGTATTGAGGATAATTTTCCTGTACATAAATATTTTGATAATAGTCCGATGATTCCTGATAATTATATTTACCTTCTAAAAAGTTATCTTTATCAAGATGAATTAGTACAGTAACAACATCTGTTTTTAATTGATATTCCGCTTTCCGTGCTTTTAAAGCGATTTCTCTTGTGACTATAGATAAATCAACGCCAATTGCATCGGCGATTTCGACCATTTTCAATACTGTGATATTCGGTGTCTTGTTAAACATTTGGGAAATTGCAGCCCGGGATTTTCCCAACCGCCGCGCCAAATCT
The DNA here is from genome assembly GCA_030603165.1 of Fidelibacterota bacterium. Classification (GTDB taxonomy): domain Bacteria; phylum Fidelibacterota; class UBA2242; order UBA2242; family UBA2242; genus UBA9312. The sequence goes on from JAUVYH010000066.1 coordinate 8,601, forward strand.
GCACGGCTGATATTGTTGTTCTTCATATAAGTCGCTACATAATGATAGAATTCATCAATGATAATCCATGCCTTATCCTCGGCATCCGGTTCTGCGGAAAAGAATTTATTGATTTCTCTTAATGAACTCTTCGAATTCTCGCTCATATTCTTCCCTCTTTTGGTCAATCATTTTATATACTTCATCGCCTAACGAATTACTCTTCTTCTCTCTGTATTCAAAAAAAACAATATTCATGCCGCATTTGATAAAGAAAAAGAATCGATGTCCCTTTGGTTTGACCTCTCCATATTGATATTTATGTACCATCCATCGTAGTGAATTCGAATCGTATTCTGGTATTGTTGCCATATTCCCAATGATTCTTCTGACCTTTGTTCGTGTTGCTTTATCAAGAGAATTAAAATCCTTCAGGACAAGGGGTTCACCGTCTTTAACAAGGTGCCAAACATCATAGATAGGATTACCATAGAACTTTGCGATTGGAAGTTTTTCAAAATGAATTATCTTTTTAATCAAATTTTCATGCTCTCGGATATGTTAAGATATACATTAACAAAAAGCAACATTTTTCTAAAGTGGTGTGGGATTACTGTCAAATGTACCAGAAAGGTACTCTTCATAAATATCCTTAAAATCATAAAAACCACTTTCACCAAGTTTATTGATCAAGACACTTGTCCGGCGCTGAACATAGGTATCTCCACTCCGATAAAGTACTCTGAATAATTCTTTATATTCTTCAGATCGGTAGGACGGAAATGTATTACCCTTTAACTCAAATTCCATCAGATGAATTAGATATCTAAAAAGTTCTTTCTCTCTGAAAAATGTGTACAATTCCATGATTTCCAGTGATCGAGTATTCATATCTGTTTTTTCAAATGCTTTACGAATTATCAGATAGTCAGAATATTTCATATCTGGTAAACACTTATAAGTGTATAGAATAGCCTCGAACTCGTCTATGTAATTCTTGGGATTCTTCTTGATGATGTTGTACCGATAGCGGATATATTTTCGGATACGTTTACCAGCTTGAGTTTCTTCACTATATGAACGAACATGAAAGTGAATAATTGAAGAAAAAATCTTTGGATTTTTCTCATAACATTTTTCAATCTGCTTAATCAGGTCTCGATAGCAGTTCGTATGTGTTTTATTTCTCAGATAATAAAATCCGATTCTGTCTCCAAGTGCTGTTTGCTCCCGCTCATCCAGTTTTTCATAACAGAACTTTTTAATATTAGGTAACAGGTAATCAAAAAGATCATCATGCAGACTACGTGACCAGAGAAAGGCTTTCATTGCCGCCAGCCACAGATTCCTTTGCTTTTTGGACTTTGGAAAGATTTTGTCAATATTCTTAAGAGTCCACTCTTTATCCAGGAAATAGAAATTAGCTATATATTTCCCTGTCAGGTAATTCACAAATACATCTTTACCAATACGTTCTGTAAGTAAATTCTTGAATTCCGGTACAATTGACGCTATCTCTGTTGCTCGAAAGCGAATGAAATTCAACGCTAACCAGGCTTGCCAGTATTCACCCAAAATACGATTAATAAATGACTGCTCTGCGTTACTTAAATCCAGATCCTGATCAAGTTTAAAATATGCAACCTGATAAAACCGATTTAATAAGGAAGTAATTTTGTCAATATCTTTTTTGGGAATTCTATTGTCTTTATTTGCATTCAAATTATAGATATGAGTAAAAAAGTGTCCAAATCCATATTGCATCTGGTAGATGTGTGTCTCTTCAAAGTCAAGTCGCCCTTCCGCCAATTCATTTAATATCCAGTTAAGGTATTCAATGCAAGGTATTATATATTGAGGATTATATTTACTTTCCTGCGGTATTAATCCCGAAGGAATGGTACCAATGTAAAATTTCCTTAACGTAATATCTTTGAACAAATCGATATGCTTAATAAAATCGTCTTTTCTTTGTTGAATAACATTCTCAAATACTCTTCGAAGACCTTCAAATTCAGGCATATAGTTTAGTTTGCTTTTCGCCTTTTTTTCATCAAACTCAAGTAAATATTGTTTTACTTCCAGCCAACTTTTGGATGCCAACTCTTCAATTGTACAGGGTGAGTCCCAACCAACCCGGAATTCTGAATAACCAACCTCAAACTCCGGGTGCTCCGGTTCATAACCCAGTTTTCGCTCAAGGTCTTTTATCTCTTTTTCCCTCTCAGCAGACGGGGAATTCTTTTGGATTGCGGATAGCCATTTAAATTTCCAGATTCGATTATGATGTTCAATTTCCTTTGCTTCTAAATCTTGATGTAAACCCTGATGTCCCTTTGATAATATGTCATCTATAACGTGAGGATTCTTTAATTTGGAGTAATACTTACGTAAAACTTCAAATAGCTCATGATTGACGGGATAATTTGAAAAAGTTTCCTGATTAATAAATTCTTTTTCATATTCATGCCCAAGGATATCAAAACGTTCACCATAAAGGTATAGTGCCAAACGACGAAAAATGGGATATTCTTGTTTTAACAACAATCCGAGGATCGTCTTACTGTTTTCCTTACCGTCTGTCCAATCAATAATATCCCTGAGCATTGTAATGATGGTATCTTGAGTACTGACACCTAAATTATGCCTTGATTTTTCGACTGCAGGCCGTGATATGTAACTGTAATCGCTTCTCCTCTGACCTTTTTGTTTTCGATATACTTTGACAAGAACGGCATGATATTCTTTTACCAGGTGTCTGAAGTAAGGTAAGGGATTCTTTTGGATAATATCTTTGATTTCTTTAAATACTTCGGCAATCCAATATTGATCGTATATGAATTCTATCTCTTTTGAGCGGAATGCCTTCCCTTCGCTATATGTGAGTTTGAAAATATTCCTATAGATACGCAGAATTAATTTGTCTGCGTTGGCTTCTTTTAGTTTTTTTACATATGGCACGAACTCAGAGATAATCATATGCGCAGCCCTGTCCGATAAATCCAGGCACCAGAGCATGATTTTTAGTGTCTTTGATGTATATTGTTTTTCTAAAAGAATACAAATTTCCGAAATCCGCAAAACATTATAGTCGGATAATTCCGAATCGTTTAATTGTTTTTTCCAATCATACAGTAATTCAACAATTACTTCATCATATTTATGGCTTTTCTTAAGCACAGCTCTGATGTATTCCAGAGGCAGGAAGAAATCACCGTGTTTTCTGTTAAAGGTCAATAAATCTTTCTCAATCAAAATTGGTATCCATTTTTCATCAGCCGATTTAAATAATTGTTCGAAGAAATACCGATAATATTTAGTGTCAGATAAAAGCGATATTGTAGACTGTGAAATCTCGATTGAATTAATATCTTTGTCTAGTGTATTTAGAACTTTATCGTAAAACATAATTTTCCCATTATTAAGGTTTACCGTTTGTTTCAAAATCCGAGAGTTTTGAAACCGGTGTATTTAATTTGATTCCAATTTCTCTTAAGACATTATACAGTTTATCATATCCTTTTTCTACCGAATACCCAATTGTGATTATGCCATAATCATTTAATAGGAATCGATTTTTCGTTCTTATCTTTACTTTATAGATGTCCAGTTCCGGACACAATCGATATATCTTATTAGTTCTCGATTGCTTATTTTGATTTCCAATAACATCTAATATTTGATATTCTTCCAATCCATAACCAATGAACAATATAGAGTAAGAAAACAATTGTCCAACAAAATCTATTATTTCTCTCTTTCCGTAGTGTCTAATGTAATCTTTACGAGTAAACACAATAGACTCGAATTTAGATTGTGTTCCATGTAAATAAAAAATACCTTTCCCCCGAGGTATTTCAGACGTTATAAGTTCGCAGTTTCTATAATTGGAATAGATAGGAATTCCCTCATCAATATTTGTAGTAACAACCGCATGAGGGTTGAGACTAAAAATAACGTCAAAGATTTTATCTTGTTTCTGATTTGGTAAGCTTTTTATAATCGTTTCTTTATAAATTTCTTTGTGACCGTTATTCACAAGAAATCTTTTACAATCTCCAACTATACTTGGATATTCATGTGGATTATCCAATAACTCCTCTAAACCTTTTTTATCACTAATTGTTTGAAAGAGATTTAATTTAAAACATTTCGAAATTAATTCCCCGCAAACCTCATCCCATCCTTTTGCACCAAAAAGCCTTGAAACACCATTACCTATAAAAAAGATAAAAGGTTCATTTTTTAAATCTTCAATAAGGTTGTTAAAAGTGGAACACATTATTTAATCATACATTTTCATTTATTCGGTAACTTATTTATTAATTTTAACGTATGCTCAAATCCTTCCAACGACTTTTTTAAACATTCATTATAAACATCAGGATAATTTTCTTTCCTTTCTTGGACCTTCTTAATCTCATCTTCATCTCTTTGAAAAGTAGTCCAATATGTTTCAGTTTCGATCATTAAATAATGAACGATTTCTTTACGTTGGGCAAGAAGCGGCTTGATATGGATCGAAAATATATCTACTAATTTTCGATAATGTTCACATGTTTTATATTCATCAGGTATCTTTTCAAGTACCCTGTTTATATATACATCTATTTCTTTTAAGTCCGTGTTAAAAAAACTCCACAACAAATCACCAATTCTATCCCAAAAATTATATATCAATTGTGGTATTATACCTGCATAGCTCAAATATCGTTTATCATATGGTTTTTGCAGATATGAAGGTGTCCCATGAATTCTTTCTTTTAGGGGATTATTAATAAATGGCCGAAGTAAATATAATATGCCGGTAAAGTATTTTATATCAGCGCTAATGATACGAAACTCATCATAACTCGTGAATTGGTTTATTTCGTGAACATCTATTTTATTTTGTATAGCGTCTGAAAAATATGCCAACGTGTCTTTTCCATCAATTTTAATCTCTTCAAGATATTTTAATCCATATTTCTCATATTGATTACGAACAAGTGTATCAAACTCACGAAAAACTGATAATGGATTAGTATTCATGGTATCATCCCATCCCGCTCACAACACTCCCCAGCGCCTTCCCCAGAGTCTCACTTGATTTCATCAAGCCCTTCTCCAACTTCTCGCACAATCCCATCAACTCATCCACTTTGGCAACGATACGTTTTTGTTCGTCAGGGGGAGGCATCGGGATAATAAATCGTTCAATTTTCGCTTTACTCAATCCTTCACGAGACATTCCAACTTGAACATCCATAATAAGTTTTTGAAAGTATGGAGATATTAAACAAGTATGAATCCATTTTCTTAAATTAGTATTTATCATTCGGATAATCGACACGTGCTGATTGACATTTCCAATATCAAAATCACCCGGAACAACGCATGAACGACCAATTGAAGCACCAGTAATATTTAAGAGAATATCTTTAGGTTTAACTATTGTCCCACTCATTATTTTATTTATATCATTTGATATAAAAGCGACACCTTGAATTTTTAAACCATTATTCCATACGTTTTGCGATCGAATAAATTTAACACCTTGATTAGTATAAACTGATCTTCCACCTTTGGGTGTACTTCCCGATCCAATTTTTTGAGTGATATCAATCATCCTACACCACACCCACCCCTTTGACAATTCATAGGGAATCTCTTCCGGTTTAATCGGCGGTAGCGGCTTGTCATTTTTGATTTTTCCTTCGGTAATCAGTTTCTGCTTTTCGGCTTTGATCTTTTTGATCAGCTCCACAGCAGGCTCATCCGACTCATCTTGCGGCACGAGTTTCCCCTGGACGGCAAGTTGCAGGATGGCTTTTTTCAGTTCGGCGACATTCTCCGGAATACGGTAGAATTCATCGAAGTGGTCAACAATCCGCTGCCAGTGTTGGGCGAATTCTGCCGGAGTTTGCGAATTCAGCAGCGCAAAGAGCGCCGCTTTATTCATCAACAGTTGTTTGCGGTTGCGCTTCTCTTTCAGCGTTTCCAGTTCATCGCAGAGTACCATCAGCTGATCGACTTTGGCAACGATGCGGTGTTGTTCGTTTATAGGCGGAAACGGAAACGGACTATCGAAAACGTACTGTTTAGGTACTCGTTGTTGCCCAGCTGTACCTGTCATATTATTTACACCTTCTTCAAGAAAACGAGGTGATTTAAAAAATATATAAATATATTCTGGCAAAACAAATTCGGGGTTACCTCGAAACACATGTAACTCAGTTGTTCCTGCCCCGAAGCTGTTGTATAAATTTTTCATTATTGCAGATTTACCATTCTGGAAACAGGGTGTTATTTTAGCAACAACAACATCATCATCTTTAAAATGGGTAAATCCTTTCTTTACCTGTAACCACAATCTTTTTTCTGATTTTGGTGATCGTCCATACTGTTCGCTAATCAGAGCCATTGGAATAAATGATACTTCCACTTCGTCATTAATATCGTTTCTTGGATTTACTTGCCCAAGTGCCTTTAATCTACACCACACCCACCCTTTCGGCAATTCATAAGGAATCTCTTCCGGTTTAATCGGAGGCAGCGGCTTTCCTGCCCGCCCACTGGCGTGGTTCTTTTTGATCTTGCCTTCGGCGATTAGTTTCTGCGTTTCGGTTTTGATCTTTTTTAGCAGTTTAGAGGCTGGTTCATCATTGGGGTCTTGTGGTACCAATTCCCCCTGTACCGCCAGTTGTAAGATCAGTTCCCGCATTTTCGGAATGCCGTTCTGCGCATCGATCAGTTTCTCAAAGTGGTCAAAGAGCAAATTCATCGATTCTGATCTCCGAGCACACTCATCAGTTCCTGTTTGAGTTGGTCTCGTACTTTCCCGATCTGTCCTTCCAGATCGTAATATTTCTTCAGCAGTTCTTCAGGATCGCCGTGGTCTTCGTCTTCGGTATTGGGATTCTTGATATCCAGGTTGAAGTTGCGCTTCTTGATCTCATCGAAGCTGACCTTCCAGGCGAATTCGTTTTCCTCGCGTTTATCCCACCAGGTTTTTTCCGGCTCAAACTCCTCAATCCGCATGGGCTTGGTCTTAGAGTAAGATTTATAGCCTTCGGGATAGGGATGCTCATAGTACCAGATTTCTTCGGTGGGTTTACCTTTTTCAAAGAATAATAAATTTGTTCGTATGCCAGTGTAAGGATTAAAAACTCCATTAGGTAGGCGCACAATCGTATGAAGATTACATTTCTCCAGCAGGCGTTCTTTGATGCGGGTTTTGACGCCTTCGCCAAACAGGAATCCATCAGGTAAGACGATTCCGGCGCGTCCTTTATTTTTAAGCAATTGAATAATCAGCAGCAGAAACAGATCGGCAGTCTCACGAGTGCGATAGGAAGACGGGAAGTTGTTCTCCACACCCGGTTCTTCGGTACCGCCAAAAGGTGGATTTGTGATAATCACATTCACCCGGTCAATTTCGCCATAATCCCGCAGTGGTCGGGAAAGGGAATTATCCCGTTTGATCATAGGCTTATCAATATCATGCAGAATCAGATTAGTGGTACAGAGCAGATGAGGCAGCGGTTTTTTCTCGATACCTTTTAGTGATTGCGAAAGTTTTTGCCAATCATCGGGAGTTTTAGCCTGTTTGCGCATATTTTCCAGCGCACAGACCAGAAATCCGCCGGTTCCACAGGCAGGATCAAGGACTGTCTCTCCCAGCCGGGGATTGACCATATCCGTCATGAATTGGGTTACGGCGCGGGGTGTGTAATATTCACCGGCATTGCCGGCGCTCTGCAGGTCTTTGAGAAGTTTTTCATAAATCTCATTGAAAATATGCCGGTCTTTAAGGTTATTGAAATCAATCCGGTTGATTTTATTAATCACCTGCCTGATTAGCGTCCCTGATTTCATATAGTTATAGGAATCCTGAAAAACATCCCGGATCATGAAAGCGCGGGGATCACTGTCTTCTGTCAGTTCTCTTTCTTTTATGTTTTTAAAGAGACTGTTATTAATAAAATCCAGCAATTCATCACCGGTGATGCCTTCTTCATCCTTCGCCCAGTTACGCCAGCGCAGGTTTCCAGGAATGGGAGATTCGTAGTATTCGTTTTCTAATTCACGTTCCATTTCCTTGTCGTCAAATATTTTTAGAAACAGCATCCAGACGAGTTGGGATATACGCTGGGCGTCGCCGTCCACGCCGGCATCCTGGCGCATAATATCCTGCATTGATTTTATAACTGCCGATAATGACATATAGTTTATTCTCCTTTTTTCATTCTTCCGTGGAATTCCTACGAAAAAATGGACACATAAAGAAGTCATGTTAGGGCCTGACTTGAATTCATCTGTTGTTTCAACAGAAATTTTTCCGGTGACAAATTACCCAGGTACGAGTGCTTTCTATACCGGTTATAATGACATTCAATATATCTGAATATATCCCGCCTCGTTTCATCTCTGGATTTGCATCCGTTTTGCCAAATCAACTCTGCTTTTAAAGTTTTGAAAAAACTTTCCGCTACGGCATTATCATAGCAGTTTCCTTTTCCGCTCATGCTCTGTACCATATCGTATTGATTTAATAAAGC
>JAUVYH010000107.1 GCA_030603165.1 Fidelibacterota bacterium
GGTGTTGGCAATCTTTTTAATATCCTCTTCGCTAAAAGTCCGGTTGCGGCGGTTCAGCATATAACCTATTTCGGAAGCGTCAATAAATAGCACCTCACCCTTGCGGCTACGTTCCTTATTCCCATTTTTATAGCGGCTCACGAACCACAGACAGGCAGGAATACCGGTATTGTAAAATAGTTGGGTGGGTAACATTACGATACAATCCACCAAATCATTTTCAATGATCCGTTGCCGAATACTACCTTCACCACCGGTATTGGACGACAAAGAACCATTCGACAAAACGAATCCGGTACTACCGGTAGGAGAAAGATGATAGATAAAATGCTGCACCCATGCAAAGTTGGCGTTGCCGGTTGGCGGTGTTCCGTATTTCCAGCGAGCGTCCTCACGCATCAAATCGCCCGACCAGTCACTATCGTTAAATGGTGGATTAGCCAGGATAAAATCGGCTTTCAGATCCGGGTGGGCGTCTTTTAAAAACGAGCCTTCATTATTCCATTTAATATTGGAGGCGTCAATCCCACGAATAGCCAGGTTCATCTTGCATAAACGCCAGGTGGTCTGGTTGCTTTCCTGACCATATATAGAAATTCGATCTCTTGGATTAAGCGCTAACCCGTTTCCATTTTTCTTAACTAAATCAGCATGGACTTCCACGAATTTTTCACTCTGTACAAACATGCCGCCCGAACCGCAACAGGGATCAAAGACCCGCCCTTCGTAAGGTTCCAGCATTTCAACAAGCAGTTTAACAATACTTTCCGGTGTATAAAACTGTCCGCCCTTACGTCCTTCTGCCAAAGCGAATTGTCCAAGAAAATATTCATAAACGCGTCCCAGCACATCCTGGCTTTGCGCTTTTGCCGTACCTATAGCCACCGTTCCAATTAAGTCAATAATACTACCCAAACTTTGTTTATCCAAATTGGGTCTGGCATAAACTTTTGGCAGTACGCCTTTCAGAGTACTGTTTTCCTTTTCGACAGCAACCATAGCCTCATCGATATATTTCCCGATTTCCGGCTGTTTGGCAACCGACTGTAACCAGGTCCAGCGGGCTTTTTCCGGTACGTAAAAGATGCTTTCTGCCCGATATTCATCCGGATCGTTTAAAGCCCCGTATCTTGCCTGCGGCTCTTTGATATACCAATCACTTTCCGGATTTTCAAAAGCGAGTGTAAGTTGCTCATATTTTTCTTCAAAAGAGTCGGAAATGTATTTCAGAAAGATTAGTCCAAGAACAACATGCTTGTATTCGGCAGCATCCATATTCTTGCGAAGTTTATCAGCAGCAGCCCAGAGTTTTTTCTCCAGACTTTGCTCGTTATTATTTTTGTTAGATGCCATAAGTTCTCCCAGACAAAGAATATAATTTGTTATGAAAGATATGATAAATATTTGAGATAAAACAGGGTAAAGTAGTCCCTGGTAATAGAAGTGCACAGATGCGTGAGACTGGATATAGTTATAAAGAAATTGCCAGACATCTACACCAGCCGCTCTACAAGGTTAAAAACAAATAAAAGAGTTTGGTCGTGAGTTTATCAGGTACTTTGAATTACCGGAAAGTTACGTCAAAAGATATGGTTTGAATTAAAGAGCCGTTTTATATGCCTTTTTTTGGCTGCTGATTTAGTCGGGTATATTTCGGTATAAATTACCATATAAGTTGGAACGATTTGGGAACTTATTTAGTTAATGAATTTTGTAACTTATTGCAAACAAATTATTTATAAACATTGGCGGAGAGGGAGGGATTCGAACCCCCGTCCCGACACGTCGGGAAACGACTTTCGAGGCCGCCGCATTCAACCGCTCTGCCACCTCTCCAAAAAACGCTGTAATATACGTTTATTATGTCAATTTTCAATGGGGCTTTCAGAGTCACGAGCTTTCTTAAAGAATGCTTTCAGGATTGACTTACACTTTGCTTCCTCTACCCCGCCCTTCACTATTGCTCTATGATTTAGAAGGTTTTGATCACAAAGATTGTCAACCGATCCGCACATCCCCGCTTTTTCATCATACGCCCCAAATACAACACGGGGAATACGTGCGTTTAAGACCGCTCCGGCACACATCGGGCATGGTTCAAGGGTTACATACATCGTACACTCATCGAGCCGCCAGGATTCGATAGTGGCTGCTGCTGAAGTGATAGCGATAATCTCGGCATGAGCCGTCGGATCGTTCAGAGTTTCGCGTAAGTTGTGTCCTTTGCCGATAATCAAGTTTTTTTTAATAATAACGGCTCCAACCGGTATTTCCCCTTCGTCTAAGGCTCTCTCCGCCTCTTTAAAAGCGAAATTCATCCAATATTCATCTGTATAGTGTAAAATATTCATGGCTAATTATAATTAGCCCACCTTTCTAAAACAACATTTCATTACTGAATTTTGGGCATTTTTCGACCACTTTATTTTATTTCCGTTAATAAAAACGAAATTAGCACTTAAACTTTCCTTTAATAATGTTAAATTCGCACTGATCATTTTTAGTGTAATATTAATTGAAGGATTTTATGTTATGGACATCGCTATTATTATCGCCTATCTACTGGGCATTCTGATTCTGGGACTCTGGGCTGGTAGAGGAATTAAAAATATCACACACTTCTCTGTTGCCGGTCGTTCATTTGGGAAATGGGTAATTTTCGCCACGCTTTCCGCTTCGTTTATCGGTGGCGGTTTTTCAATAGGCAATGCTGAAAAGGTGTTCCTTTTCGGTATCGTAAATATATTCGCCCTATGGGGTTTCAGTCTTAAAGAAATCCTTGTCTCCTATTTTATTGCACCCAGAATGGGCAATTACCCCGATGCAATTTCTGTTGGTGATATTATGGAAAAGCATTATGGAAAACTGGCTAAAATTATCACTGGTGTAATGTCGGTTCTGGTTTGTAGCGGAATTCTAGGGGCACAGGTCGGCGCAATCGGGTATATTTTCAACATATTTCTCGGCATCCCACAATTCTATGGAATTCTAATTGGCTGCAGTATTGTAATCATTTACTCGGCGGTCGGTGGCATGCGCGCCGTCGTTTTTACCGATATCGTTCAATTTATTATCCTGGCTGTAGGCATACCGGCTACTTTGATAATTGGCATCCATTACGCGGGCGGTTGGAGTGCAGTTCAATCCGCTGTTCCAGCAAGTCACTTAACATTTCTTGGCAATCAAAAGACACTTCTTCAATTTATCATTCTGTTCTTATCTTTTATGCTTGGTGAAACCCTGGTTCCTCCCTATGTGCAGAGACTGTTTCTTTCAGAGCATCCAACCCATACAGCAAAAGCAACGCTCTGGAGTGGTCTATTTTCAATTCCATTTTTTGCCATAACCGGAATTATTGGGCTGGTCGCATTGGCTATTAAACCGGATCTTGATCCAAATCTCTCAATGCCGTTTCTGATTAATACGGTTCTGCCGGTCGGATTAAAGGGTATTGTGATTGCCAGCACCATATCCATCGTAATGTCTTCCGCTGATTCATTTTTGAATGCAGCTTCAGTGGCATTTACCCATGATATCCTTCAACCTGTCAGAAAAGACATCATGACTGAAAAGCAGTTACTAATTTCCGTAAGATTAATTACCATCTTTGTCGGCATTCTGGCAGTGGTAGTTGCTATAAAAATTAAAAGTATTTTAGACATTCTGCTGTATTCCTATAATTTCTGGTCACCTATAATTCTGGTCCCTTTAGTAACAGCCATTCTCGGAATGAAAACAAACCGGAAACAATTCATATTCGGTGGAACATCAGGAATTTTATCCGTATTCACCTGGAACATTCTGCTGCACAATCCTGCTGGAATCGACGGGCTGATCATTGGTATTCTCGGAAACTTTACAGTTTTTATGTTTGTATATCAACTCGATAAAAAAAACAGAGTTGCGATTCAATAAATTCAAAAGGGATATTGTCATTATGCTTTCTGACATTTTACTGATAAATATCTTTCAAACTGCTATAGTCGCTGCACAAAGCGCTGGATACTTTATTGAAACCAAACTGTATGACAATCATAATATTGATTTTAAAGGTCGCGCTAATGTTGTAACTGATGTAGATCGAAACGCAGAAGAAATCATCATTTCAATGATAAAAGACAGATTTCCCGATCATCAGATATTGGCAGAAGAGACGCCGGCGATCAATACTTCTTCTCCTTTTAAATGGATTATTGATCCGTTAGACGGAACAACTAATTTCATTCATGGATTCCCCGCTTTTGCCGTTTCAATTGCTGTCGAGTATAATAGCGACGTAATCATCGGCGTCGTCTATGATCCTGTACGGAAAGAATTATTTTCAGCGATAAAAAACAGGGGTTCGTTTTTAAATAGAAATCAGATTAAAGTTTCGAATATCAAAACACTATCCGAATCGTTACTCGCGACGGGTTTTCCCTATGAACTTCAGGGTAACTTCAATTTGAATATGGATATTTTCCGTGAAATGTATCAAAATAGCCAGGGAGTTCGGCGAGTTGGATCAGCAGCGCTGGATTTATGTTATACTGCTTGCGGTCGATTTGACGGATTCTGGGAATTCGATCTGAATCCCTGGGATATTGCCGCCGGTTCATTAATTGTATCTGAAGCCGGTGGGAAATTGTCCGATTTTTCAGGGAAAGATTTTTCTATCTATGGGAAGCAGGTTCTGGCAACAAATGGACTTATTGAATTGGAAATGCTATTTAACTTAGCACAAGTCCATAAATGAGTTTGCATTTTGAATTCACCCCGTTAGATACTACTAATTTTTGTTATTTGGCAAATAAATAAAGATACCAAAAATGTCTTGCTAAAATGCACTTATTTTCAATGTTATCTCACGGGGTAAAGATAGTTGGCAGGACTTGTGCCAAATTAAAAGTCAAATCTTAAAACATGAATTAACCCTACTACGTAACATGAAAATTTAATATACCGAATGTAGTATTTACAGTTGATAGCACGAACTATATATAGTATCATATTTACTAAATGACGTCGTAGGGTTAAGATAGAAAAAATTCTTTGCACGTTTACGAAAAGATTAGTATTTTCATAAAAGTAAAACGTAAGAAAGTGAGGTTAAAAACCCATGCATGAAATCGTTTTTGATTCAAAATTGCTTAAAGATGGTCATCTTTATTGTCCAAAGGAATATGCTAACAAAGAAGCTCATTATAAAGTCATCGTATCAATTCCCGAATATTATGCTACTGATACTGAATTAGAGCTAGCGGCAGTTCATGATAGTAAAGGTGATTACCTTACTAAAAGTGAGATAGAATATTACCTTAAGCTAGATGATAAATGAGGGAATTTCAACAAGGTCAGATCTGGATTATTAATTTCGATCCAAGTTTCGGACATGAGTATAAAAAAGTTCGTCCTGGTCTTATAGTTCAGAGTAATGACTATATGCAATATGGAAGTTTGTTAACTTTAATTCCAATCTCGTCAAGAATAGAGAAGAAGGTAAAACTTGATGTTTTTTTACCAAGAACTATTAATAACCGTTTAATGAAAGATTCACTGATAAAAACAAGGCAGATTAGTTCATTTGATAAAAAACGTTTTATAAAATTCGTTGGGAATTGTGAATTTACTGTTTTGCAATCGGTAAGAGATATGCTGAGGAGATATTTATATCTTTGAACCCACACTAAATGAAGACAGATAATATAGATTGGAAGAAGAATCTAAACCAGTTAATTGGCATAGTAACAAATGGTCTTATTGAATTGGAAATGCTGGAGATTTTTCCTTCAACTTGACAAAAGCCCAGCCGGATTTATCATAGATAAAAGAGGAAAATATGGATAACAAACATGTTTTTATCGCTTTTTTAATGACATCATCATTATTATTGGCAGGTGCAGACTGGCAAAATTCAGTTGAATATAAAATCAAAGTTAAGCTGGATGACGAAAAGCACATTCTATCCGGAGAAGAAATATTAATATATTTTAACAACTCCCCTACCCCATTAAATCGAATCTGGCTGCTCCTCTACCCCAATGCTTACAAGGACGAGACTACCGCTTTTGCAAAACAGATGAAACGAAATTATTCCACCCGATTTCACTTTAGTAAGGGAAAAGACAGAGGCTATATTACATTCGAGTCTGTAACGATCAATGATGATTCAGTAAATATCATATCTCCATCTGATTCCATAGATGTTGGTTATATAGATCTTAAAAATCCACTCCAGCCAGGTGATTCAATATCTATTCAAATGTTCTGGACAGTAAAAATTCCGAAGATATTTTCACGATTTGGTCATGTTGATCAGCACTATGAAATGGTTCAATGGTTTCCAAAAGTGGCAGTTTATGATGAAAATGGCTGGCATCCATATCCCTACTTAAATCAGGGAGAGTTTTATTATGAATTCGGAACATTCGATGTCGAAATTACTCTTCCCGAAGAATATATTGTCGGAGCTACTGGAGAATTAATTTCTCCTACTTCTGAAATGTTCCGACTCGATTCACTTGCCGAAATTGGAAATCGTTTGATGAACTTATCTGAAAAAGAAATGAAAAAAGAATTTAAAAAGATTACAAAATCAGTGAAAAAGGAAAAGAAGAAAAAAAAGAAGGATGAAGAAACTATCAAGAGTTTCAAAACTCTCAAATATGTAGCAAAAGATGTTCACGATTTCGCCTGGGTTGCCGATAAGCAATTCTATGTACAGAAAGGCTTTTACACATATCCGGATAAACAAGACTCAATAACTATATGGAATCTCTTTTTAATAAAAAAATATAAACCCTGGATACATACAATTGAAACTGTTCAAAATACTCTGGAAATTTATGGATCTTTTTGCGGACCATATCCATATCCTGTCGTCTGGGTTATTGATGGAAGCGTTTCGGCAGGCGGCGGTATGGAATATCCTATGCTGACTATCGTCAATGCAGTAAAAAGTGAATACCTCATGGAATTTATTATTGCACACGAGGTGGGTCACAACTGGTTTTATGGGATTTTAGGTTTCGATGAACGCGAACATGGCTGGATGGACGAGGGTATTAATACCTGGGCTGAAAACCGTTATGTAAATAAATATATCCCAGAAGCTGAACAGAAAATCCTCCCTGAAAAATTCCGCTTCCTTCTAAAGGATTTCAATCACCAATATATGAGTCGGATACTCCTTGAACTCACTACCAATAAAAACCAAGACCTTCCCTCACATCTCTCTGCTGAAAAATATCCAATTTTACAATACGCAGCTAGTATTTACCATAAGCCGGCTTCAGGTATAAGGCTTCTGGAAAATTATGTTGGCAGGGAAAAGTTCGATGGCGCTATGAGAGAATTTTATAACGATTGGAAATACCGGCATCCTAAACCTGTTGATATGGAATACTCATTTGAAAAATCCTTGAATATGAATCTCGACTGGTTTTTCCACGATTATCTTAAAACAACAAAGAAAGTTGACTACAAGATTACTGATTTTTCTACAAAAACTAAGAATGGTCGATGGGAGACGACTGTAAAATTAGCAAATCATGGAAAATTGAGAGTTCCTGTAAAATTAGCCCTTTTTGAGAAACAAGAAATTATTTTCGACCGCTGGATTTTCCCTGATGAGGACAAAGCAAAATATACTATCGCAACTGATCAATGTCCAACACATGCTGTTTTAGATCCTGACCTTATGACTACTGACATTGATTTCAGCAACAACTCGAACAGACTCTCAATTGATTTGGATCCTTTTATCAACGTTTCTAAACCTGACAAATTCCATGTCTTTTATTCGCCAATTATTGGAGCTGATTATATGGATGGGTTTTATATGGGAATGGCTCTGTTTCGGGGAAATATTACACCATTGAAACACAATTTCTATATTAACTCATCTTACGGCTGGAAGTCTAAAAATCCTCTATGGTCTTTTGGATATGATAATACTGTTTATGATAAAATTGGCACTGAGCTCAAATATGGCTTTAAAGCCGGGGAATCTATAGGCAAGCAACTTTACACTGTATCTGCTTCAGTTATACAATATCCCAAATTCTGGGGTACACATAAACACTCTTTAAATTTCAGGGGTGAATATATTGATATTTTAAACGATGCTTTCTACGATTCAACTTATTGGGATATTGGAACTTTTAAAAATGCTGTTGCCTCATGGAAATATTCAAAACGCTGGTTTTTATCACGATTCAATCTTGAGACTAAACTTAAAATTGGTTCAAAAGTTTCCAGTACAAACAGCTTATCAAAATATGCCAAGATATCCTTTGAATCTTCCTATAGTTATCAACTCAGCCGTAAACAGCGGATTCAATTTCGATTATTTGCCGGTACATTTTTAAAAGCGTCTAATAATCTTCCCAAACAGGAATGCTTCTATGCAAATGGCGGGATCGATCCGTCATTTGAAGACCGATTTATATTAGACAGGTCTGGGAAAAGCGATTGGACGCCAATGAACCATTACTATGTATCAGATGGGATTAATCTCAAAGGCTACCCTGGATTATCAGGCAATTCTTGGGCGGCAGGTTTCAATGTGAAGTACAGATTCTCAAACCTATTTGCATTCTTTGACATAGGTGATGTTCTAAACGAATCTGAAAAGTTTGTTGGGCATTGCGACTTCGGGATCGGCTTAAACTTTGGTCCGCTTAATTTCTATTTGCCTCTTTACCTTAACCACCCTGTTGATGGATATAATAATCTATCTGACATTAATGCACTAAAACAACGCTGGTTAGTTCAAATTGATTTAAAAAGTATTAGTATCGGGGTTGGCTGATATTTATTTTAATAATAAAAATTTAGCGCCACTCCTACCCTGTTTCCGGTCAGATCAATTTTGTCAAGGTCATACTCCTTGAAATTATCCGTAACCTCATCAATATCCATCAGTCTCATATCAAGATTCTTACGGTTCCATTCGATCGACATGCCAAAGAACCGGATAGGTCTGATCTCGAATCCGATGCCATAAATTAAGCCCCAGGATTGATACATGGGTCCGCCAAGGGATTTCTCGTTATAATAGGCGTTCATGAACAGCAGATTATAGCCAAAACCCACATCAACGTAGGGATAGAAGAGCGGATATCGTATAGGGGCAAAACGTAGATTCATCATGATTTGAGGACTCCAGGTAACCAGTGAATAGTTCTCATTATTACCCTTATCCATATCGGAAAACCATTGATCTAAATCTCCCCGGTAAATTCCCAGACCAAATTCAAATCCAATATTATCACCTACCTGGCTGGAGTTGTAAACCTCAATCCCGTTAAAAGATTCTATTTTAGTGAAAGGATCGTGTTGAGAAATCGGTTCTTCAAAAAGTTGATTATGATCCAAAAGCAGGTTATTTATCTGATTTATTTGGTTATTGATTTTGTCTATTGAACCTGTTTTGATATATTTTACCCGAAATCCTTTCGATATTGATCGTTTTTTCTTCGGAGCTTCTCTTACAATTATTTCCGGTTCGATTATTTTCGATAAAACGATGTTAATGTCCAGCAGTTGTCCCTTGGATAACATAAATGGTTTTTCGAGGGTATCGTAGCCTTCTTTTGCAACTCGTAAAATGTAATCGTTTTCAGGTTCGATCTCAATTTTTATGGGAGATTCGCCACGATACACGCCATTGATATAGATCGTTGAATATTCAGGATCGGTAATAATATTGGCTGCTGTTTTAATCACGGTCTTTTTAATCTCAAGACCGGTTTGACCGGAGATTTTTTTTGCAATTGACGGCATGGCTTGAGTAAGAACAACGCCTAATGTTCCCTCGACGTCTTCAATTGCCGTTGCTTCAATTTTACTGGTTTCAACATCAATTAACCGGGCGCTTACGGTAAAATATTCACCTACTTTACTTATCGAACCGGCAATAATTTTTCTGACTCCGATCAATCGACCGATTTCAATAGCACATTCATCGGTAGTACAATCATCAAGATGGAATTGCATTTCATTGAGAATGCGATTCATTTTATCTCTTTCCATAACTTCATATTCGCCGACATTGAAAATCTCAATTCTAAGACGATCCGACAGGGCGCGTGCTTCTGATTCACTGACGCCGTTTGGATCAAGCTCAAGAACAGCAACAGCCGTTTTGACTTTTTGTGGAACACTTTCTATAAGGCTATCCACAGAATCCACTACTTTCTCCGATAACGCAGTTGAATCTTGAGTTATTGTCGAATCCAACAATTTAAATTTTTCCTGAGCCTGAAGTGATATCCCCAGTATAAAAATAACTGCGAAGAGAAATCGTATCGTTTTAATCATTGTATATCCCGCCTAATAATTTATTTAAATCAATTCATCCTGATTAATTTACAAAAATTCAGTTGTCAAACTAATATCATTTTTGTTTGCAACCGTGATATTTATCACGAATATGGAATATTAATAATTAGAATGAGCATATAATCATCAAAAATATAGTCACGAACAGATACAAATTCAAATGTAATGACCATAAAAGTAGGAGATATAGAAAAATGAAAGATTATCACACTTGTAACGATGTAAGAAATTTGATACATTTACGATAAGATGAAAAGGCACAGTCAAACAGGATATTTAATTTTAACCGGTTTGGCGCTATTGATAAACCTGCTGTTTGGATTTGATAAATCGATGTTAGTTTATAAAAAATCCACCCCGGTTTTGAGTCCTGTTCTCCAGGAACGTATAGATAACAGCGCTTCATCTGATACTTTAAGTGTCTGGATATATTTTACTGATAAAGACATATTTACGATCAATGATTATGAGTCGTCTATAATTAGCGCAGAAAAAAACATGAATCCACGAACCAAATGGCGAAGAGCGAAAGTAAATCGAGAAAATGCAGATTTTTCCGATATTCCTGTTTGCCGTGATTATGTTTCAAAAGTACTGCTTTACGGAGCAAAACTAAGGACAACGTCAAAATGGCTGAATGCGATATCGGTCAGCATTTCGGTTGATTCGCTGCTTTTGCTGGCACAATTAGAATTCGTTTATAAAATCGATTTAGTGCTGAAATTTAAACTTAGTCCCGAAATCAGTAAATCGCATATTCCCACCGGTATATTCAAGGATACATTTGCGCCGGCGACATTAAATTATGGCGAATCTTATGATCAATTAAACCAAATCAACATTATAGCGGCACATGAAGCCGGATATGCGGGGCAAAATGTCTATGTTTTAATTTTAGACACTGGTTTTTTCAAGGATCACGAAGCTATAGACACAACTCAGATAATCGCTGAACGGGATTTCATCAATAATGACGGCAACACTCAGGATGAGCCCGGTGATAGTGTCTCACAACATGCCCACGGCACCTACTGTTTGTCTGCATTAGGCGGTTCAATGGACTCTAAGCATTACGGACCGGCATATCAATCAAATTTTCTATTGGCAAAAACCGAATGTAACGCATTTGAGAAAAAAATTGAAGAGGATTGGTTTGTCGCCGCTTTGGAATGGGGCGATTCTCTGGGCGCCGACGTTGCTTCGGCTTCTCTCGGATATATCGACTGGTATGAATTTTCAAACCTTGACGGTAAAACTGCCGTTACAACGATAGCAGTCGAGCAAGCCTATAAAAACGGCATTGTGTGCGTATCAGCCGCAGGCAACCAAAATAATAGCCCGGATTGGA
>JAUVYH010000097.1 GCA_030603165.1 Fidelibacterota bacterium
TCCATTTTCATTCATCATAACATAAATATTTCACTATTATTTTTCAATCATTAACTCTTCCTTCCTAAATCGTTCCAAACAGTAAAAAATGAAAATTCCTATACAATCAAGTTAAACGCCTTCGGTGTTTTGTCTTTGGGGCACTTTCTATTCACCAGATTTCGTCTGATGTTATTCATGTAAAATCCCTCCGGGATTTCTTCGAGACGGGACAATTGCCATCCACATTTAACCGGCTTATAACTCAAGACAAATCCCTGTAAAAGATGTGATTCTTTCCTCACTTTCATAAATCCCCTGCAAGGGGATTAACATGAATAACATCCGGTGAAACCGGTTGACATAAGCAGAACCTAATCTCACTAACCCCGAAGGGGTTAAACTATTTCTATCTGTTTTTTCCAGAACCTTTTTCATATTTATCAAGTTAAACGCCTTCGGTGTTTCGTCTGGAGGAGGCTCTTTCTTTCAACAGACTTCGTCTGATGTTATTCATGTTAAATCCCTCCGGGATTTCGAGACAGGGTTTTATTCATTTTGTCAAGAAACCGCTCCGGCTTTTCAAAACCCAGGGTTCGTAACGATTCGATTTCCCGTCCATTTTTATCAACGAACAGGGTACTGGGAACGCCTTTTATATCAAACTGCTTTTTTAATTGTACAACTTCCGGTGAAGCGGACGATGTCAGATCCACTTTAAACAGGTAAAATTGCGCACTCAGTCCAATTACTCCCGGATCGGTGAATGTAAACTTATCCATTTCTTTGCAGGGAATGCACCAGTCGGCATAAAAGTCAATGATGATCGGTTTACCGGAATTTACTGCAGATTCGTAGATTTCCTGTTGATAGGGTTGCCATGCCATCTTTTCCGCCGGAGCGCTTTCCGGTTTGATCAGCCAGGTTCCCAGAATAATAGCGCTGATGGCGACTATCTTTTTAAAAAATGCAAAGACCCGCGCAGATTCACCGGACTTATTAAAAAGCAAAAGGTATATGCCGGAACCAACCACATAGAGCGGAAAGAGAATGCCGTAAATCTTTTCGGTAATCAGCGGATGCACAAAATAGAGCGCCATACCAACGAGTATAAAACCAAAAATAATCCGAATGCCAACCATCCATTCGCCGGATCGCGGCAGGCTGTCGATCTTACTGGAAAAGAACGCCAGGAAAATAAAGGGCAGCCCTAATCCCATGGAAAGCGTAAAAAACATGCTGAATCCTATGAATGGATTACCCGTGCCGGCAACATAGGTCAGTAATCCGATCACAAAAGGTCCGATGCAGGGCGCCGCCACAATTCCCATGGTCAGTCCCATCACCAGGGCGCCGAGATAACCTGTCCGGCTGCCGCCGCCAAGATTCATCAGGAAAGACGGCACTCCAAATTCATAGACTCCAAACATGCTTAGCGACAGCGCAATTAAAATTCCCGCAATGGCTATCAATACGATCGGGTTTGTCATAAAAGCGCCCAACAAGCCACCCGTCAGCGCCGCCAGGGTTCCCAGCGCCGAATTAACGATGGCAATTCCCAGAACGTACAGAATTGCCAGCAATAGGCGTTTTCCCGATTTGCCGGCGGTTTGTCCACCGAAATAACTCACGGTGATTGGAATTATTGGATATACGCAGGGCGTCAGATTTAAGCCGAGCCCACCAAGAAAGATCAATAAAAAAGTGACTATAATTCCTTTGCGTGCAAAGGAATCGGTAACATCAAAGGTATCCGAGGATGTTTCCAATGGCGTATCAATATTTGCAAAATATGATTCATTCTGAAAAATGACCGGTTCAGAATTGGCTAATATCGGGATTTCCAGCGAAAATGCCGTTTCCTGAGGCGGCAGGCAGAGCTGGTCATTACAACCCTGGTAAAAAAGAGCGCCGCTTATTTTGGCAGAATCTGAAATACCTGAAGACAATTTTCCGGTTATGATAATCACTATTTCGCCTTCGTAAACCGCCAGGGCTTCGTCGAAAAAGGCAAAGGTTTTCATCGTATGGAGCGGATAGTGGATGTCCGTGATTTCCCACTGATCTGATTCCGGTATCCGCAATTCTGTAGCAATGACAAATTCATCAGCCGGAGTAGCGGAATTGATATGCCAGGGATCTTTCAGGGAAACAACCACAGCTGCCCGGAAAGAACCATCTATGTAAACCCCGTTAGTTGAAAGATAGGTTTGTATATCTAAAATAGCATCGCTCGTCCGACTTGATCCGACACTTATCAAACCGATTACGAATAGTAAAACAAGGTATTTATTTGCTTTCATGAATCTCCTGAATTTATCTGAACAGATTTTTAAAAAAGGACTTCTTTTGGGCAATGATCGCACGGATTTGCGGTAATTTCTCACGGGTTTCCCGAATACCTGCTTCAATAAACTCCCGGTAACGTAATAATTCACTCCAGTGAGCTTCTTCAATTTGCGGATGTATTTGGACGTCGGCAGTCGACATTTGAACCTTTGACAGATACTTGCCCTTGATTTGATCGGCGCGGGAAATAATATCCAACAGGTGCGGAGCATCCATAGGTTGCAAATGGTTAAGGGCAACATTTACGCCGATGACTATATCCGCCCCCATCCGGCGCGCTTCCTCCACCGGAACGGGAGCGGTAACACCACCATCGGTTAACAATTTTCCATCCCATTCACGTGGGGAAATAAAACCGGGAATGCTGGAACTGATCGTCACAGCTTCCCGTATATCACCTTCCTCGAACAGAACAGTTTGACCGGAATTAAGATCTGTTGCCGCACAGACAAACGGAATCCGGGTATCTTCGATATTACCTTTATTTATCAAGGTTGAAATAGCTTCTGAAAGCCGGTTGGTCTTAATGATTCCTGTCCGTGACTGGGCAATATTCACTATTATACGTTCTGCAACCACCTGAGCCAGCTGGCTTAAAAAAGACGGGTTTTGATCATTCTTCGGTACAATATATTTTAACCCAAGCGAATCATAATCCTGGCTACTGAAAAAGAATTTTAAACGGTTAATCAGGACATCGGCGCTGGGATTTTGAGCATACATCGCTCCAATGACAGCCCCCATGGACGTGCCGGCAATATAGTCAACCGGGATTTGCTCCTCTTCCAGGACTTTCAACACACCCACATGCGCCAGCCCCCTGGCGCCACCTCCACCTAATGCTAACCCAATTTTTTTATTCATCGCTTACTTTAGATTTACTTTAGATCGATCAGTTACATACACACGTTTCATAACGACGTCATTAATCGGCCGGTCTCTTTTATTACGCCGAACTTTCACAATTTTATCCACCACATTCATACCTTTTATGACCTGACCAAACACCGTGTAGCCCGCTTTATCCAAAAATGATTGTTCCCTGACACAGATATAAAACTGACTGCCATTGGAACGTTTCTCAGGATTCACCTGATCCGCCATCCGGGCAGAGGCAACCGCACCCCGAATATGTTTCTTACCAAACTCAGCCTGCAATGTGTAACCGGGTCCGCCGGTGCCGTCGTTATATATATTATCGTCGCGACTGAGAATATCTCCGCCCTGAATCATGAACCCGGGAATGACCCGGTGAAAGGTCGTGCTGTCAAAGTAACCCGCCTTTGCCAATTTCTTGAAATTCATGGCGTGGATTGGCGCAACGTACGGAAAAAATTCAAAGACAATCGTTCCATAGTTGGTTTCAATCACCGCCACTTCCGATGAAGATACAACTTCATCGGGCAGCGATTTAACTCTATTCTTAATTTGTTCAATTTGTTTGCCGGACAAAGAACCAGCCCGGATCGTCACGCCAATGCAAAGAATTAATAAACACATAAAAAGTTGCCGAATAGACATATATTTATCTCCTATCTTAAAGTAAAAAGAGGATAACTCTCTAATTCCCGGAACCTGCCGTGCTCCAAAAGTGTCCCCCCGGGCAATTTTGATCCACCAGAAGTTAGGCTTTTCTCACAAACAGCAATAAAAAAGTTTTCACAAAAACATCCTATATTGTTGATCGGTTCTATAACTCAATCCCTCATTCCGGCTTTTCGAAAAGCATTGATTTTGGTGCTCTCCCCTTCTCTTTCAAAGAGAAGGGGCCGGGGGTTGAGTTCATCTTTCCCAATCCACTTCTAAAAAATGGGACGGAGGTTGAGTTCATCTCTCCCCTTCCACAATCCTCTTCCATAAAATGGGTCTGGGGGTGAGTTCAATCCTCCAATTCTTTCAATAATCTCTCAAGCACATCCTCCAAAGATTTTTTCACTTCGGAGTTTGTATATCGTATCACATTGTATCCATTATTTTCAAGAAACTTCTGGCGAAATTCATCTTTTTCACGGATGTCTTTTCTATTATGAATTCCACCGTCAATCTCCACTATCAGACTTTTTGCGTGGCAATAAAAATCCACAACATATCCACCGATGGGATGTTGCCGCAAAAATTTATATCCTCCCAAATTTCTGTTACGGAGACATTGCCACATAATCTCCTCTGTATCGGTAGGATTTTTCCTGTATCTTCTGCATAACGCCTTCAATTCCGGACTGATATATTGAATGTTGCCTTCAAAATCGAACTGTTTATATGATAAGGATGGTTCTTTCATAGTTTTAGGGTTGATCTTAATAATTAAATTAACTTTCTTGGTAATAATTTTAATGATCTCATAGAAATTCCTTTTTATTGATGATTGATTTCTAACTCAACCCCTCATTCCGGCTTTTCGAAAAACGTTGATCTGGGTGCACTCCCCTTCTCTTTTAAAGAGAAGGGGTCGGGGGTTGAGTTCATCATCTCTCCCAATCCTCTTCCAAAAAAGGGATTAAGGGGTGAGTTCATCATCTCCCCTGCTACGGACTTTAAGCAACAAGAAATCGTATATTTTGCCTGGCGCACTCATAGTTTTTCCTATAATTCGATTAAGGAACCTGCTTTATTCTGCAATGCGATACTCAACTGCACTTTCGGAGTTATTTTTTGAATAGTTTTTTTAAAAAGTTTTTTTACAATCTTCGGATCATTATTCTTTTCGCTCAGATGCCCAAGGATCAAATGACGCAATTTACCGTTTAAGGACAGCTGCTCGAACAGGGCTTTTGCCTGCTCGTTTGACAGATGCCCCACCCTGCTCTTGATACGCTTGATCAGATGCAAAGGATACGGACCATTATCCAGCATTTCCATATCATGATTGGATTCCAAAAATAGTAAATCCAGGTCTTTCAAATGTTGATGTAATAATTGGATTTCAGCGCCAACATCGGTGATTATTCCAATGCGCTTATCATTGCCCGATACAATTACCGCCACCGGATCTGCGGCATCGTGAGGAATATGGAAAGCCTTGACCTTCAGATCATGAAATAATAATTCGTCACCCGCCGTAAAATGCTGAACTTCCACATTCTTCAAAAGCGCCGGTGAAATTGCCTCATAAGTCGTGGCTGTTATAAAAACCGGAACATGGAATCTTCGGGCAAAAATACCGACGCCCCGTAAATGATCGGAATGCTCGTGGGTCAGAAAAACAGCGCCGACTTTATTGGCGTTCAGTCCGACAGTTTCCATTCGGAGAAGCAAATTTTTTACGCTAAAACCCTGATCAATGAGTAAAGCCGGACCGCTGCCCTGTACGTATGTGCTGTTGCCCTTACTTCCGCTTCCCAAGTTGCAGAAGATCATTTTTTACCTGTTCTGCCTCTGGTGGTTATGGGAATGCCGTCGGCGCATTGCGGACATTTTTCCGGTTCGTATGAAGGAATATCAAGCGATACTAATGAATAGAAAGGAAACCCGAAATCGATTTTACCACCGCTGCGATCGATCAGCGCACCAATACCCATGATAACGCCGCCGCTTTTGACGACGAGATCAATCAGTTCGATGATTGAACCGCCTGTTGTGATGATATCGTCAACAATTAAAACCCGCTCGCCTTTTTTAATTGTAAAACCACGGCGGAATACCAGGTTGTTTTCTTCACGTTCGGCAAAGATACTGCGGGTTGATAAAAACCGCCCAACTCCGTGGCTGATGATGATCCCACCGGTTGCTGCGCCGACAATTACGTGAGGTTTGGTGCTTTCAAAATGCTCTGCAATGGATTTACAGAGTTTATCAGTTAAAAGCGGATATTGTAATAACTTGAATTTTTCCACATAGGTGTCGCTGTGGCGACCGGAGGTCAATAAAAAATGACCGTGCAGAATTGCGCCACAGTCCTTTAAAATATCAACATTGGATTCCTGTTTCATTTGTAGCCCTTATTTTTTAAATAATTGACGGTAATGTTGCGCCGCCGTCCGAACATTTTCCGGAAATGTGCCTTCCGACGGATAAAGAATACTGCGGGAAACGTTTATCAGTCCCAGACCATTTTCACGGCATACGGAAACAGCCGTCTCGACGCCGCCACCCTGTTTCCCGACGCCTGGAATCAAAAAGGGCAGTTCAGGGAATTTTTTCCGGATGTCAATTAATTGTTCCGGTTTAGTAGCGCCCATGACCAGTCCCAGGTTCTTCTTTTGATTCATGTTGCGGACGATTTCAGCGGTTTTGAAATATAACGGTGCTTCACCGCCATGTTCCTGAAGTTCACGACCCGAGGGATTGGATGTCACACAAAGCACAAACGCCCCCTTGGATTCATCCTCAATAAACGGCAAAATGCTGTCTGATCCCAAGTAGGGACTCAGCGTCACCGAATGAAAGGGCATCGTTTCCAAAAGCGCTTTGGCATAAAACTTCGAGCTGTTCCCGATATCACCTCGTTTGGCATCGGCAATCAATAAAATATCATCCGGCGCTTCGCTGATCAGACGTTCGAGAACCTGGATTCCCCGCCAGCCCCACAATTCAAAAAATGCAAGATTGAATTTATAAGCAGGCGTCAGGTCGGCAGTTGCCCGGATTACTTCCCGTACAAATTTATAAACACCCTGTGCATCTTTGGAAAATCCGGCGGGTAATCTTTCCGGGTCCGGGTCAATTCCCGTACAAAGAAACGATCCTTTTGTTTGAATGCAGTGGTTAAAATAATCGTTGTATTTCATGGCACGGGAAGGTACAATTATTTTAGGATTTTTTCAATAAGGAATCGCTATAAAATACTTTTATCACATTTGCATATTTGATTGAATTGTCACATGTTTGCTATATGAAATTCATTGCCGATAATATGCTGGGAAAATTGGCGAAATATCTGCGAATAGCAGGGTATGACACGATCTATCCTCCCCGGAGAAATTCAAACAATCAACTTGATCTGGATATCCCCGACCGAATTCTGCTGACCCGTAATTCCCGCTACATTCACCAACATAATCCACCGCAATACCTCTTTATTAAACCAAATAACTTTCGTGAACAACTTGCCTTCGTTATCGAAGAACTCAAGCTTGAAATAAATCCCGAAAGATTTTTTTGCAGATGCCTGAAATGCAATGAACCGGTTATATCTGTTTCTAAAAAAGAGGTGCAAGACATTGTACCCGAAAAGTCCTGGCAATCTCATGACACATTTTTTCGATGCCCGGCTTGCGGGAATATCTACTGGCAGGGAAGCCATACCAGGCGGATGCTTTCAACTCTCAAGAATATTTTATCAGAGCGTTGATTTTTTCCCCAACACTCCACCACCGAATGATAACGTTCAACCTACAACTGAGGTTTTACATTTACACGTAATTTATAATTGTTATCCAGTCTGTAATCTCATAACTTAGCGCCGTTGTTTATAATAGCAGAACTATGCCGGAAATACTATGAAGCGCAATCTTGATCTGATAATATTTGATTTGGACGGAACCCTGTATCCTGCTAATAAAGACATGGATATGAGTTATCCAAGGGCGGCAATTCAATTGCTTGCAAGGAAAACCGGTCGCGATCTTGCTGAAGTTGAGCAAGAATTTCTGAACAGGAAAGAAGAATTGCGCTCGGTACTCAATGGTAAACCTACAAGCACCCTGACCCTGTTGTACTATTATGACGTCAGTTTCGATGAATTTGAAAATGAGGTCGATCAGGTGCTTGATATCGATCATTATATTCAGCCCGATCCGAAATGCGTCCGGGTTATTCAGCGAATTCATGCCGAATATCCCCTGTTTTTATATACCACAAATAACGCAAAAGTCAGCCGGAGAATTCTGGAACGGCTCGGTCTGGACACGCTTTTCCCCGAGGAAAAACGCTTTACTTACTCGGACGCTGGAAAACTGGACCTGCCGCGAAGAGAAAAATTGGAGTACATCAAACCCGGTATAAAAGGTTTCAAGCACATCCTGAATAAGCATAATGCTAAGCCGGAAAGAACGCTTATGATTGGCGATTCGGAAGTTTCCGATATCTTTCCTGCACGGAAATTGGGGCTTCAGATCTACCATATCACGAACAGAAACTCGTTTTACTCACTACCGGAATGGCTGGGTATCTGATGAATTTTTGTCAAGTAATGAAAAACAACTTCCTGAAAATGTTAAATTATTACTATATTATCACCTGTAATGGATAAAAACACCCGCGACCTTTTCGAAATATCCCTATCCGAGACCCAGAGCAGAGTTCTGGCATCGACGCCTGACGGAATTTCCATCGAACTCGTGGAACACCTGGGTGAAGCCGAATATGGAAAAATTGTTAAGATTTCGGAAACCCTCGTGGATAATTTCGGTAGTAATGCCCGCTTTAACCGCAGTTCCATTAAAAAATATTTCAACTATCCCAAGACCATGCCCTTTGTCATTCGCTACAGAGACGATATTGAAGGTTTTATCGTTGGCTCGCCCATTGAAAATTTTGCCAAAGAAGCCTGGGCGCAATACGACGATAATCTGGGGAAGGGCAACACGATCTACACCTATGCTTATGTCGTTAAAAAGGATAAACGGAACATTGGCATCGCAAAAATGCTTAAGCGGGTATATCAGAATACACTAAGGCGGAAGGGTTATTTATACATGTCCGGACATGTCATGGAAGGCGTCAGCCTGCATTTCACTAAAAAAAGTCACGTTGTCCGCAAATTCGACAACTGGAATAACACCGGTTATGCCTTCGAATATTACCGGTGTCCCCTCTAATTCCTGTTTTCTAACAAAGTAAAATAATTTAAAAAATAGATCGCTTCAGATATTCGGGAGTGGGTTCGTCTTTAAATTCTGACGGAAAATAGTTCAATCAGGACAACTTTTTCATCATTTGTAAAGTCTTACAAAATGTACAGATTAAAAACCCGAGCAATTTTTGAAAATAATTACAACAATAAGCATTTTAAAAGTTCTTCTGCTTCGTAACAAAATCTTTGCAAAACTCAGTTATTTGTTCAATATCTAAGATCCACACTCCCACCATAAATCCTCCGGGGCTGTTTAATAAAACAGCCCCTTCCCTCTTTTTAACAGTTCTTAGCGGAATTTATCAATTTTTATCCGTATTTTATCAGGTGTTACTTAATTATTTATACCCGTGCATCACAATACTCTAATTTTTTCCAAGATAAGGACCGTACAAATGACCGATATATTTTCAAGACCGTTTTTACTGCACAACCCCATTCAGCATTATAGCTGGGGATCAAAGAATCAGAACGCTTATATCCCCCAATTTCTTGGGATCACGCCGCAACCGGAAAAACCTTATGCTGAGTTATGGATGGGAGCGCATCCTACAGCGCCCACCAAAATCGATATTGACGGAAAGCTAATGGCACTGGACGAATTGATCCACCGTTTCCCTGAAATTTTCCTCGGGAAAAAAGTCGCTAACCGCTTCGCCCGGCAATTGCCCTTTCTTTTCAAAGTGCTGTCGGCAGCTGAACCATTGTCGATCCAAGCCCATCCAACAAAGCGCCAGGCGGAACTATTGCACAAAGCCGATCCTGTCCACTATCCCGATGATAATCACAAACCGGAAATCGCCATAGCGCTGGATTCTCTAACGGCTCTCGCGGGTTTTGCCACGTATTCAAACATCCGAAAAACTATTGAGAAATATCCGGAAATCGCACATTTTTTTGGTTCGGAAGCCCTGTCGGATATTTTCCCCGGGAACCGGCTTTCCAAAAAACAGCAGGTTGATAAAATCCGTTTGTTATATCAAACGTTTATTCATTTGGCTCAGACTAAAACAGAACTATATCAGAAAAATGTCGATGCGCTGGCAATGCGTCTCCAATCTAAAAATTCAAAACACAGCGCCCGCGAATCCCTTTTCCTGAAAGCCCGGAGTAAATATGGCAACCTGGATGTCGGACTACTCTCGATCTTTTTCCTGAGACCGGTACATCTTAAAGCAGGTGAAGCGCTTATTATCAATCCCGGACTGCCTCACGCCTATATCAAAGGCAATATCATCGAATGCATGGCGAACTCCGATAATGTTGTTCGCGCCGGACTGACGCCTAAGTATCAGGATATCCCGACATTGATGACAATTCTCGATTATTCACCAAATTCCGCTCAGATCATCAAACCGGAAATAGTCGGCAACAAGATTCAATATCCAGTCTTTACACCGGAATTCGTCATCAGTCAAATCACTTTCGGTTCCGGTTCCCGAAAATTCACCACCGGGAGTAAAATCGAACTGCTATTGGCAGTCGAAGGCGGCGGATCGATACGCTGGAATAATCAGGCAAAAAACCTGACTTTTAAAAAAGGACAATCCGTGATCATTCCCGCGGCAGTAAGTGACTATTACATAAAAACAGACGAATCCCTATCCATCTTCAAGATTCAGGTTCCGTAAACAAGCCTGATTTTAAAAAACCGGTGATTATTTAATATTTTTCTTTCCGAACAATATCCGGGTGACAGAATCGCATATACAAAGGGCAAAACCGATTTTATTGTTTCTATCACAGAAAAGGCTAAACTATACTATAATGCGACCTGATTTACTAAGACATCGAAGCCATAACATCATAAGTCATTTTGATGCATCTTAGAAATTTAGTTATGGAATTTTATCCGACTCACAAAACATTCCAATTGACATTCTTTAAAATATATTCTAATATTGATTCGACAATGAGATATGCGAAAACCAGCAAGAATTTTATCCGACACATTCAGGTTAACGGATAAAAATTTCCAAAACCTGAATTTCCAAATTGAGTATCAGGGAAAAAATATTTATGGCATCAACAGCAGTCGTAAATGAAATATTTGGAGCATTACCATATATTAAAAAACTGGGCGCTAAACATATATGGTTTGATTTCGATGAGGAAGCTGATGTGCTTTATGTAAGTTTAGAGTGCCCGCAAAGAGCTACTGATACGGACATATTAGAAGACGGCACTTTTCTGCGTCTTAGAGGAAAAAAAGTAGTGGGATTAACAATTACCAATGTGAGTAAGAAATTTAAATAATTTGAAAGATATATTGTAAACCCAATGAGGATAAATTAAAATGAATAATACCAATACTACAAAAGCCTTATTTATTTTATTACTCCAATTTATTATCATTTCAAATATGTCTGCACAAGTACTAAAGGACACCTGTATAATTTCAAGAGGAACTGATCCTGATATTCAAGTTAGTAATGATTCGACTATACATATTTCATGGGCATCAGTTGGTGAAAATCCAAACCAGAGATATACATATTATCAGCAGTTCAATATAAAAGGTAGTCCTATAACTGAACCAATCAAAGTATCCGAAGGAATGGGAGTACAGGGAACAATATTAGCATTAGGAAAGGAGCGATTGATTATTATTTGGAGGCAAGTTATGATGACTTTTCAATCATTTGTTTTAGGACAAATAATAGCTAATCAGGGTCAACTGTTTGAATCAAATTTCTACATCAATGAAGATATTTCTTCGGATTATGAAAGAGTACCTACTGATATTATTCCATTTAAAGATAGTTTGTTCTGTGTAATATGGAATGGTAACGGAGATCAATCCAGCGAATTAGCAATTTATGGTCAATTTGTATCTCATTCAGTTTATGGAATAGGAAATAATTTTATGATCAGTGACTTTCCTGATCAGGATTACTTATCATGTGGTGGTATGGGCGATTATAATGACAATACCGGTCTATTTATATCAGTGTGGACAGACAATCGTGATAGTACTCTTAGAATATATGATTCTGTTGATTTAGCCTAATTATAAGGATAAGATATTGAAAATAATGGAAATAAGCGATCGAATAACCTTGACATTGTGGGCAACAATTGTTATTTTAACCCGTTGTTATTTATAATGATACGTTTATTTCTG
>JAUVYH010000124.1 GCA_030603165.1 Fidelibacterota bacterium
TGATAAAGCGGTACGTTTACTGGAAAAAACTATTCAATCCGGCGCCGCTTATGAAAAATTCCTGATGATGGTGGAGAAACAGGGCGGTGATATTGACATGATCCAACATCCGGAAAAGTACAAGCAGGCGGCAGTTATTAAACCGGCGCTGTCCGGTCAGAGTGGCTATGTTAAAGCAATTGATTCATACGCAATCGGCATGACGGCGCTGTCGCTGGGCTCCGGGCGCAAGAATTTGCAGGATGTGATCAAGCCGGAAGTCGGGATCATGATTGAGAAAAAAATCGGTGATCAAATCTCAAAAGGAGAACCCCTTGCTGTAATCCATGCTCCTGATACGGATTCCCTTGAACAAGCGCGCAAGCAGATACTGGACGCTTTTGTTATTTCAGATACAAAGGTATCACCGCTGCCGCTCTTTTATGAGACGTTTTAGAAGGTTTGTCTCTATTTTAATCGCTTCTGAACCTGCGGACTTTTCAATTCGCGCAAAGCGTCCGTTGCGATCCAGCGGGCGCTTTTGGAATCCAATGTGACGGTTTTTTCCGCCACCTGAATAGCCTGCCGGTTTAACGCTATATTCCGTTTACCGATCTGACGCAAAGCCCAGTTGACCGCTTTTTTAACAAGGTTGCGTTCGTCTGTCGATTCACGAACGATTAGCGGAAAGAACGGTTCGAATTTTTCATCAGCTGCTTTTTTATCGCTGACCGCCAGACGCGCCATCAACACAAACGCAGCCCGTTTTTTACCTTCATTGGCATGGTTGCTCCATTCGACGGCTTTCTGCCATGCCAGAGAATGTTTCTCGAAAAGATTCATGCAGCATTGATCGCAGATTTCCCAGTAGTCAAATTCCATTGCCCAGGATTCCATCTGCTTTTCGGTCAATTGATTTGGGTCATCGACCATAGTAGCCAGAATGCGGGTTTCGCGAGTATTATGATTCCATAGCGCTAATGCCAGTTCGTGGTCATTGCGGTATGATTTTGCGATACGGCGTAGTTCGGGGATTTTTACGCCATAAGCCCGTTCGGGTGTGATGCCGTACTTTGCCATAAAGCCGAGGGTGTCCGGATTTGCCAGAGATTTTAATTCGGAAATGATTTCCGATAGATTAGTTTTTAATTGAGCCACGATACTTTTCCGCTTTATTAATGTTCGGAAAAATTTGATACTATTTCAGGATCATCATTTTACGGGTCAAGGAATAATTCCCGGATTGAAGAATGTAAAAATAGACGCCGGAGCACAGAGCCGGTTGAATCGACTGAATATTGACATTGACGAAGTGATTTCCGGCTGGCTGATAATCATTCACCATCTCAGCGACTTTTTCACCCAGAATATTATAGATGTTCAGCCGGACAAGCCCTGCTTCAGGGAGAACATATTCGATGCGGCTTTCCGGGTTAAAAGGATTTGGATAATTTTGCCGGAGTTTGAAGATAAAATCCGTTAATGATTGTGATTCAATGCCTGAAATACTGCTGTAATAATAGATTGAAATATCGTCGATATACCAGCCATCGAATCCGACAGAATTGTCGGATTTCAGGATGAATCGCAGGAAAATTTGCCGGTCCTGATAGGCGCTGAGGTCAATATCTTCCTGAATCCAGTTGGTTTGGAAGCCGTGATAGACCGGCACATTTTTTGGCTGTGCGCCGTTACCGGAACCGGGCGCCGTGTAATGCCCTTTCAGAGATGACCATGTACTGCCGCTGTCCGTACTGATCTGAACCATACCGCAATCCCAGTTGCTTTCAATTTCATAGGAAGTCCAAAAGGTCAGCCGGGGATTGGGATAGCCGGAAAGGTCAATTGGATTTGTTAAAGTCATTATGGTATTAGTATTAGCAGAGTAATTGCCGGTATATGAATCCGTGTAGCAGCTGTTAAAGCTATGGTAAGAGCTGGTCGTCGTTTTCCAGGCGCTGTTTATTGTTGTCCAATTGCGGGAAAGGGAATCGCCGGAATCCGCAAAAATAGATTGTGAACCGACAAAAAAGCCAATAGTATCGGTATCCATTAACAGGTTTTGATACCATGTCTGAGCAATCAATTTAAGGTGTTCACTCGCCGGTGCATTGCTGTGGATATATAACTGATAATCGATGCTGTCGCTTTGCCAAACGTTCAGAGGCGCAACATTCTGAGCGGATTCAGCTATGTCTATGTATTGAGAGATGGGCGTTAATTTTACCTGAATGTCATCAATAGACTCAAGTCCCCGGTTTTTGACAACTATTTGCAGATTGACGGAATCACCGGGTAAAAAGACGGACTGTTGAAAATTGTGACCGGCAACCGTAGCCAGTCCTTCGGGAATCCAGCAGAGGTAGAGGTTGGCTCCGATATTTTCTTCCGCCAGCGGGATAATACGGTTCTCATCAGGCCAGAATCCGTCATCAGCCGATCCGACTTCAAAAACAAATGAGAATATCTTATTTTTATTTTCAGTCTGTTCGCCGTACATCCAGTCCCGCTCCGTGCCATTTGATAAATAACCGATAGCGTTAATGCTGTTTCCATATTGGTAGCCATTGTATTTACTCATATCATCGGCGTATTCCCGGTAAATAATTGAATCGGGAGATTGTTTACCGGTATAGCCCCAGGGATAGAGAATAAGATTGCTGTAGCTGTGATAATTGATGTGAGCCTTTATCTCTTTGGTCTTGACGAAATCTGCAAAATAATAAGCCTCCGGTTCAGATAATGGGGATGGTCCCCG
Source organism: Fidelibacterota bacterium (assembly GCA_030603165.1). GTDB lineage: Bacteria > Fidelibacterota > UBA2242 > UBA2242 > UBA2242 > UBA9312. The sequence goes on from JAUVYH010000124.1 coordinate 2,738, forward strand.
GTAAGTTTCTCCTGAGAAACTCGGGCTGGAGCCGTTATCATCATAACCCCAGGCGTAGGCAAAGTTACGGTTTAAATCAACGCCGTAACTGCCGCCATTATTCCGGCGGTTTTTACGCCACATGCCGCCGCCATTAGGATTTTGCTCACGGTTATATTCGTATCCATCGGGATTCAGACATGGTGCGAAATAAATTTCACGATTATTGACCAGATAGGTTACGACAGAATCGGTCCCGTAATTCTCCAATAAATAATACATGAAATACATAACGGTTGACATGGATGCGCCCTCACGGGCGTGCATGAGGGCGTCAAAACAGACCTGTGGCTTGTCTTCATCCTGATCGGGATTGTCGGAAATCTTTACCATCCAGAGTTCACGCCCCTCGTGACTTTGTCCGATTGTAAATTTTTCACTGATTAAATCCGGGTAATTTGCTCGCATAGAATCCAGCTCTGTGACAATTTCATCAAATGTATAAAATCCGCCCATGGATCCGAACTTGAACCCGGTAACGCCGTATTTCTGTTCGGTTTTTTCCAATTGAATCTGTTTTTCTACCGGAGTTAGTTTTTTACGGTTTTTGTAATAGCTATCCCAATCGTCAATCAATACTTTATAACGATGTCCAAGCTGCTGTAAACGCAGATATTCTGCCGAGCTGAGAAAGACGATAATTGAATTGTCCGGGCTGATTTCAGCATGATCGATATCCAGATCCGATCGCAGAATTTCCCGCAACTCGGATCGATCAGAAAAATATATCTGCACTTTTTTGTAGGTTTCAGCATGCAAATTTGTAAGTAAAGCAGCAATAAGAATCAATAAGCGGAAATTTTTCACTATTACTCCATGATTGGGATGTTCATTAATCCATTACTAGTCATTTTCTTGTTTTTTTTGAAAAGATTTTTGTCATGTCAATTTCTCCTTAAGACTACAAAGTTAAAAATATTCTGTGAAAATGGAATGAAAATTAAGAGTGTTTTATAAAATGGTGGGGCTGACTTTAGAGAGTAGGGATATAAGGGTATGGGGATATAAGGGTATAGGGTATATTTTCGTCTCGGGGTTGTGATGTGGAGGGCTACAGGGTAAAGCCATGTTGCCAAAAGGAAATTATAAAACCTGACATGTTTGCGGCTGAGTTACGTCGATTATTTCAAATCTGAGTGAATTTAGGAGAAAATTATGCCTAACAATGAAAAAAAGATGTAAATTCAATCGATAGCTTTATGTGATTGTAAAAGGTTAGTTGAAAATGAGAGAAAGACGAATTGCACGCGAAGTAGCCTTACAGGCGATATACGCTCAGGAACTGTCAGAGGATAATATAAAAGTCGTCGAAACCGGTATTATTGACAAGTCTGAAGAACTGCCGGAAGAATTGAAACCCTTTGCTCGTGAAATCTTTGAATCCACAGTCCTCCATAAGGACGAGTTAGATAGTTATATCAAGTCCAAATCTGAAAATTGGACTTTCGATCGGATTGCCATTGTTGACCGGTTGATAATTCGAATGGCGATTTGCGAATTTCTCTATTTTGAAGATATACCGCCAAAGGTTTCGATTTCAGAGGCAATTGAGATCGCTAAAAAATATTCTACCGACGACAGCAGTGCGTTCGTAAACGGGATTCTCGATGCAGTTCTTCGCATGATAACAGATCAGGCTTCCGATAAGCAATAACATTTGCCCGGTTATCATGGCGTTTACCTGCCATATCCGGTTGTTAATAGCAATATAATAGAAATGGAGAAATAAAAATGCCGATAATATCCAGATTTTTTGGAATTATTATAAGGATGTTCTACGATGAACATAATCCGCCTCATTTTCATGCTGAATACCAAGGGAAGAAAGCTGTGTTTGATTTTATGGGAAATATAATCAAAGGAAGTTTATCTTCAAGAACTGCTACAAAACTTGTTAGGGAGTGGATTGATTTTCATGTCGCTGAACTTGAAACTGATTGGGAATTAGCGCGGGAAGGTAAAGAAATTAAATGGATCAAACCACTGGATTAAGGATTGAAAAATGTGGGATATGAATGATGTAACTGAGATTAAATACAAAAAAAATTACACTTATCATATACTATTTGATGATGGGTCAAATGGACATGTTGATTTTTCAGAGTATATAAGTAAAGGACCTGTATTTGCCCCATTACAAGACATTGACTTTTTTAAAAAAGCCATTGTTGATGGTGGCACAATATCTTGGCCAAATGGAGCAGATGTTGCACCTGAAACTTTGTATGAAAAAATTGCTAACAAATCGTTGCAGTAAACTGCGCTACTGAACTCAAACGATAGGTGTTAGATTTCTGAAAAGTACATATTAGACCATTTGCATATTTAATTGTGATGTTGTAAAGTTAAATACTTGATAAATATTGGAGAAAAATGGGTATTGGATCGTTTTTAACATCTATTTTCGGAACCGCTTCAGACAGGAGAATAAAGGAAATCCGTCCTCTTGCCGAAGAGATAAATGGCATTTATGATACTCTCAAAGATATTCCTATAGAACAATTGCGCGAACGCACCGAAGAGTTTAAGGCAATGATCGGAGACGCCCGTAAGTCAGCTGAAGAGGAGGCGGAAAAATCAAACCTGCTCCGTGACGAGAAGCGTAAGATGGTTATTAAAGCGGAACGTGATGTTCTGGACGAGATTCTGCCGGAAGCCTTTGCCATGGTGAAAGAAGTATGCCGGCGCTTAGTTGGGCAGGAATGGAATATCGTTGGTCAGAAAATTCACTGGGAGATGATTCCTTATGATGTTCAGCTCATCGGTGGTATTGTTCTGCATCAGGGAAAAATCGCCGAAATGAAAACCGGCGAGGGCAAAACCCTTGTGGCAACAATGCCGGTCTATTTGAATGCTCTTACCGGTCGCGGCGTTCACTTAGTTACGGTAAATGATTACCTGGCACAGCGTGATAGCGAGTGGATGGGGCGAATTTATACGGAACTTGGTTTGACGGTGGGATGTATTCTGAACAGTATGGACAACGAAGATCGCAAGGAGATGTACAGCCGGGATATCACCTACGGTACCAATAATGAATTTGGATTTGATTATTTGCGGGACAATATGGCAATCTCCGCAGAGGATCAGGTTCAACGTGAATACTTTTACTGTATCGTCGATGAAGTTGATAATATTTTAATAGATGAAGCCCGTACGCCGCTGATCATTTCCGGTCCGGTTTCCAGCTCACGACATGAAAAGTATGATAAATTGAATCCTGCAATCGCCAGCCTGGTACGTTATCAACGTGACAATGTTACGCAGATGCTGTCCCAATTTCCCGCTGATATTGGTGAAATCGGCAAACCCGATGAAATGGCGCGGAAATTTTATGTTGCTTCACAGGGTGCGCCGAAAAACCGGCGGTTGCGGAAATTACTTGAAGACTCCGGATATCAACGGTTGTTACAATCCGGGGAACGAGAATTTTTATTGCTGACCAATTCTAAAACCGGACAGTCGATGAGCCAGGACGAATTTTTTGAAGACCTTTACTATTTCGTTGAGGAAAAACAGCATAATATTACTCTTACTCCGAAGGGTGAAGAGAAACTTGCCGCATCGCTTGGGGTGCATGTAGATGAACTGGTCATTCCGGATCTTGCCGACGAATTAGTCAAAATTGATATAGATGATTCTCTGTCTGATTCAGAGAAGGAAAAGAAAAAAATGGAACTGGATCAGATTTATTCTGAAGTGTCTGACCGTTCTCATAATATTTCCCAGTTGCTGAGAGCCCATACGTTGTATGAGAAAGATGTGGAGTATGTCGTCCAGGATGGTAAAGTGCTGATCGTTGATGAGTTTACCGGGCGTATTCTGCCGGGGCGCCGCTACAGCGACGGGCTTCACCAGGCGATCGAAGCCAAAGAAAAAGTCAGAGTAGAGGCAGAAACCCAGACTTTTGCCACGATTACCATTCAGAATTATTTCCGTATGTATGATAAACTTGCTGGCATGACCGGCACGGCATTGACGGAAGCCGCCGAATTTGAAGATATTTACAAACTGGGTGTTGTCGCTATTCCTACAAATGAACCCTGTGTGCGCGATGATCACGAAGACCAGGTATATAAAACGCGAAGAGAGAAATACAACGCTATCATAACCGAAATCGAGGAAGCGTACCATCGCGGTCAGCCGGTTCTCGTCGGTACGATTAGTGTAGAAGTATCCGAAACCATCAGTCGGATGCTCAAGCGGCGTGGTGTAACGCATAATGTTCTGAATGCCAAACAACATCAGCGGGAAGCGGAAATTGTAGCCAGAGCCGGTGAAAAGTCCGCTGTCACGATCGCAACCAATATGGCGGGTCGCGGAACCGATATTAAACTCGGCGAAGGAGTCCTGAAAGCCGGTGGTCTTTATATTATTGGAACCGAACGGCATGAATCGCGACGCATTGACCTGCAGTTGCGTGGTCGCAGCGGTCGTCAGGGCGATGCCGGAGCCTCACGCTTTTTTCTTTCCCTGGAAGATGATTTGATGCGCTTATTTAATTCTGAGCGAATTGCCGCGATTATGGATAAAATGGGGATTGAAGAAGGACAGGTCATTACCCATTCGATGGTGACCCGTTCCATCGAGAGGGCGCAGAAAAAGGTGGAAGGACGGAATTTCAGTATTCGTAAACATCTGCTTGAATATGATGACGTGATGAACCAGCAGCGTGTGATTATTTACGATCGTCGTAATTATGCTCTGAAAGAAGAGAATATAAAGGAAGAAATATTTGAGAATTTGGATGAGTGGGTTGATGGGTTGATCGAAGAATATACTGATCCGAAAATGCTCCCTGAAGAGTGGGACTGGGATGATCTGAGAGGAGAACTTAACAACACACTTGGAATCGATATTTACCTTAATGAACTGTCCGATGCGTCTGAAAGCAATTTAATGAAAGAAATTGTCCGTCGTGCAGTTGATTATTATTCCCGAAAAGAACAATACATGGGAGAAGAACAGCTCCGCTTTCTGGAAAAATTTGTCACGCTGCGAACCATCGATGATAAATGGCGGGATCATTTATACGGTATGGACCAGCTGAAAGAGGGAATAAACTGGCGCGCCTACGGTCAGAAAGATCCGTTACTGGAGTATAAGGGCGAAGCCTATCAAGCCTTTGTGAGGGTAATTGATGAAATAAATAAACAGACCATTAAAATGTGTTTTCGGGCGCAGTTTAGCGGACCACAGCTCGATCAACAGCAAGTTCGACGTCCCCAGCCTTTTCGAATGGTGCATCAGGATTCGATGGGAATGGGGTTAGCGCCCGGCGCCCGGGAAGAAGCATCCGGAAGTTCAGCGCCGTCCGGTGATAATCGTCCCCGCAAACAAAGACCGGTTCATGCCGGACCAAAAGTTGGGCGTAATGATCCCTGCCCTTGCGGAAGCGGGAAAAAATACAAGAAATGTCATGGAGCTAATGTATAAGATCAGCCTTATCGGGTTATACACAGTATTAATTTTGATGATTCCGGTGTACGGAGTATCGGATAATGATTGGAATAGTGATAATGTATCTTATGCACGGTTTTATATGGTAAATGCTACCGCGCTTCCCGGAGATACGCTAACGGTTCCGGTTATACTGTCCAATGCCGATAGCGTCGCAGGTTTTCAGTTTAATATTTTACCGGAATTGCCCGGAATTGAAATTATTTCTATTGAATCAGGTGAACGTATTGAATCTTTACATGGCTGGAATGTGTATTCGAAACAACGGTATGACGGCGCCTATAAAGTCATCGGTTTTGACCTGGATGGCGTCGGTATTGGAGCCGGGGACGGAGCGATAGTCGCCCTTGAAATGGTAATTCGGAATGATATATCTCACGGGATTTTTAGAATCGATTTTTCACATCAGGTTTTATCTGACAATTTTGGGAATATTGTGCCTTCAAGTGTCGATCCCGGATATGTCTCCATAACTGATAAAGATGTTGTTTTTACCTGTCTGCCGGACACTCTCAGTAGCCGTGATGCGTCTAAAAACATTTCAATTCTAATGTCAAACAGCACTGAAGTTGCCGGCTTTCAGTTTGACCTGGTGGATTCGGCGGATATTTTTCAGGTGAGCGATGTACATAATCCATTTGGTTCTGGCTGGGATGTTCAATCTAATGAACTCGGCAATGGGAAAGTCAGAATTTTATGTTCAAATTCATCGGGCGGACTTATCCCTGACAATTCGGTGAATGACCTTATATTGACAGTACAGGCTGATTCAAATGCTCAATCCGGCACGTATCCGGTGTATTTTGAGAATGTGATCGTTTCCGATTCAAATGCCCATGCGATATCCGCTGAGGGGATTGGTTCAACAATTATTCTGGACAATACTCTTCTGACACTGTTTGATCTATTGTCCCCGGAAAACGGAACGATGTTGAATTATTCCGGAAATACGGGAGACACGCTTGATTTCCTGTGGGAAAAATCCGGATCGCCGGATGGATTACCTGTAATATATAAGGTATATATCGGAGCGTCCGGATATGGTCTCATTCCAGGATATTTTACTTCAGATTCCGAAGGCAGCGACACATCTTTTACATTAGCAATATCTGAACTGGTTGAACGTCTGGAATCTATCGGAGTACAATCTTTCGATTCAGTTGGAGTCAACTGGTATGTGTTTGCCGGAGATGGAAATTCCAACCGGCGTTCCCAATCGATTTTTGATTTTGGAATTCAGATTTCTACAGGAATTGATTTATTGGATCGAACCGTCCCGGAGGACTTTTCTTTATCTCAGAATTATCCTAATCCTTTCAATTCCACTACGACCATCGACTATGCCATTCCCAAAACAGTCCCGGTTCAGATTATCGTTTATAACATATTAGGGCAGGAGATTACGGTGCTTGTGAATGGGTTGCGGACGCCGGGATTCTACACTTGCCGGTGGAATGGTCGCAATCAGCAGCACGATCAGGTTGAATCCGGAATTTATTTGTATTCGATCCGGGCAGGGCGTTTTTCCCGAACCGCAAAAATGATTTTACTGAAGTAATCCCGAAATTTTAGCGCTGTACCTAATATTATGTAGAGATGATATAGTCTCCCCTTTTTCCGCAGGAGCTCTGGGGATAGGGGGGTATAGGGATATAGAGTATAAAGGATATAGGGTATAGGGTATAGGGATATAAGGTTGTTCCCTTATTTCCCCTATTACCCATATTCCCTTATTTCT
>JAUVYH010000136.1 GCA_030603165.1 Fidelibacterota bacterium
AAAAAACAACAGATCTTTCTATAGCGTTCTCTAGCTCTCTGACATTTCCCGGCCAATCATATCTCTGAAGAAGAGCCATTGCCTGTGGACAAATATTATCAATTTTCTTGTTGGTTTCGAGAGAATATTTATGCAGAAAATGATTAGCCAAATGTTCTGTATCCCCCTCTCTATCCCTGAGATGCGGAATATAAATAGTGACAACATCCAATCTATAGAAAAGGTCTTCTCTAAACTTCTTTTCTTGAACGAGTTTTACCAGGTCTCTATTAGTGGCAGTTATAAGTCTTGCATCTACCTTTATCGTTTCTAGTCCTCCCACCCGTTCAAATTCTTTGGTTTCTAAGACGCGTAAAAGCTTCACCTGGGTAGAAAGAGGCAGGTCACCGATTTCATCCAAAAAGAGAGTCCCACCCTCAGCAAGTTCAAACTTTCCCCTTTTGCGGGCAACAGCTGTAGTATATGCCCCTTTTTCATGTCCAAAGAGTTCGCTTTCAATAATCCCTTCCGGTATTGCCGCACAGCTAATTTTTACAAATGGCTTGCTTTTACGTTGACTGGAATAATGGATGGCGCTGGCGACCAGTTCTTTACCGGTTCCGCTTTCACCTACTAAAAGAACTGTAGCGTCCGTACCGGAGACCCATTTGATCTCCTCAAATAACTGCAGCATCTTGGACGATTGCCCGACAATATTGTTAAAATGATACTTCTTACTCAATTCATCAAACAGGTGAATATTTTCATCTAACAAATTTTGTTTTTCACAAATCCGATCGACCAGTAGCAGCAGATAATCCCTATCAATGGGTTTGAGAACATAATCGAATGCTCCTATCTTCATTGCTTCGACCCCGGTTTCAATGGTGCCATACCCGGTTATTATTATCGTTTCAATATCCGAATATTCTTTTTTTATCCACTTCAACAACTGAATACCGTTCATTCTGGGCATCTCCAGGTCGGAAATTACAATACTTACCTCTTCATTCTCTATTATTTTCAATGCCTCTATGCCGTCCTTTGCAACCAGGGTTAAGTAGCCTTTATTAGTAAGAATTTCCGAAATAAACTCCAAAATAATTTCATCATCATCAACAATAAGTATCGTTTTTTTCATACTAACACCTCATATTAAGTAATTATTTGTAGTGTAGGAAATATTTGCTTTTTTTCCTGTAATCATCTTTTATTTATCTATCTCTATTGTCTATACTCCTTGAAAAAGTTGAAACACATTTTCAATATAATAGTTGCCATTCATCCACTTACCCAATCAAAACAAGGAGCAAATTTATTTCTTCTCAAGAACCTCTCTAATAGTCTTAAGCAGATCGACTATATTAAACGGCTTCTGCAAAAACCGAAACCCTCTCTTTTTAATTTCACGCCATCGTGACTTTTTATCTGAATAACCACTACACAATAAAACCCGAAGATCAGGCTTATCGGAAAGGAGTTCAACGACCAATTTAAGACCGCTTTTACCCGGCATTACAACATCGCTGAAGATTAAATCAAAATTCCCATCTTCATTTTTAAAAAGATCCTGCGCCTCTTTTGCATTTGCAGCTTCAAATATGATGTAGCCGTTTTCTCGAAGCAGAGTTGCGACAAATTCGCGGATACCCTCTTCATCTTCCACCAGCAGGATCCGCTCGCCGCTTCCCTTATGATCTTTCATAGAAATCGTATCTTTTGTTCCCTCTTCTATCCATGTGAAAATAGCCGGCAGGTAAACTTTGAAAATTGTGCCATGCCCCGGTTCGCTGTAAACATTAATCCATCCATCATGCTGTTTGATAATTCCATATACAACCGACAGACCAAGCCCGGTGCCGACGCCAACTTCTTTCGTAGTAAAAAACGGCTCAAATATCTGGTCGAGGATTGCTTTATCGATCCCTACTCCTGCATCCTCAATCGAGAAACGAACAAATCTTCCCGGCAAGGCTTCGGGAATAACTTTGGATAGCTCTTTATCTATAACCACATTTTCGGTTTTTATAGTGATTTTACCACCATCCGGCATGGCGTCACGGGCATTAACCACAAGGTTCATTATTACCTGCTCAATTTGACCCTTGTCAATTTTAGCATGCTCCAATTCAGGCTCCAGAACAGTATTCATCTTAATATCCTCGCCGATAAGACGCCCGAGCATTTTCTCTACATCGGTAACTACTGTATTTAAATCCAATACCTTTGATTCAAGTACCTGCTTGCGGCTAAATGCCAGAAGCTGCCGGGTTAAAGTGGCTGACTGCTCCCCAGCCTTTATAATCTTCTTGATGTTCTTACGCATTGGGTCATCCTTATTAAGTCTGTCTAAGGTAAGCTGACTATATCCTGAAATGATCGTCAACAGGTTATTAAAATCGTGGGCTATTCCACCCGCCAAGTTCCCAACTGCTTCTATCTTCTGTGACTGAAGGAGCTGCTCCTCAAGACGTTTGCGCTCGGTGATGTCCCGATCAACTCCACGGTATCCTAAAAGATTTCCGCTATCATCTAAGAGCGGAACGCCACTTGTTTCCAGAATAAAAACGCGCCCATCCTTATGCACATTGCGATTGATTAAATTCTTGAAGGATTCCTTATGTTTAAACACTTTAAAAGCAGCTTTTTTCAATTCATCACGATCGTCAGGATGAAAGAAATCATAGAAATGTTTTCCCAACATTTCCTTATCCTCATAACCTACAATCTGCTTGATAACCGGACTGCTGTAGGTATAGCGTCCTTCTTTATCAGTTTCCCAGATCCAGTCCCCGGTATTTTCCACAATATCTTGGAATCTTTCCTCGGATTCTCGCAAGGCTTTCTCTTTCTCTGAAACATCAGCCAGAATGCTCAACAGCGATTTTCGGGATTCTTGCGATTCTGTATAAAGAGATTCAAGTTCTTTCTTTGCCCGCTTTTCTGCCTGTTCGGCAGACACTCGCTCGGTGACGTCAATTGCCACCCCGGTAAACCCGATATGATTACCGGAAGAATCAACTGTTCCGGTCACTAAGAGGTGAACAGGAAATTCAGAGCCGTCTCTACGAACAAGAATAACATCATCATCAAACTTACCTTCCCTCTCCGCCGCATCAATAACGGCTTTGGCTTCTTCGTCATTGCGATGAAATCTGCGCGGAGTCAGTTTTCCTATCACCTCCTCAACCGTGAATCCGAACATATCTTCAGACGCCTTGTTCCAACTGGTGTACTTACCGTTGAGATTGGTGGAAGCAATATGGATGGGAACAGTGTTAAGTATATTATCCAGGTAGCTGCGGGTTTCCCGAAGCTCTTGCTCTACGTTCCTGTCTTTCGGTCCGGAGCGGACCGATGTGCGCTTACTGTCTGACGCCACTAATTCGGTGATTCTCTGACGTAATTTTACTAATTCTTTTTCAATCTCTGATTTTGTCTTGGTTTTCATTTCAATTCCATGTTTTACATTGACGATTTATGCTGCTTCTCGTTCCCAAGCTGGGGCTTGGGAACGAGGCAAACGCACCTTGAAAAGGAGAAAAGAACACACCTTGAAAAGGTGAGATAAAAGCTTCTGAATTGTTTCAATACTTTAATTCCACCTTTTCAAGGTATTTGTCAAGGTATCATTTTTATACATCATATTTTTTCTCTTTACCAAGTTGCACCAGCAGTTCATTCACCCGCTGTTTCAGCTCAATGATGCGACCTTCCCTTCCTATAGTAGCCTTATAATAGATTTCCAGTTCTTTCAGCCGTTCTTGCAACTCATCTTCCGCCTTTTTGCTCTCGGTGATATCCTGTAGAATACCCGTTGATCCTACAATTTTGCCGGAATCATCTTTCCATGGAAAGGAGTGATCTCCCAACCACTTTTCTTCACCATCCTTTGTTAGAATTTCGTATTCTGCCCGCCATTCCCTTGTCTTTCCTTCATTTCGCTTCTGTGTCAATTCTTCAGTTAAGACATCAGGAACGCCGGGTATTATCATCTGCTTTATTAATCTTTTAAAACCGATCTTATTTATCTTCTCAGCCGTATAACCTGTCAGAATAGAGATTGCCGGACTGAGATAATCAAATGCCATTGTATCGTACTTTAGGCGGTAGAGTACATCACCTGTATTTTCCGCCATGAAACGAAAACGTTCTTCTGACTCCCTTAACGCCTCATCTGCTCGCTTACGATTTATGGCAGCTGCTATCTGATCCGAGACATACTGTAAAATCTCCAGATCCTTTTCTGTGTATATAGAAGTATCCGAATAACTCTGCAGAGCTAAAATTCCTATGATCTTACTGTCTATTTTCAGGGGGACGCCGAGCCAGATGAGAGATGGTATGCCGAACAATTCTATTTTACCCTGCTCCGCCAATTTAAAAATTGATTCCTGCGTTAAGTAATGTGCCTTACCGGTTTCTATAACATATTCAGTAAGACCCCCTCCAAATTTTTTCGGAGCCAGCTGGCTATCCTTTTCATCAACAAAATAGGGAAATGATATTAATTCTTTATCCTCATCATAAAGTGCAATATAAACGTTAGTAGTATCAATAATTGTACTTAGATGATTGTGAATACTCCGAAAGAGGTCATCTATATTTTCTGTCGTGTTAATAGCATCGGAAATTTTATAAATAACACCTTGCAACTGTTCAAATCTCTTGCGCTCGGTGATGTCGAGACCATACACATTGATATAATCTGCATCTACTATCGGTGCAAATGTAAGGGAGAACGTACAATCCTTACATTCAACTTCAGTCTCCCTGCTTGCGCCGGAACTGAGAACATCTTGAATGAATTTGCGACTGCTTTCAGGTAAAGGCTGATCCACTTTACTCCCCCAGGCGTTCAACAAGAGTGCAGCTGCCTTATTGGCAAAGAGTATTGTACCGTCTTTTGCAATACGCAGCACGGGATTGGGATCTTCTCTTGGAAATTTTGCTAAACTATCTATTTCATACTCTGCCTGTTTGCGCTCAGTGATGTCTCTAAGCGATGTGACAATACTGGCTTCTTCTTCTTCTTCTTCTGCAAAAAATATTCTTGCTAAATCAAATTGTAAAATAAGTTCTTCTATTCTTTCCGGATTCTTATTCATAGTTATCCTCCCAAAATATTAGCCTTTGGCAACTCCCCATATTTGTTCTTAAAATTCTTAAGAAGATTTTTCTCTATGAAGATTTGATTTTCAGTTAAACAAAAGCGCACAAATATCTTATGACTATTTGTAAAATTATTCAAATGAACATTTTTTAATTTATTACCTGAGTAGTTAGCTATCCGCTTTCGCAGATTTTTAGACGAACCTATATATATAATATTACTCCTGTGATTCATATAATCAACTTTAGACGAAATACTCAATTCATAAACTCCCGCTTCATTTGGAATCCTATTGAATTTTTTTTAAATCGAGATGTAATAGAAATATAATCGCTAAAAATTATCTCCTTTCCATAATAACAAGCAAATTTTTCTTTATAGCTCGGAACATGGAGTAGTTTTCTGCAATTACATATCGTTCTAACAGACAAATGTATCCCTTTTTGAGCTAACAGGTATTGTATCTCCTTATCTTTAAAAGTATTTTCATCCTGGTACATCGTGACTATCTCCCTGATAAGATATGCGTGATATTTTTTCTTTGATCTAAACAAGCTTTTAAGATTGATAATCATATTTTGAGGATTTACTACCGATATATTTGGAATTAATCTTGAAAGTCGACTTTGATCAAGATATTGTAGTGGATATAATGATAAGAACTTTTCAAAGGTCAAGGGCTTTATATCTGCCTCTTTGCCGGAAAACCAATATTTGCTTTGATAATCAAGAAGGCTTTCTAAAATATGCAAAGAAAATTTATTCCTGGTATTGATCCAATTCAATGAACATACTATTTTATTTTCAGTACACCCCGATAGATGTTTATACCATTGAATGTTTACCATCCCACAGGGTAAACTATCTAAAGGGGTGCAATTTTCAGCCGGATAGATACTAACTAAACGATCGTCTGAAACCTCGAAACTCAATCCCAATTTATCCTTGATCTTATCGTGATAGATGGGATTAATCATTATTTTAGCGTAAGGTATTTTGTTTTTTACAATTCCTAAACTTCGAGATGATATTTGTTTTGTTGTTTTTTCAATAAAAGCTAGATACTTTACCAATGGCATTTCCAATACTTTACTAAAAATTATTTTGCTTATTTTTTGTCTCTCTATCTTTGTTTTCCGGAATCCTGATATCTGCATAATCCTCGTTAATTATTCTATTTTTTACCTGTTCAATAATTATTTCCGCCAGTTCTCGTTCTGTATAGTTTAATTTATTTGCATATTCTTTTACAATATTCTGAAAAGCTTTATTTTGTTTAAATAAGTTTATCTTATCCGTAAAAACTAACAGACCTTCCGGCACAAATTTGAAAATATTTTCGATAACTTTTCTAAAGTGTTCTTCAGTTTTACGCCGTGTTTCCTCTATCTGCTTGCGCTCGGTTATGTCTTTTGAAATAACTGTTACGGCAGTAGTTTTTCCTGTTGTTTTATCTATAACCGGGCTTAATGTTCGTATGAAATATTTACCATCTCTCCGACTTTTATGTACATAAGTGAGTGGATTACCAGATTCAAAAATATATCCAAATTTTGTAGAGAATTCTTTTGTTACTTCAAGAGAATGAAATTTAGAGTAATTTTGTCCTATTACTTCTTCTAATGGTTTTCCATACCTTGATAAGAGTTTCTCATTAGCATATAGATAATTAAGATTTCCGTCAATAAGATATATGTGATCTTCACTGGATTCTATTAGGGAACGATATTGCTCCTTACTATCCCGTAATGCTTTCTCGGCTTTCTTGCGGTCTGTGATGTCCCGTCCCTCAGGTACCACATATTTAACCTTCCCCTCTTCATCACAAATCGGGTGCATGCTGAAATCAACCCATATCAACTCTCCATCAGCCATCTGCACCTTAATTTGGCTGTGCAACGTCTTTCCCGATGCACACGTTTCTATATCGCTTTTGACTTTATTTTTTGCTTCCTTGGAGTATGCCCACCAGTAAGTATCATAAAACATCTTTCCTATCACGTCTTCCAGTTTGATTCCGGCAGCATTTAACGGCGTATCATTCGCAAATATAACCTTTCCATCTGGCTCCAGTACGGCAACAAAAGTGAGCATGTCGTTCAAAGTGCCGGAAAAGAACTGTTCGCTATCCCGCAGCGTTTCCTCTGCCTGCTTCCGCTCGGTTGTCGATGTTTCCAATTCAGTAATTCGCCGGCGCAGTGCCGCCAATTCATTTATTAGTTGCTCTTTTGTTTTACCTGCTTTCATTCTTACCCCTCCTGTGCTTTTTGGATTTCAGTTCTTTTTAAGACAATTCTTTTTCACACAGTTTATATTGAAAGTTGATTGTAAATATACACAAATTTTATTTAAGTACACATTTTATCCTGATTAATTCATCATAAAGTGATCTCTATGAGATGAGTACATCACGATTGAATCGGGGTCTTTTGGACTTTTTCACTTATATGCATATAATGAAACAATTTTCACCTTGGGACCAAACAATCCTCAAAAAACAAAATTTTTTCCATGATTTATAAAATTAAAAAGTCTAACCGATTCATAATTGCTGAATTTATATTAGTTGAGTCGATTTACAAATAATAATTAGAAAAAAAGTGTTGTACGTCACAATATCGCAGGAAGAGCTCCCCCTGGGAAAGTCTGGTCTTATTCATGAGAAACAATAATAAGTCCAAAACCCATTCCCGGGATTACACCTGTCAGGTTTAATCAGTTAATCTTATCTGAATATGAAAGGATTTAATAAACCTGACAGGTGTACTTTAACGTATCAAAGCCATTGGCGTTTAATCTGTGTCCCAGGTTTTGCATTCAAATCTACCTCCCCTTTCCCGTGGGGACTCCCGGTGGAGAAATTGGATATAGGAGGATAGGGGATATAGAGATAGGATATAAGGGGTATAAGATTTCATTTGGTAGATTTTATCTGGTTTCTGATATTAGAAATCTTATCAATATTTCCCTTATTTCTCTCCCGTGCCAAGGATGGGAAAGAGGGGAGATTAATGAAGATTTAGCCTTATGTGTCAGCAGCTTCGGTTTGGCTAAATGTTTGTTACATTTAATAATTCTCTGCGTTCTCTGCGCCTCTGCGTTTATAAAATTTTTGTCTTTTTGGTTCTGCCTGCCCCTTCGGGGTCTTGTCCAGATTAGGATTTCATTGAGCTTTTAAAAAAAAGTCATTAGTTTTAACAGAATATTTAAAGGATGTTAAACTGAATAGAGAATTGGGGGACTTGTGATGAAAACATTGATTGTCTATGCCAGTAAACACGGTTGCGCTAAAAAGGCTGCGGAGAAATTAGGCGAAGCGTTTGGCGATAGAACCGAGGTTAACGATATTCGCAATACCGCAAAAATCAATATCGCTGATTTTGATCGTATTATCATCGGCGGTTCTATTCACGCCGGTCGAATTCAGAAAGTTGTTAAGAACTTTATTCAAAAAAATCTTGCCCGGTTATTAGAGAAACAGCTTGGGTTATACATTTGCTGTATGGAAGAGGGTGAAAGCGCCGACAAAGAATTCACCAATGCTTTTCCGAAACAACTGATTGAACATGCCGACGCGAGGGGATTTTTCGGTGGAGAATTCAATTTTGAGAAGATGAATTTTATTGAACGCTTTATTGTCAAGAAAATTGCCAAAGTCACTGAAAGTGTTTCAAATGTTAAAGAAGACAATATTATCGACTTTATCGGGTTAATGAGTTTTTTTAGCTGCTATTTTGTCAATATTTCTTTGATTATTTTTTGTTTTAACACTGAATTAAATCCTCTGTGTACTCTAAGTAAATCTTTGATTTTTGAATGAACACT
>JAUVYH010000052.1 GCA_030603165.1 Fidelibacterota bacterium
GGTGTTCACCGGACATGAGTTTAAAGTCTTTAATTGGGGTCTTACCAACTATTTGATCACCGATCATTACTTCAGCCTCAGATGGTATTGAAGAAAGATTTAAATACCCAAATGCCGGCACTAATTCTATGTCTAAAACAGATTCTTTTTCATCATCTATGAGCATTGTTGTTTCATAATCGCGATACTCCGGTAACGTCAACTTTAAAGTATGTTGACCGGATAACAGGCGTGCGATTTTATATGGAGTTTTCACCGTTTCAATTTTATCATTAATTGTTATTGTCGCTTCCGGTGGATTTGTATTAATTGCGACGGAACCAAAGTTTGGTTTTAGCACCTCATCCAAATTGAGCATATCACCCGGACTGAGTTCAATCTCCTTAATAAAATCATAATACAACGGTTTTGACAGCATCAGAGTATGTTTCCCCGGCGTTACATCACCAACAAAATAGGTTTGCCCATATTCAATGCCGTCAATTATTACAACGGCATTCTCAGGTTTGGTCGTTATTGTCAGCATTGCCCAATCGAGTACTGTCTGAACCGATTCTCCGGTTTGCTCTAATTGCACATTCCGTTCTATTGTAGTATTGGGAATAACATTAATGGATTCGGTCCATTCTTTAAACCCATCCTTATAAACTGATATATCGTGGATTCCCTCTGACAGTTGGATCGGTATCACATTCTTTGGAATATATCCCCGGGATTCGCCGTCTATTATAAGTTGGACATTTGGTTCCGACAAGATCAGTTTCACCCTGCCAAGTTTAGTGAATCCGACAGTGACTTTACTGCCGCCCAATGCCAATCCTTTTTTGGCGGTGAACTGCTGCATTAGATTGTCAACCAATCCCGGCGCTCCTTCAAGAATCTGGAATATATCAGAAGTCCGAAACATCTTATCTTTATTTGCCATCAGTTTAGAAGTCTCAACATCAATTATCCTGACAGACAGATAATAACCCGAACTGGACTTGCTTACACGCCCCGCAACCATATATTTAGCGCCGGCCATTTTTCCAATTTCAATTACACACTCATCGTCAAAGCAGCCGGAAAGTTGTTGTCCCTGTTCTTCAAGAATATTATCAAGCTTATCGCGCTCGACAACGTCAAATAAATTATAATCCACCAGGGCGGTTCTTACGCGGTCGGTTACTATTTTGGCATCATTTACCGATACACCCTCGTTGGCAAAATCCACAACCGCAAGATATTCAGAACCACTTAATAATAAAGGCAATGATAATAGGACGAATATTGTGATGAAGAATACAGTGTGTTTTTTCAAGATGACCATTTATAGACTTCCGTATTCCCAAAGAATGTTGGTGATGAAGCATAATATCTACAGCGAATATTCATTAATACCTAAGATATTTTTCTTATACGAAATTAAGGAATATTTTGTAAAAGTCAACAATAAAACAAAAGGGCGGTTCATTGGGTCGCCCTTTTATATAATAATAGCCTTTAAATTCATTTACCGGATTTGATCGACTTAATTTTTTCTATTACAAAAATCTTAATCTTTCCAGCATCTTTAATTGCTATTTTTAAATCCGTTTCATTCAATTCCATTGGATAAGGATATCTGATATTTACACCATAATCTGTAAGCCGCAAACATTCCTCTTCTATTGATTTAAATTCTACATAATATTTTTGACATATTTTATTTAGCAAAATCAAATCATGTGTTTTTGTTATCTCGTGCCCACAAGCCGATAAAAAACCTTTTAGAAATTTTTCTGATGATTGTTGACAATGATAGCAAATTATTTCTACTGGAACAGGACGCATATTCTGAAGGTATTTTGCAGAAGCAATATCCATTTCAGCAATATTAAACCATTCCCGGGCAATTTGAAAATTATCCATTAATCAATATCCCATCCTTTAATATCTTGTGCTCGAAAGTATTATGAAGAGATGCTCTATCATTAAATTCTTTAAACTCATAAAGTAAAATATCTATTGGAAAAGTTGAAATTGAACTTATTTCCCGTCGTATTTTTCTAATCATGTTAATTTTTCTTTTACCTTTCAGGTTAGCTACTATACAAATATCTAAATCGCTTTCAGAATCAGGTTTACCATAAGCATACGAACCAAATAGATATACTTTATTCACTTTAAATATTCGTGATACAATGTCGGAGACTAAATCAATTTGTTTTTTAGATATCATTATTGTTCCTATAATCAATCATTTTACTTTTATAATAAATATTTAAAATATCATAATCAAGATTTTACTTATCAGCGTTTGCGCAGTAATTCCATCTCTGTTTCAAGTAAAAGTTGGAACAATCCGGATCCACCTTTTACTAAGTTCCAGAATGAGAGTAATGCATCAGTTCTGTACTGGTCCTTCTTTGTTTTTTCAATTCTACTGCTTAACAATTTAGTATACCTTTAGCGACAAACATATACTAATTATCTCTGTGCCTCCGCGGCTACCCACAAATATCACGGTTTCACAATGATTAACGGCGCCGTTTCCGGGTTTTTAATTTTCCATCGATAAACGCCAGATGATACAGTCCGGGCATTATGCTCAAGCACTTTTACCCCTTTTTCCACCGATACGCTCAGCGTACCTTCGAAATCATAATCAGAGGCTTTCACCCCTTCTATTTCCTCCTCATTCAACTTAAATGCCTTGATCTCCAGCGTGCCGTCATCTTGTCCTTTGATTGAAAAAAAACTCATCTCTTTGGAAATGAAGTCGTAGTCCTCCCCGGCTTTCCCCAACTGCTCCATCGAGACCTTGTAACGCGCATTACCGATGTACTTTACTTTCTTAAAGCCCGGTGACTTCAGAATATCTTTTTCCTGCTCTTTTAGAGATGCTTCATCTTTCTTTGTAAATGTGCCATCCTCTATAGCGGACAACGCCGTTGCAAAGACCAGGTTTCCATCGTATCTGAACGTGTAACTGCCATCCCGCCTGACCGTAATGTTTACCTCAAAATCCTCGGGCAGAAAGCAGCCCGACAGGGACATCATCAATACGGCAGCAACTGCCGCCAACATCATGCGATAATTCTTCATTTTATCTCCCTCCTTTGACATTTTTACGTGAGTTCAAGATAGGGAATTAACACAGACCCAACAAAACATTTTTCCATTTTTTCTTCTTGCTTCGGAATTCGTCGAAAATTATTAATCTCCGCTTACTGCTTTCAATTTAATGATCACAAAGAATCACCACGATTGAACCTAATTTCCCATTGTTTATTGATCAAGCCCCAGATGAGATAGCCGATTCCCGGCGCCATGCCAACGATAAAACTGCCATGAGTCAAATGCTCGGTTTTATACATCATCAACAAATAAGTACTGAATCCGGCAATAACAGCAACCGCAATCACCATATACCAATATTTTATAACCAATCGTTCGAATGTCATAAACAGACCGACGGATATTCCGGTCGTGATCAGATACAGATAAAATCTGACGCTGTCGATCACAGATAGCCTGTGTAAGACAAAACCGGTTAATAAAGCAAACAACAGGTTTATAAAAAGTAATTTTATTGTCTTTCGCCGGATTTGTTTTGGATCAGCCTGGTATCTAAACTGAATCCTGGCTATAAAGACACCGATTAATGCTGATAATAAAAATATTTTAGTTATCATGGCGATTTCTTGCCACTCCACTTTTCACTTTCCCATACTTTTCGGGAAACAACCCGATAAGATGGAGAATACTTTTCAATATAATCTTTCGAATGATGGATAACGGGATAATTGTTTTCAATAATGGATTGATTGAATTTGCTGAATGCACCCTGATCAATTGACAGTTTGCCGTTTTCGACCCGTTTCGCAATTCCGATCCAGATATCTATGAAAGGCTCTATCTTGTCGGGCGAATTCCGGGCTGATTTTGTGATGATCGCAGCCAATTTTTCCGAGGGTAAACTGTCATATTTAAATCGCTTCAGATTGATTCTAATATAAGAAGAATCAGGCGATATATTTTCAATCAGCTTTATTTGTGAAACAGCTTCTATCTGAGACATTTCTCGATTCAGATAATTCAATATCTTCTGAAAATCAGTCCCAAGATGCCCGGGTCCCATCACTCCCTGATAGACCATTTTATAAATATCATCAGCCTGCATGTCCGGGTAATGCATTAGATGCACTTTGATCAGTGATTCCCATGAGCGAATAGTTTCGTCAACTTTCATGGAATTACAGGAAAACAAAATCATTGCTGACATCATGGTTATAATTATACCTAATTTAAAAAGGGTTTTAATACTTAATCCCGACCAGTCGGGACAGAGATCGCAGACTTGCCTGCCGTTTCCTGCCGGTGCGTCGCACGCAAATAGGCTCTTTGGCGGGTGTGGACTATTATAAATTTGAAACTTGAAATTTGAAATTTGAAATTCTGGCTTGTCCAGGTTAGGTTTGTCTATAGGATTGTTTTTTTGCATTTTTCTATATTTTTCTGCTAATAAAGGCTAAGAATATCTAACGGGGTAAACAGATTCCAAAATCCTTGGCCCTAAAATCCGATGTACTTTCCCGATTGCATCGGGACTGCTCCGATTATCTTCTCTGATATTTCATTTTCATGCATAATTTGTAAATTTCTTTAAAATCCTCTGCGTTCTCTGCGCCTCTGCGTTTATATTATTTTTCAGATTTGAAAATCTAATTTTACCTTTTCGAATAGGGTCTAATTACGATCTTTTTCATCTTGGGGCAATAATGAAATCGCTAAGATTTGTCCTGATCTTCAATGTCCTTAAACTTGGCGTCTTCAATTTTATCAGGATCGATATGAAGGTTTTTCTGAGTCCTCTTCCCTTTTACATCAAATTTATCAGTAGAAGATATTTTCAAATATGGCTTAATTATTTTCCAAATTATATAAGCAGCGAACAGAATTAATAAAAACCGGGACATTATATTGCCTTTCGTTCCGGATTATAATATATGGTTCCGGATACCGGCTTTTTCAATAATGACAACAGATCGTTTAAATCATCTTCGTTATGAACGAAATCAATTTCATTTGTATTTATTATCAGCAACGGACTGGATTTATATCTAAAGAAATATTCATTATATATCTGGTTCAGGGATTCTATGTACTCCCGTGATATTTCCCTTTCGTAGCTTCTACCCCGCTTTTTGATATTAGCCATCAATCTGTCAGTGCTTGCCTGGAGAAATACAATCAGGTCGGGTTTGGGAATTTCCTTCTCAAGCAACCGGGCGATTAAATTGTACAGCACAAGTTCTTTTTCGTTCAGGTTAAGATGAGCAAAAAGTTTATCTTTATCGAACATGTAATCGCTGATGAGTAAACTATGAAATAAATCCACCTGTTTTAATTCAAGTTGTTGACGATAGCGGCTAAGTAGAAAATACAACTGTGTTTGAAAAGAATACCGTTCCGGATCGACGTAAAAGTCTTCCAGAAACGGATTTTCTTCGAATTTCTCTGTGACCAGTCTGGCAGACATCCGTTCTGACAGGATTTTTGCGAAACTGGTTTTTCCCACTCCGATCGCACCTTCTATGGCAATGTAGTATAAATGCTTCATAAATACAGTAATTCCTCACTCATAATTTAATGACTTATCCAAGATTTAATATCTTTAATTTTTTCAATTTGGTCGGTATCGCTGCAGTTATTAAGCAATTCCTGCATTGTTCTGTTTTTTACCGGATGAATATAATCCGGATCAATATCCGTTATCGGCTGTAAAACAAATCGTCTTTCTTCTATTTTTTGATGCGGAATCGTCAACAGCGCAGATGATATCACCTGATCTGAGAAAAATAGTATATCGATATCAATTTCCCTGGGACTATTTCGCCTCTGTTGAAAATCTCTTCCTAATCGTGCTTCGATATGTTTGCTAAAATCTAAAAGGTTATCGGCAGTCAATTCAGAGACACCTTCTAATACAAGATTATAAAACCGGGCTTGTTCTCTGAGATATTTAGGCTCCGTTTCATAAAGACAGGAAATATTGCTGACCTGAAAGTTATCTGAATTATTGAAACTCTGCACTGCTTCTTTTAAAAATTGTTCCCTGTCGCCAATATTTGATCCAAGTCCGAGGAATATTGGATAATAGCTCAAATTAGTCCCTCGATCTCATCGCGCGTTCTGCAAAGCTCAACTTCAACCGTATCCAGAACACCTTTTACCGGAGCGCTGGGTTTTCGAATTCTGACTAACACTTTTTCGGGCGAAAACTTTTGATACACCTCTTGTATAATCTTTCCCGCAAGCGCTTCAATCAGGTAATATTTGGAATTTGTAACAACGTTATGGACAAGTTTATACAAATCTTCATAACTGATCGTATCTCTAAGATGATCTGATTTTATGGCGGGCGTCATATCAAAATCCAGGCTGAGGTCAACCTCAAATCTGCCGCCCAATATCTTCTCCTGTTCGGCAACTCCGTGATAACCGTAAAACACCATATTTTTTAATCTGACTCTGCCCATTTAACTACTCTCCTGAATACTGACCCGGAATTTACCGAACCCGCTTTTGATTGTCAAGAACGCCCGGTACTGAGCCTGAATTATTCATAGCCACTAAGACACCAAGACACAAAGGAATGTTTAATATAAATATAAAGATGAAAAGGTAAGGTGTAAATTTTGATTTATTTCGTATATTTCAATATCTATATTTTATTAATTCTTAGAGTCTTAGAGTCTTTTCCCGGGATTCCTGGGAAAATTTGATATTTGAAATGGAGAATTGGAAAACGGAGAAAACTTTTATCGAAAGTTCCAGATGGATATTAAAAAGAACTACGGTTACTGCCAAAAATTACCTGGGAATAAACCAAACCTTCCGAAGGTTTAGAACCTTCGGAAGGTTTTTTGCTTGCTCCGGCTGCGGGGTTATAGTTTCGTCGGGTCCTCAAACCTGGCGACATGCTCAGGATTTGAGCTAAAAGCTTCAGAAGCACGGGAAGACCTGTCAGGTTTAGTAGATCCTTCTACTTCAGATAGGCGCAAGCGATTAAACCTGACAGGTCTAAGTCATATAAACCAATTTGGCTCGCTTCGCTCTCTGAAAATTAGTTTTAGGTTTTCAGTTATTATAAAAACCGGCTACAGAGCGAAGCCCTGTAGCCAGAAAAAAGATACAATAATTATTCTTTGTGTCTTTGTGTCTTCGTGGCTTTCCTACTTTACAAACACCACCTTCTGCAGATTCGTCTTATTCCCCGATTGAAAGCGAATTATATACACACCCGCGCCGAGATTCACCGGCTGCCAGGTGAAGTTATAAGCTCCGGCAAGTTGATAAGCGCTGACGAGTGTCTCCACCAACTGCCCGCGCAGATTGAAAACCTGAAGCGTTGCCTGACCGGCTTCTTTCAGTCCGTAACTCAGTGTCACCGCCGGATTGAACGGATTCGGGTAGGCTTTATGCAAACCGAACTCCGCCGGAATCTTAGCGCTCTCAGCCTCAACCTTAATCTCAACCTTCCCGTGCCAGGTAACTTTGCCGTTATAATCCACATCGCCGAGGCGATACTCGTAAGTCACACCCGGCTGCACGGCTTTGTCAACATACTGATAATCATGCGCTTCCGTCGTCGAGCCGTGCCCTTCCAGTGCATTATTATTCAAGTAATCGGCAATCTCTCCCCATTCTCCTCTGCACCCTTGCTCCTCTGCTCCCTTGCTCCTCTGCTCCCTTGCTCCTCCGCTCCATTATGAAGCCCAAATTCTCTATCTCGCTTTCGGTAGCCCATTTCAAAGTTACCTTGCCATCTCCGGCAGTTGCGGTGAATGAGGCGAGCTCGACGGGGAGAGAGGCGTCAGAATCATATTGTTCAAAAGCGCCCATATCAACTTTTGAAGCGCCTGCCGGTAACGGACGAGAACGTCCATCTTTATCTGTGGTAGGAACACCACTTGCATCTGGCGCACTGCCTGTACCGAGACAGGGACTTCCACTTGTTAAAAGCAAGTCGTGGTCGGCAACTACCTGCGGAGCGCTGGCTGGATTCGGTTCAGACGCAAATAACGGATCGGAATCAATATTTGTTCCGCTTGCTCCATTACCTTCGACATCACAGTAAGAATAAGTTGGCGTGGCTCCATATACATTATTTACTTCATTTCCTGAAACAGCATTGTCGCCCCATAGAATGCAGTTGGTCAGGGTTGGACTGGAAGTGCCGCCATAGCCATTGTTGTACATCCCGCCGCCATTAGAAGCGCTATTGCCACTGATGGTGCAGTTGTTCAGAGTGGGGCTGGAAGTGCTACCATCGTAGCCATTGTTGTATATCCCGCCGCCACTAGTACTTGCAGTATTACCGCTGATGGTGCAGTTGTTCAGAATGGGGCTGGAAATGCCGCCGCTATAGCCATTGTTGTACATCCCGCCGCCATTAGAAGCGCTATTACCGCTGATGGTGCAGTTGGTCAGGGTTGGACTGGAAGTGCCGCCATAGCCATTGTTGTACATCCCGCCGCCTTTGTCGTCGGCACTATTTCCGCTGAAGGCGCAGTTAGTCAGAGTGGGACTGCTTTCAGAGTTGTACATCCCGCCGCCATAGGTAGCCTTTGATCCGGATACAGTAACGTCATCAAGATTAAGAGTTCCAGCTGCAAAATATATTCCGCCGCCCTTACCGCTGCTACCCGAAATATCCCCGCCTTTGATTGTCATGTTGGAGATGTTGATGGTTTTGCCGGAAGCATTGATGTTGAATACGCGCCAAGTAGATGTTCCTGGTGTTGTAACCTGAACAGTTACATCAGTTCCGCTTCCATCTGAATTTGTACCGTTAATTGTCAGGCTTTCGGTAATTCCCAGTTCAGATGATATTGTAATAGTTTCATTGCCGGATGAGAGGTTAAAAGTGATCTCATCACCATCAACTGCATCGACGATAGCCTGGCGTAGTGTTCCTGCACCGGTATTTCCGTTACCAGTTACTATCTGGTCGGCAGCCATAAGGCTTGTTGATCCGACCAAAACAAACACAAAGATCAAAAATGTTACGAATAGTTTCTTCATTTTTCTGTATCTCCTGTATTAAATATTCACTCAAGTTTGTCTGATAAATAGTTATTCATAATTAATATTAATATAACACATTCGGGAAAAAAGTCTATAATTTTATTCTTATATCGTTTTTTCCTCTTGTCATGTCCGTCAACCTTCCGAAGGTTCCGAACCTTCGGAAGGTTTTTTGCTTGCTCCGGTTGCGGGGTTATAGTTTCGTCGGGTCCTCAGACCTGGCGACATGCTCAGGATTTGAGCTAAAAGCTTCAGAAGAACGGGAAGACCTGTCAGGTTTATTAGATTCTCTTGCTTCAGATAGAGATAAGCGATTAAACCTGACAGGTCTAAGTCCCGCGCTGAAAAACCTTGAGTTAAGTTCTTTTCATAAATTCATGTCAGGATTAAAAACTTCTAATAAGAACTTGACTTAAGTTTGTTAATCCCCTATCGGGGAAATCTTTCCAGGGGGAGCGAATATGTTACAATACTAAAACCGCTACGCGGTATCCTCGTTTGCTCGGATATATTTTGAACCATCGGCAGGATATCGCTTTAGACCAGAGCGCCCCTGTAATGCATGCTATCACTTAACTCAAGCCGGTAAGGAAATCGTACGGAATTGAGTATTTGTCAGACCGGCTTAAGTCAAGTGATAAAGATTAACCCCCGGATTTAATCAATTCAACCAATAAACCAGTAAACCAATAAACCAATTTTCAGTTTCAGCTTTTACGAGGTTAAATCTTTGCGAAAGTTCACTCAATGAATAGCTTAGAATTCTACAACTGTCCGGGAATTCTTATGAAAAAACTTTCGCAAAGTTGTTAGCGCCGTTCATTAACCTTCCGAAGGTTCGGAACCTTCGGAAGGTTATTACTTATCACTATCGAACTGCCCGGTATCAAAAAGGATGAAATAAAAATCAATATTAAGGATAACCTGCTTTCGATTTCCGGCGAAAAGAAAAAGGGAAAGAAAATCGAAGATGAAAATTATCATCGTACCGAACGAATTTTTGGATCCTTTCAGAGAACCTTCAGATTACCGGAATATGCCGACCAGGACAATATCATTGCAAAATATGAAGACGGTATTTTAAATGTCTCAATTCCAAAATTGAAAGAATCTATCTCAAAAAATGTTGAGATTAAGATTAAGTAACAAAATCATCAGCGTACTAAAAAAGCCGGTTGACAACCGGCTTTTTTATTGACGAAATATATCAGTTCTTCCCAGCCTTTTTTGCTCTCACTTCAGCAATAACTTCTTCCTCTATGGTTTTTGGCAAAGCGGCATAATTAAGAAATTCCATTGAAAATGCGGCTCTACCACTTGATATTGTCCGCAATGCCGAAGCGTAACCGAACATTTCCATTAATGGCACGGTTCCGGTGAGCTTCTGAGATCCTTTTCGATGTCGCCGCATATTATCAATTTTACCGCGACGCCGGTTAATATCTCCGATTGCATCACCCATATAATTGTCGGGAGTATTTACCTCAATTTTCATAATCGGCTCCAACAACTGGGGCGCCGCTTTATGGATGACTTCTCTCAGAGCCTGTTTTGTACAGGCACGAAATGCCATTTCACTGGAGTCCACAGGATGGTAGTTTCCATCAATTAATACAAACCGGACATCTACCATTGGATAATCTGCGTAAAGACCTCGCTCAGCACATTCACGAAACGCCTTTTCGACTGACGGTATATATTCCCTCGGGATGTTGCCGCCCTTAACCAGGTTAATAAATTCCAATCCATTTTTCTCATTAGGTTCTAAGCGAAAGATGATATGAGCGAATTGTCCCTTGCCACCGGTTTGTTTTTTTAACTTGTAGTTATATTTCACTTCCCTCGTGATCGATTCACGAAAAGCGACGGCGGGCTTCCCAACATTCACAACCATTTTATGCTCTGATTTTAAGCGATCAACGATCACTTCAAGATGAAGTTCACCCATCCCGGATATTACTGTTTCTTCGGTTTCATCATCAAAACGAACCTTGAATGAAGGATCTTCCAGCGCCATTTTACTTAATGATAATGACAGTCGATCCCGTTCTTTTTTAGTTTCCGGCTCAATTTTCATATCAAGTACGGTTTCCGGATATTTGATACTTTCCAATAAAATCGGATCCCGGTCATCACAAAGCGTATCACCTGTCGTTGTAAATTTAACGCCGATGAGCGCGCCTATATCACCGGCTCGCAATGTTTTTACTTCCTGCCGGTCATTCGCATGAATCCGTAAAATCCTTCCAATGCGTTCCCTCTTCCCTTTTGTAGAATTCAAAATGTAGCTGCCGGACTCCAGCTCACCTGAATAAACCCTGGCAAATGTTTGCTGCCCGACAAAGGCGTCGTTTGTAATTTTAAACGCTAACGCGGAGAATGGGCGTTTATATGAAGGTTTTCTCGACAATATAATTTCCGGATCTCGCGTATCCAATCCGGTTATGATTCCACGATCTATTGGAGAAGGAAGATAATCAACAACTGCGTCCAGCAATAATCGAACACCTTTATTTTTAAATGCAGCGCCGCAAAAAACAGGCGTAATGCAAAGGCTCAAAACAGCATGGCGCGCTGCGGCTTTTATATCATCAACAGATAGCTCTTCTTCTGCAAGATATTTTTCCATCAGAGGCTCGTCGAAATCCGCCAGTTTTTCGATCATGATTTCCCGGAATTTTTCCGCCCGTTGTTGAAGATTCTTTGGAATATCCGATATAATCATATCCAGATCATCGTACCTAACGGCTTTCATCATTATCAGATCGATAATGCCCTCAAAATCCGCCTCTTTACCAATTGGCAACTGAAACAGTACGGCATTAGCGCCCAGCATTTCATTCATCTGTTCCATGGTATGAAAAACGTCTGCTCCCTGCCTGTCCATTTTATTGATAAACGCAATCCGAGGAACTTTATAACGGTCAGCCTGGTGCCAAACCGTCTCACTCTGAGGCTCGACTCCACCGACAGCACAAAAAACCATGACAATGCCGTCCAACACCCGCAAGGATCGTTCAACTTCAAGAGTAAAGTCGATATGTCCGGGAGTATCGATAAGGTTTATCTGGTGATTTTTCCACTCCGTCGTAATCGCAGCCGACGTGATTGTAATGCCGCGCTCCTGCTCCTGCTTCATAAAGTCCATGACAGCCTGACCATCATGCACTTCGCCTAACTTGTGCGTTATTCCCGTAAAAAACAGGATGCGTTCACTGGTCGTCGTTTTACCGGCGTCAATGTGGGCGACAATTCCAATATTACGTATTCGTTGTATTTCAGCATTTTCCATTATAATATCTCCAAAATTTTAATAGCCGGCAAATTTAGCGGCTTTTTTCTTAAATGCAAACCGATATTTCGTTTAGGTTTATATATTTGTATGGAAATTCAGAATGAAGCTAAATTATAACGACGAATCTTATCAAGAGACCGGCGTCCCCTTGTTACAGTGTTCTGCGCTGTAATCGTCTCTTTCTTTCACAGTGTCTCCGCCGGAGCGGATACACAAGGTAATACAAACCCGTTTTCAATGAAACGAAGTGGAATCAAACGGGTTTCGTTGATTATGGGAAAACATTCTGAATTTATGACAATGTACTTTAGCTGTGTTTTGGAGATGCTGAAACCCATTTGGCTCGCTTCGCTCCCTGAAAATGGGTTTTACTTACTACTCGTGATAATTATCTTTGCGAAAGTTATCTAATGGCACTTCACGATATCTACTTGAATTTTTCGCAAAGTTATCCTTATCTCTGATTGCAGGGTTGTACTCTGAAACCTTCATACGTTCCGCAGCACAGCCACGGAACGAGGGTGACAATCAGACAGCCACGGAACGAGAGCGAACAATCAAGAGTGATTGTTTTACTTCTCTAAATATCGCCGGATCGTATCCAGCTCTTTGCGCTTCTTGGGTTTTGGAGCAGGATATATTTTTTCAGGATAGCCCAGACTGATCAATATATCTATTTGTGTTGCTCGGGGAAGTTGCAGTACCTTTTTCACCTGATTTGCATTAAACCAGACCAGCCAGCAGGTCCCGAGACCAAATTCCTCCGCCTGCAATATCAGATGCTCACAGGCAATCCCGATATCAATCAGGCTGTATTTCACGTCACGGATCATCGTCCCAAGCCGGGTAATGTAGTCCGCTTTTTCGGTTATAACGACGATCAAAACCGGCGCTTTTCCGGCAAAATTTGTATTGGCATAAATTCCACTAAAGGCATTTTTCGCCAGTTTCTGTATCATGTCGGGATCATCAATCACGATAAATGACCAGAGCTGGGAATTACGCGCGGACGGAGCCAGGCGAGCTGCTTCCAAACACTGATCAATTAATTTCCTGCTAACCGGTCTGGAAGAGTATTTCCGGGTTGATTGTCGTTTTTGAACCAGTTCAGTAAAATTCATAGCAATATTCACCCCGATATTAATAATTCACGCGCTTGCTGCAAAGCCGTATCGGTAATGGATGCGCCGCCAATCAGCGCTGCAATCTCCTCCACTCTTTGCTTCTCATTCAATTTAATAATTTTAGTATAACTGCGACCATCATCCGACACTTTATATACTTTGTAATGATGATCACCTAAACCGGCAATCTGGGGAAGGTGCGTTATGCAAATCACCTGGTGAACATCCGCAAGGGATTTGAGTTCTTTACCAACAACCTGTGCTATTTTCCCGGATATTCCCGTATCAATCTCATCAAAAATAACAACAGGAATGTGATCTTTTCCGGCAAGAATCGATTTCATCGCTAACATAATCCGCGATACCTCGCCACCGGATACAATACTGGCAAGAGGACGAAGTGGTTCACCCGGATTCGTGCTGATTTCAAAGACGATATTGTCAATACCATCTCCTTCGCCTTTTACTTTCCTGCCGTCCAAATCAACCCAGCCGTCAGCGGCGTCGATATAGTTGATAGATACTTTGAATTTACTGCCGGAAACCCCAAGTCTTGAAAGTGTCCGGTCAACTTGTTTTTCAAACGATTCTGCACATTTCTTGCGCTGACGGGATAATTCCATAGCCACCGTTCCGTATTCCTTCCGAACAGAATCGATCTCCCTTTCAACTTTGACTATTTCTGCATCAAGTCCATCATCTTCGTTTAGGTAATGCTTTACTTTTTCTCGATACTCGATGACTTCTGCAATGGCTTTTCCATACTTCTTCATCAGTTGTTGTAAATGATAAAGTCGTTGGTTTACAGTTTCCATTCTCGCTGAATCGAATTGGATTTTTTCGGTATATGTGGAAAGATGATTGGACAGATCCTGAATTAAAAATTGCGTTTCTTCTAACTTATTTAATTCCCCGGTAAATTCAGGATCGATTCCATTTAATATTGATAATTTTTTAATTATCGTCAGCACTTGCCGGTAGAGTGTATCATCTTCGGCTTCATATAAATGCTTAGTCAATTCATCGGCAATTTGATGTATCTTCTCAGAATTCTCCAGGACAGCTTTTTCCTTTATCAGTTGCTCATATTCATTTTCTTTGGGATTAATTTTATCAATCTCATTCAGCTGAAAGACCCACAGCTCTCGTTTCTCCCGGTTAAGGTTCCGCCTTTCTTTCATAAATTTATACCGTTCCAATAAATGACTTAATTTCAAATAAGAATCATGGACTTCTTTCAACAAATCAAAATAGCCGCCGAATGCGTCAAGAAATTGAATATGGTTTTCTTCCCGAAGTAAAGATTGGTGATCGTGTTGTCCATGAAGATCAGCCAGAAGGTCTCCGGCAGATTTCAGCAGGTTAATTGTACAAGGCGAGTCATTTATCCACGCTTTTGATCTGCCGTTTACATAAAGCTGCCGCCTTAACGTCAATCGTTCCGGCACAAACGGTAGTTGATTATCTTTTATAAATTGAATTACCGGATGCGACTTATCAATGCCGGTAAATATACATTCGATATAGGCGCTTTCTGAACCGGATCGTATCATCGTCGGTGACGCCTTTTCACCTAATGCCAGGTTTAATGCGTCAATGATGATTGACTTTCCGGCGCCGGTCTCGCCGGTGATCGTAGTAAAGCCTGGCTCAAAATAGACCGTAATATTGTCAATTATCGCAAAACTATCTATTTTTAATGTATGCAGAACCATAGAACCTTTATAAAAATTTTACTTATGTGTTGTGCTCTGATAGATTAATTCTTCATGACCGGTTTTATGCTTTATTATTTTACTGAACAAATATACACCTAAAAAAACTCCTGCTGCATCTGCGGCGAAGTCAAATATACTAAAATCTCTGCCGGGAACATACAGTTGGTGAATCTCATCAGTTGCAGCATAAATAATTCCCGTTATCAGGCTTAATTTAAATGCATTATTAATTACTTTGTCAGAAGTTGAACGTGAGTATGCCAGCATTAATGTCATACCATATAATAAATATTCAATCAAATGAACGATTTTATCGAAGCCGACAATCTGCACAGGCGGCAGTTTGCTTTGTTGTATAGACGATAGAAAAAATATCAATATGCTATAGAGTATTGCCGGAATTTTATATTTTACATTCACAATTATACAACCTTTTCATAGTCTTTCATTATTCCGGGGATCATATCCAGCAGATCACCGGCTATTAAGCCCCTGACGCCGAATTTTTCTTTTCCTAAATCTCCAGCCAGCCCTTGAATATAAACGGCAATCATGCTTGCATTAAACGAATTTATTTTCTGGGCTCGCAGTCCTGCGATCAGACCCGTCAGGACGTCTCCGGTTCCGCCGGTCGCCAGCGCCGGATTTCCGGTACTGTTCACAGCAGCTCTCCCGTCGGAGCTTACCACTATAGTAGGCGCTCCTTTTAGAACAAGAGTACATGGATGTTTTTCCACAAATTCACGGCAAACGTCAATAATATTCTCTTTTATAGAGGCGATATCCATTCCGGTCATTTGTGAAAATTCACCAATATGGGGCGTGATTATCAAATCGTCAATTGAATTTATCAGATCGATATTTTCATGGAATACACGTAATCCATCGGCATCTATAATCATAGGTTTTTTCTGAGATTCTATCAGTTTTTTTCCGAAGGTTTTCACTTCCGCACTATCCGAGACGCCCGGACCAAAAACAATTACGTCACTCCAGTCAATTCGTTCCTTTGCAGAATTTAATGATTCCATGCAAAACGTGTGGTTAGGCGATTCGGGAAGCGGCAAGGACAGTGTTTCAGTTGACTTAATTTCAATTATAGAATTAAGACTTTCCGGTATGGCATTGATTACCAGTCCGGCTCCGCTTCTCAGGGCGGCTTTTGACGTCAATATCGCAGCGCCGGTCATTCCGGGCGAACCGGCAAATATCAGCGCCTTGCCCTGCTTATGCTTATAAGTATCATCACAAATTGGCGGAAATAATCGTTTGATAATTTGCTTATCAATTAAAAAAGTTTCGTTAGGGAGAACTTTATATGCCTTCGAAGGATATTTCAGGTCAACAAGCACTACATCGCCAGCCTTGCGCTTACCGGGCTGAAACATTAATCCGCGTTTTAAAAATCCCATTGTAACTGTTCGTGTCGCCTGAATTGCCACTCCTCCTATCTGGGCAGAATCTCCATTAATCCCCGATGGAATATCTACGGATAAAACAGGTCTTTTAGATAAATTAATTAATTCTATCATTTTTTTTATCACGCCACGAACTTCGCCTCTGAAACCGGTGCCAAGCAATGCATCTATAATTAAATCACTTTGACAAACCTGTTTATGCGTTGGAATAGCGTCTGAATTCTCAACAACCGTTATTTTTATCCGTTTTGTATTACACCGCTCGAAATAATGTCGGGCGTCGCCTTTGATTTTATCCGGATTTCCGGCAAGCCAGATAAATACACTTGCTCCCCAATCAGAAAGATCCCTGGCTGCAACAAAACCATCTCCACCATTATTCCCTGTTCCGCAGAATATATCGACATGACTGCCAGGCACATCTTTCAGGATTTTTTTCGCTTTTAATGAAACAAATGAACCGGCTCGTTTCATTAAATCAATACCAGGAATTCCCAATGTGTCAATTGTATAGCGATCTACAAGCCGGGCTTCATGATTAGTTAGGATATATTCTTTCATCTTATCATCTTCTATTTTACTTCGTTTCATACAGTCACAAATATTTCATGTTAAAATAATAAGATTTCTTAATTCATGCAATGTCAATTATAACAAAAAAGGGCGAGACTATTCTCACCCTTTTTTGAATATGAAAGAGATTTTACTGAACAGTTTTCAATTCATATTCAGCAACGGCTTTCCATTTGGGATCGCGTGCAGCCATCTTAAATGCCTGGCGAGCAGCAGTGCGATTGCCCATACACCTTTCGGCAATACCTAATTCGATAAGAACAGGCGCCCAATTTGGTTTTATTTTTAAGGCTTTTTGAGCAGTCTCTTTAGCTTTATCACATTTCCCCGTTTTGTTATATGCCTGAGAAAGACGGTAATAGCTTTTAACATCTCTGGGATTTAATTCAATGGCTTTACTCAAACTTGGGATAGCGGTACTAAATTTTTCCTGTCGGATATAGATAGCTCCCATATTGGCATGTGCTGATGCATATTGGGGCTGTAATTTAGTAACTTCTTTGTAAGCCGGGATTGCTTCATCATATTTTTTTATTTTATAATTAATTAGTCCGATATTTTTCCATGCATCTACATATTCGGCGTCAAGCTCGATTGCCTTTTTAAATGCTTCTATAGCGCCATTTACATTATTCATACCGGAAAATATTTTCCCTTTTACTAAATGCGCTTTGGGATACTCAGGATCTAACTGAATACTTTTATTAATCGCATCAAGTGCATCCTGTGATTTTTTCTCTTTCAGATATACTACAGCGCTGTAATAATACGCCAATGGATCATTCGGGTTCAAACTGATAGCCTGATTAAATTTTTCCAATGCTGCGCCATAGCTCTTGCGCTGCATTAATTGTGTACCCTCATGAATATAACGACGGGTAATTCCTTCAAACTCCTTTTTGTAGCTTTCATTTTCAGGATCTTTCTCGATGGCTTTACGGAAATTTACGGCAGCCTGTTCCAGATCATTTAAACGTACCAAAACCCGACCGAGATCCACGTAGGCGCCAACAAAGTTTGGATTTTCATTGATAATTTCCAGATATACTTTCTTTGCATTTTCATAATCAGTGTTTGTTGATAGACGAGATGCCTCTGTCAGTTTACTGGCAAAAGCTGACATCTCGTTGCGAACCTCCCGGTAATCCGGATTACTCAGATCAAGTTCAATGGCTTTATCAATGAGTTTCTTTGCATTATCAAGATCGCCAAGTTTAAAATAAACGCGACCAAGCAGGAAAACGGCGCCTGCATATCCCGGGTCATTTTCAACAATTGGTTCAACAATTGTTTTAGCTTCTGAGTATTTCCCGGCAAGATATAATTCATTAGCCTCAATCAGGGAGTTTGAAGCCTGAGCCCAAACCAGAGTTGAGAGAAGCAAAAAAGCAACGGTAATTTTTAAGATATTTTTTCTGTTCAACAATTTCATATTTTTCCTCATTCTTTTCATTTAAAACGATAGTGCCGAAGACGGGACTCGAACCCGTACAGGCAAATGCCCACATGGCCCTCAACCATGCGTGTCTACCAATTCCACCACCTCGGCAAGGTAGGATCACAGTCAAAAAGCGCTAAAATAATTTACTGACCGGTCTATTCAGTTATTGGTAATTCAGAAGAGCCTTCATCGAAACTGCCTTCCGGCGCCGGCAGATTTGCCGACGGAACAACCCGTCTATTCGCTTCACGTTTGATGATGCTGGTTGGTTCGCCGCGCGGCGCCGACATCAAACCGATTAAAATTGAGATAACCATAAATGCAACCGCTAAACCGGTGGTCATTTTAGAAAGAAGCGTGGCAGCGCCACGTCCGCCAAATAAGGCGCTACCTCCACCACCGCCAAAAGTACCGGAAAGACCACCACCTTTGCTGGATTGCATTAATATCGTCAATGTTAATAAAGCTGAAACTATTACATGAATGACAATAAAAAATGTATACACTATTTCTCCTGTTTTGCTAAGTATTCTTCAACAGTTTGTGCAATTGATACAAATTGTTCTTCTACCAGGCTTGCACCGCCGATCAAAAAGCCATCGATATCATCTGTCGCTATTAATTCTGCCGCATTTCCCGGCTTCACACTACCGCCATATAAAATCGCCATCTCAGTTGCCATTTTATAACTGAACTGACCGGCAACAAGTGACCTGATTTCCTTATGTGCTTCAGAAGCCTGCTCCGGGGTTGCCACAACCCCGGTTCCGATTGCCCAGACCGGCTCATAGGCAATAACACATTTTCGCATTTGTGATTCCGACAAATTTCTGAATGCGGCAACATACTGTTTTTCTAGAATATTGACTGTGCGCCCACTCTGCCGTTCTTCCAGGGTTTCTCCGATAC
>JAUVYH010000205.1 GCA_030603165.1 Fidelibacterota bacterium
AATCTATAATCCGGTAGGGAATC
The DNA here is from genome assembly GCA_030603165.1 of Fidelibacterota bacterium. GTDB lineage: Bacteria > Fidelibacterota > UBA2242 > UBA2242 > UBA2242 > UBA9312. The sequence goes on from JAUVYH010000205.1 coordinate 24, forward strand.
GAAACTGATATTCTGCTTTTTTAGATCTAGTGCTTTAATTGTTTCTCTATCTGCCAGTCTGGTAGAAGAGCCAACCCTTATATACGTGCCATCTACAATTCCTTTACTTTTTATATAATAAGGAGTTGTAGATCCCTTTGGAATATCAATAATTAAAAGTGTTTTATTCTCATAAGTTGCAAAACATATATCGATTCGAATAGTAGGGGTTACTATATCATAAATCATATTTGTAATCTTTTCTTCCAGATTAAATGGATTATCTATACCGGTAACATTCTTTTGATCGTTGACGCCAAAAATAATACTTCCACCACCCAAATTGGCAAATGCTATAACTGTTTGCAAAACTTTTTCCTTATTCTCAGAAGTTAGATCTTCTTTAAACTCTAAATTTTTACTTTCTTCTTGTTTTAGAATATCTTTTATATTTTCCATTTTTCATGACTCCTATTCAAAGATAAGCATAAGTTTGATCTTGATATAATTAATAAAGTTATTAGCTGCCTGATATGTTGAATTGCCGAAATAATTCACCATATATACTTCAAAATAAAACTTTTCTTTGCGATCTTTGTAGTGAATAATAAAATTTATAAAAAGTCCCACTTATGTTCAACAAACACAACTCCGCCGTACCGGTGATCCGGTTGTCTGCCGGTGCCGAAAACATCTTTTCCCAGAACATCAAAGGAGAGTACGGATTCGATGAAATCCGAAGGTCTATTATATTCGCCGATCCAGATGTTGAGATAATATCGACCTTGCATTAACGGCAGCTTGGGTATTTTACATTGAATTTCACAATCATTAGTTATAGAAAGGAAATCTTTTTCTTTTTCCCAGGTAAAAGGTCGGAAAATTGTCTGTCCCAGCTGATTCTTAAAGTAAATTGCAATCCGGGGTTCTTTGATTTCTTGATTGACTTTAAAACCTATTTTAATGGTAATATCTTCACCCATATGTATTTGGTTTGAGGGCTTTTTTTCCGAATTAAGCATGGCGATACTTTTGAATCTTATTCTACCATCTCCGATTCGACTGACATTCTCTGATAATAAATCTTTTGGTTTTACTGTTGCTGATAGTTGGGAATGATAATGTTTAATGGCATCAACCGTATCACCAATAAAAGTTATTTCACCGTCGTTAATTACGATACACCGCGTACAGAGATTTTCGATCGCCGCCATATTATGGCTGACGAATAGAATGGTTTTGCCACCTGAGGAGACGTCATGCATCTTGCCGAGACATTTTTTTTGAAATGCCAGGTCGCCAACGGCAAGAACTTCGTCCACCAGGAGAATCTCCGGATCCAAATGGGCTGCCACTGAGAAGGCGAGACGAACATACATACCGCTGGAATAGCGCTTTACCGGTGTGTCAAGGAATTTCTCAATCTCTGAAAACCGAACAATTTCATCAAATTTCTCGGCGATTTCACTTTTAGTCATTCCCAGAATTGCCGCATTTAAATAGATATTTTCCCGCCCGGTTAATTCAGGATGAAAGCCGGTACCAACTTCTAATAATGATGATAATTTTCCCCGGATAATAATTTCTCCATCGGTCGGTTCGGTGATTCGACTTAATATTTTTAGTAAAGTGCTTTTTCCGGCGCCGTTGCGTCCGATTATTCCGAGCACTTCGCCTTGTTTGACATCAAGGTTAATATTTTTTAATGCGTATATAGTTTCTTCTTTTGAATAACCTGAAGCGCCCCGGAATCGGTTTATTCTTTTGATTGGATTACTGAAAAAGGACGCAATTGCTTCCCGCAAGTTATCGTGTTTTTCCTGAATGCCGATCCGGTATTTTTTACTTAAGCCGGTAATGGTAATGACTTTGCTGTTATTCATATAAAATAGGGGAAAACCACTAATTATTGTCTGTCCGTAATGTCGGTATTTTCAATAAATGGCAACTTGACTTAAGGCGATAGTCTTGAGTTAAGCTGACTTATTTCAAGGAGTTAAAAAATCTTAAGTCAAGTCAGCTAAAGCAAACATAACTCAAGGTTTCATAGTTTATCTCAAAGAGATGTCCTTGACACAGACAGACTCTGATTAACGCCAATAAACACTAATATTTTATTTCTTTAGGCAATTTAAATAATGTCTGCGAATTTTTTCTCAACCCGTGAGAAGTAGCCAACGCCTATCATAAAAATAATGACAGAGATTAAAAACGAGACACCGATTGCATCCCATGAAAATGGTCTGTTCAGGATTGCCGAGCGAAAACCGTTGATGATGCCAGCCATCGGGTTTAGATTTAACATAAATTCAAAACGTGAGCCGACAATTGAAGGTGGATAAATTACCGGCGTTGCAAAGAGCCAGATTTGAATACCAAATGGAACTATATGACGAAAGTCTCGATAGGCTACCGATAAAGCAGATAATAAGGTGCCGATGCCTAATGCAGTAAATATTGTTCCAATAAGCAACGGAAAGATCATTAAAAAGTGAATTGTTATGCTGAAATTATAGTATGCCATTATTCCCAGAAGAACTAAGAACGACAATAAAAGGTCTATCAGCCCACCGCCGATGGCGCTAAGCGGAATAATTAGCCGCGGAAAATAGATTTTAGTGATGAGACCGGCATTATTTATTACAGAGTTGTTGCAGGCATTCAGTGAATTGGCAAAAAACGTCCATGGTAATAAAGCGGAATAGACAAAGATAGGATAGGGAACATTTTCAGAAGGGATTTTCGCCAGGCGTCCAAAAAATATTGAGAAAATGACCATTTGTACGAGAGGTTGAAATAGCGCCCAGGACGCTCCCATAATAGTTTGTTTGTAGCGTACTTTCAGGTCTCTCCAGACAAGGAAGTAGAGTAAATCTTTATAACGGATTATCTCACTTATTGGAATTCTGAATAAATTCCGCTGTGGTTTAATTACGATATAGTTGTTATTCATAATTGAAATTTAAAATTGAAGTTATGGTCGATATAGTTATGAATTGAACCCTCTGAATGCCTGCAAGGAGTTGAAATTTTACTCATCTCTCATAGCAATGCTACAGTCACTCACAGGAATTATGATGACTAATAAAGAAAGCTGTATCAAAATTAACATCTTTTATGAAAAAGACATTAAAAATTTACTCGATAAACGATTTTATTATGCGTGAAATATACGCCAGGGCGTTATCAGTGGTCGAAAACCTTTCAGGAAACTCACTTGTCATGCTTTTGGCTATTTTTGCCCACGAATCACCGTTATTCATTTTATTTAGTACCGATCGCAGAATCCGACCTCGTTTATTTAGCGCTGGATTGGATTCAAGGTTGTTTTTTATTAGTTGTGAGATCGGAAGAATATTTGCTTTAAATGTGTTCTGCTCCTGGCTGATTGAGGAATTTTCGATCTTCCATAAATAATCGAGTGTTTTGGAGTACTTGGATTCGAAACTTTGGAAATGAATAAAAACCTTTTCGCCCTTTTTAACTTTCACCGGATACCGGAACGGGAAAAACATCTGTCCCCATGTATTAATCGGTTCCAAAGGTGAATTTGAAAAGGATTGGGTCGGAGTGAACCGGCAGTCCCACCAGCCCGCCAAGCCGTGTATTGTTCCTGGTCTTGTAATAGTTAAATTGTTTGAAAAATTAAAGTGAAAATTGGAATCGTTTGACAGGTCGATCAATGATAATTGAATTTCATCGGATAGAATAGAATCGACCGGTGTTGTTACATAGTAGGGCTGGTTAAAGACTAATTCGGTTGTATGTTCCCAATTTATGTCATATACAATTTCATTTTGATTTTTCCAGATGTCCAGATCATCGTGGAATTGCTTATACTGAACGGGGGCGAACTTCATTATAATGATATTGGGGATGAATTTACCTTCCGGTTTTAACAGACGTGTACGGGCGTCATGGAGTGTGTCGGACAATCCGTTATAGAGGAACATGGGGGAGTAGTCTTCCATGATGATAAGATCGACTTTTTCCGGTAATTGAATGTCTTTGGAATGCTTATGATAAAATTTAATTTTGTTAAAGAATCCATTTTGTTTGGCAATTTCTGCTCCGGCATAATAAATATCGCCCATTTCAACTGCATGCACGGCTTTGGCTTTTGCCTGTGCGGCAAAGAAGGAATATGTGCCCAGAGCCGAACCAATTTCCAAAACCGAGGTATCAGGTCCGACAAGTTCATCGATTGCTTTTTGGAATGCAGTTATTCGGCGAGAGTCGTTTAGCAAATCCCTGAAATTTTTTATCATTTTATTCTCAGCATTTTATAATCTGATCAATGAACATTTTTTGAGCAGCGCTATTGAATTCGAGAGGGTTTTGCATTTTTAACCGGTAAATTGGAATATTGCGTAATAATTTAATGAATATTATAATGAGAGTTCTTCTAAAATTATGGGGATTAAATAGCAAGGTTAAAAGTTGATTGAATGCATCGCTTTGACTTACTGATTGAATATCAAAGCCGTTTGTTTGGTTCTCCAATAGAAAAATTCTGTGAATTTTTGGTAGGCTGGAGTAATCAGATTTTCCAAATGTAGCGGGAGCCATATAAATTGCGGAAAAATGATTTCCCTCGTCGTCTTTCAATTTAAATTGAATATTAGCAGGTATGGAATTTAAATATTTATGGTGATGTGGTTTTATAATCAGATTTCTCGGGAACGGCAGTAATTTGAAGGATACCGGATCGAGTAATCCAAATTCATCAGATAAAAAATTCCATCCGTTTTGTAACAATGAAATACTAAGACTTGTTTTACCTGTGCCGGAGTCTCCAATGAAAAGATATCCATTGCCGTTAACCGATAAGGAAGCCGCATGGAATTTCAATATTTTCTTGTTTTGTCGAATCAGATCGCTGACGATTTGCCACTCAAGCGCGTAAATAATTTTTTCTATTTTTTTATTTCGATGGGTCAGTCTTTTATTACGAAACAGATAATATTTTTTATCAATTTCTGTAACCCGGTATTTTATTTTTGAATGAAATGGTTGAGTCGTTATCAACTCTGAAAAAA
>JAUVYH010000016.1 GCA_030603165.1 Fidelibacterota bacterium
CAAGTCTGAATAGAGTTAGATATCTGTTTAATATGAAAAAAGATGGCTAAAATGTAGTGGTGAAAATAGTATGCGCTACAATAACTATTCCCATGTAAAACAATATGTTATCAAATTTGATTTGTCGAAGTTGGGTTAAGGGACTAACCTGGATAAGCCGGAATATCAAATTGCAAATATCAAATATCAAATTGAAAAACTTTAAACAATATATAAACCAAAATGTAATTTACTTACACAACATACTGTGTGGTGAATTTGTAAGTTACGTAGTAAGGTAAAAGAGGAATAGCAATGAAACCGAATCGTATAGCGATTATTGAAGGGGACGGCGTCGGACCTGATCTGATTGCACAAGTTGATAAAATTGCGAACTTGCTTAATTCTAAATACAATTCCGGCATCGAGATATCTAAATTTCCGTATGGAGCTGATTATTACCTGAAGTCCGGAATATCGCTCCCATCTGAATTTGTCGAACAGCTTTCAAAAAATTATGATGTTATTTTGCTGGGACCATTAGGAGATCCGAGAATTCCCAATATGAAAAATGCTAAAGAAATTATTTTCGGTTTTAGACGCCGGTTGAACTTATTCCTGAATATTCAGCCTGTAAAACTATACAGAAACTGGCTCTCTTCAGTGAAAGATACCGATGTGAAAAAGACAGATTTTCTGATAATCAAAGAAAATATGGAAGCTTATGCCGCTCCGCTGGAAAATTACATTAATAAAGATAAAGATACTGAATTAGTCCTGCATTCCTCTGTTTTTACGCGAAAAAATGTTGAGCAGTTTATTCGGGGTTCCTTTGAGTTCGTAAAAAAGAAGGGAAGAAAACAAATCAGTTTCATCGATCGCAGTACGCTATTTCCAATTAGTCATCAACTTTGGCGATCCGTTATAGAAAATATTGCGCCGGAATATCCGGATATTTCGGTTAATTATATGCTTATCAATACTGCTATTAAAGAGATAATAAATAATCCGGATAAATTTGATGTAATTTTAACGACGAGTATGTATGGAGATTTATTATCCACGCTGTCAACAGTAATTACCGGTGGGTTTGGATTGGCAATGTCTGTTGAAATGAATCCAAATGTAATTTCTCTCTATCGTATAATGCAAAGCGCATCACCAAAATTAGCAGGACACAATACCGCAAATCCATTAGGCGCTATTTTAGCGTTTCGATATATCCTGAAAGAATTATCATTATTGACTGAAGCAGAAGTGTTGGATCGGGCTATCGAGAATAATTTTGAACAGCATTGGGGCACGATCGATATAGGCGGTATTATGGGAACTGAAGAGATTGGCGATTATATCTGCGATTTTATCAGCGGTTATTGAAGGATGAAGAATATCGGAGTTTAAGAAGATATATCATATGTGTGTCCTTCTCGTTCTCCCCGATCATTCTCGTTCCCAAATTGTATTTGGGAACGCAGATGGGAAAAAACTTAGTTTTGAAAATGTAGAAATATCAAAATAGGGATAACAAATGCGCAGCAGATACAAATTTGATATTGAAAAAGGTCTTTACTTTATAACCTCTACCATAATAGAATTCATACCGGTTTTTACATCCGATAAATATTTTCAAATTATCACAGACTCTCTTAATTATTGTCGCATAAATAAAGAGATTAAAATATTTGCTTATGTAATAATAGACAACCATTTTCATTTACTTATATCGGGTGAGAATTTATCCAACAAGATCAGATCGCTAAAACGCCACACTGCAAAAGAGATAATTGAAAAGGCAAAAAAGGATAATAAACAGTGGTTGTTAAATCAATTCAGTTTTTATAAAAAACGATATAAGAAAAATAGCGCTTATCAAGTCTGGCAAGAAGGAGCGCATCCACAGATTATTACAGAGATTGATATTGCTGAGCAAAAAATTAATTATATTCACTATAATCCTGTAAAAAGAGGGTTGGTAAAAGAGCCGCAAGATTGGAGATATAGTTCGGCTGGGAATTATTTTTATGGTGATGGAGTGTTGGAAATTGATCGTTTTGAGGAGTTGTGATGGAAGGTGAAGTTAATTTTAGTAGTTATTATGAGAATAACAACATTTTTGGGACAGAGACGAATGTTGTATTTGAATAGAATGCAAAACACAGTTTTTGACTCAAGCGCGTTCCCAAATGCAATTTGGGAACGAGAGTATCGAGAGTGAGGGATCTCAGTTTGGGAACGAGGGTATTCCGAATGAATTTGGAAATGGCGAGAGAGAAGCGTTTATGCCCATTCACTTCCGTCAATCTATGTTGAATAAAGATTGGAGTCTATTATTAAAAGTTTAATCAATAGCAGGCTTATTAGACGGACTCCAGATAATTAATATTATCAGAACGTTTTTAAAATTTGGTAATAAGACTTATATTGGCAATAGTCAAAAAATAGAGAGCGCCATGATATTTTATTTAAAAATTAAAAATTCCTTTTTATTTATGGATACTATCGAGTAATTTAAAACGTTGAAAATAGATTAGAAAAGGGAGAAAACATGCCCAAATTAGTAAAAAAAGTACAAAGATCGTCTGAGACATTAATTTACGACAATAAGATTGTCTTTTTGATTCCCCCGGAGTTAAATGAAATTGAAATTTCAAAAATATTTTTATTTTTACAAAGTGAAAATTCAAACCCGCTTTTTTCATATAAAAAATTAGTTTCAAATTTTAAAACCCTCGGAAATATCAGTAATAAATCACTTTATGAACTTGAGTTATATAAGGGAGTTGGTAAAAAGGCTTTGTTCTATTTAAGAAAATGGTATGACGGTTTATTTATCGGAAAATTCAAAGATATGCCCTTATTGTTATCTACAAATATCGACACAATAAAATGCAGCCCCCTTTGTCATGAATTTCTTTTAAAATACGATATAAAAAAAACAGACGAACTTAAACGGTTAGATATGGTTCCAATAGAGGAATATACCTACAATGATAAACTTGCAATTCTTGAACTTCGGACACTGTATTATAGTAAAAAGAATCGTGTTATTACAAGCAAAATCAATACCGTCAAATCCAAAAATGTTAATTTAATTCACGACATTGATTGCTACTTGTCGGGAAACTATATCTCAGATTCTGAGAAACAAATCGTTCAATTTCGATATAATAATAAAAATGGGAAAATAATTCATAAAGAAATTGGAATATTATTTAATCTGTCGAGGGAACGTGTCAGACAAATATTAAGAGATAAAATAATAGCGCCATATTGTACATTTTTTATTATTGATCATCAATATTATCATCAATATTTTCTTAACTTGATAAAAAACACCCTAAAGCCCATAGAATTTTCAGATATATCCAGTTTAGAATATAAATGCAAATTTCAAAGCAACTTATATCTGGGTTTTTTATCAGATGTTTTTAAAAATATACCGTTTGCAAATTTTCTGCCATCCGAGCAAAATTCGGCTGTTTTGAAGATAAATTCGACACTTTTCAAAAAAGCAAAAGTCCCGTACAAACTTGATTTTTTCAATTATATCCAAAATATGACCGTTAAAGATCAACTATTACACTTTTTATCGGTGTTTAGTTCAAAAAGACTTCTTTTAAATGATAGAAATAATACAACGTATTTAGACAAACGTCATTATAATTTTCATAAATGTGTTAAGGTTATTTTAAAAAACAGTGTTAAACCAATAAGCACCAATGATATTTACAAACACCTTTCAAATTTGCCCTTACACAATAAAGAAAGTTTTAAAATGATATTTTCTCGACCTATTAAACGAAAATCTATGTTAACATATATGTTAAAGTATAAAGATCTTTTTAGAATTGACCGGCATTTATGGGGTTTGGAGAAGCATTTATCGTATCCCAGAGAACTATGGTTCGAGGTGCAGGAATTTTGTCAAAATGAAATGAAAAATATGGGGCGTCAAATGCATGCCCGTGATTTATATTTAAAAGCGATTAAAAAATTTCCAAAGTTAAATAGCAAATATGAATTGGCTGAAATATTAAAGAGAGATAACAATACTCAAAACTTAGGATTTTATACTTACAGTTTAGCATCGACGGGACAAAGTGTAAGGCTTACTTTAGAAAAAACGGTTAGAAATATTTTTAATATTAATAAAAATCCAATACATTGTAAAAAACTATATCAAGAAATTATAAAACACCGCTCTTGTAGATTTGAAAGCCTTTACACATTTGCGAAACAAACAGAATTTTTAAAGTTATATCGTCCGGGTTATTACGGACTAACTGAATATGACAATTTTAATAAAGAGTATTTAAGTAAAAATAAAAAATTCCTTCTAAGTTATGTTAAATATCGCAAGAAAGATGCTACATTAATATCTGATATTATCAATGAACTTGAAACAGATTTATCACAACCTGATTTTATTAATATTATTAAAACAATTCCTGAAATTATTGTTGTTGAATCGGAAGATCCGGTAAATGCAACTTACATAATTTATAAGAAGTGGAGTATTATGAGAGTTATCATTACAATTCTTGCAAGCACAAAAAAATCATATTTATTAAAGGATCTAAATATTTTAATAAAAAGGCTTACAAACAAAGGTTTTAAACCTGCTAAAATTCGTTATGAAGTTAAGAATGATGTTAGAATAACAAAAATGAATAATGGCTCATATAAGTATAATTCGGTATCAGGGGATTTCATATAGAGATTAGGAAAGGGGAGAAGCGTGCCCCAATTAGTAAAAAAAGCCGCGATATATTGCGGCTTTTTTTTAAAGCAATTTGCTCCGGAGGAGGGATTCGAACCCCCGACAAAGTGGTTAACAGCCACCTGCTCTACCAGCTGAGCTACTCCGGAATCACTTATAAAAAATCTTTTAACCCAACTAAAACTATAAAGTTTTTTAAATAACGACCGAACTCACCCGCCGCCAACACAGCGGGGCAATGAACCTTGAAAAACCACCTGCTTTGATGCGGGGTAGAGCATTTCAAAAACCGCCGAGCCGTTGGTGGTCAGGTGCAGTGATTCGTTTAACACTTTTTTTTCTTAATGCCATCGCTTTTTGACTAATATCTTTTATAGTTAAATCTTCATCCAACCCTTGTCGCCACTTTGTATAATCAAAAGGTTCTCTTTGAATTAGAGCAATAAACCGCTCTGTTTCAATATCACCAAGATATTTTGCGAGGACTTGGACCCCTTTCAACCTAATTTCTGTATTGGTCATCATGAGAAGACCTCCTTTATGAAGCCGATTGGATCATTGATTTTAATATTGTTTAATAGCCTTGCTCGTTTCAGAATCCGATCATCGGTAGTCAAAAAATATTCACATTTTGCAATGATAGCACAAGCGATGTGTAATGAGTCAATCTTGTAAAATCCTTTTTCATTCAGTTCTTTTGCAGTTTCAATTACTTCTGAACTCTCTTCCATATCTTCTATGGCATATTTTTTCCATTCTTTAATTCGTTCTTTCCGTTCTTGATATGGATTCTTATTATTCTCATAATCCAAAATGTATGACCAAATCAACTGAACTTTTCCTACCCGGATTTCTTCCTGAATTTCCAGTTTTGCCTCTGACTCAAGCCGAATTCTGATTTGAGATTGATCGTCAAATGGTCGGTTGAAACAACAATTATCCAAGTACAATTTCATTGTTTATTCCATATTTCAGATTATTTCGTCGCCGAACATAGTAGTTAATCCGGCGGCTGCCGGGCTCTACCAGCTGAGCTACTCTGGAATTATTTTAAAAAGCGTGCTAATTTAAATTAAAAATCAGCGATAGTCAATTAGTAATCATTGAAATTATCGAAATATTGCTTCAAAGATTTCCAGGTGTCTTCCAGTCCCTGACTGATGACTTTGGTACTGCCGATGGTGGGCATGAAATTAGTGTCGCCATTCCAGCGTGGAACAACGTGAATATGAAGATGATCTTTTACTCCCGCGCCGGCGACCTGTCCAATATTTATTCCGATATTAAATCCTTCTGCGCGAAGTTTCTCTTTTAGAGCTTTTGTGCAGACATTAATATAATTCATCATTTCAAGCTTTGTCTGATTATCTAAATCATCAAAATCACTGATATGCCGGTAGGGAGCGATCATCATATGACCGTTGTTATAAGGATAGTAATTCATTATGACAAAAGATTTTTTCCCTCGATGAACGATCAGCCGTTTCCGATCATTATTTTCTTGTGAATATTTACAGAAGAAACAGCCTTCTTCCTTCGGTCCTTTGATATATTCGATTCGCCAGGGCGCCCATAAGCGTTTCATAAAGTTGGTTCTTTCTCGTTTAGAATGGGTAATTTCGTAACTTGTTGTCTGTGGCCCGTAGTCAGTAAAACAACCATAGCCTGTTCGTATGTCAACTTATGCCAAAGGCATGCCTTTCCAAAGGAATCTTCGATCGGCATAAACATCTAAATCTTTTGCTGATTTAATATACATAATTTATCGCACCATTTTTGAACTCAAAAAATCATTGTTTATTCCGAGGGAACTCCTTTGGAGCAGACCACGGACCTTACCCACTCGATTCAAGAAAGAGCCATAAAGTTTAATGTTCCTCTTCACGTTTCCGTTTATGTTCAGCGACAACCTTTTCCTGTTGTTCGCGCGGCATCGTTTCGTAATGGGAGAAACTTTGACGATGCATTCCTTTTCCCTGAGTCATCGAGCGGAGAGAAGTGCTGTAGCGATATAGTTCAGCCAACGGTACTCTGGCATTAATTTTCTGGAAGGAGCCTTCAGAATCCATCCCCTGGATTTTTCCTCGTCGAACAGAGATATCACCCATTGCATCACCCATAAACTCATCGGGAATAATAACGGTTAAATCATAAATCGGTTCTAAAAGAATCGGGTTAGCATCCATAAAGGCTTCTTTGAATGCGCCTTTACCGGCAATCTGGAAAGCAATATCTTTTGAATCAACAGGATGCGTTTTTCCATCATAAAATATAGCTTTTACGTCGGTGACATTATAACCGGCGAGGATACCTTCTTCGCAAGCCGCTTTCACACCTTTTTCAACAGAAGGCACAAAAACGCGGTCAACGTTTTGCCCCGTGAGAGTATTTAAAAATTCGATACCTGTACCGCGCTCCGCCGGCTCAATACGCATCCATACTTCGGCAAATTGTCCGGCGCCGCCGGATTGCTTTTTATGACGATATTTTGATGAACCTTGTTTTTTAATAGTTTCACGATAAGGAATACGGGGAGGTAACTGATCGACTTCCACGTTGAATTTTTGTTTCAGGCGTTCTAACAAAATAGTGAAGTGAAGTTCGCCCTGACCGGAAAGGATAGTCTGTTTAAGTTCGGGATCGTAGTGATATGTGATAGTTGGATCTTCATCGGATAAGGTTTGCAGTCCGGAATTAATTTTGTCTTCATCGCCGCGGGATTTTGGGGTAATCGCTACTTGCAGGACAGGTTCAGGAAACTTGATTTTCGGATATTCAACCGGTGATTTTGAATCTGCAAGAGTATCGGTTGTATGCGTATATTTCAATTTAACGACCGTTCCGATGTCGCCGGCATGAAGGTGGGCAACCTCAAGTTTATCTTTACCGTTTGCAACGTAAATTTGTCCAAGGCGCTCGCTCTTTCCGGATTTTACATTGACTAAATCCAAACCGGAACGAACCATACCGGACATCACACGAAATATTGATAACTCGCCAATATGTTTTTCACTTATCGTCTTAAATACGAACATTGATACCGGTTCATCATCATTAACTTTTCTTTCTACAGATTGACCTTTGTATTCACCGGACACGACTTTTTTATAATCGGGCGCCGGCGCATATTTGATAATAGAGTCGAGGAGAGCAGAACTGCCGGTATTATTAAAAGCGGAAGCAGCAAAAACAGGGAAGATATTCCGATTGATAATGGCATTTTTTAGCCCTTCAAGTAATTCTTTTTCCGTAAGCGCGCCCTCTTCAAAATATCTTTCAAGCAAAGCATCATCGGATTCGGCAACGAACTCGATTAATTCTTCACGGAGAGTATTAACGGTATCCTGAAGATCCGCCGGGACTTCCTCTTCAGTTGAAGTACCTTTGCCGTCCTTAGAGTAACGATATACTTTATTTGCTAAAATATCAACAATTGCGTCAAAATCTATGCCTTGATTGACGGGAATTTGTAACGGAACAACATGTTTTCCAAATGATTCTTTCAATCCCTGTAACGTCTTATCAAAATTTGCATGCTCCTTGTCCAGCATATTGATGACAAACCATACCGGTATATCTTCTTCTTTTGTAAAATTAAAAACCAACTCAGTTCCTACCTCGACACCGGTTTGAGCATGTACAACAATTAAGCCAAGGTCACTAACACGGGTGATTGCTTTTGCTTCGCCGATAAAATCGAGGTATCCGGGAGTATCGAGAATATTAATTTTAAATTTTGCCCATTCACAATGGATCAGAGAAGAAGAAATGGAGAATTTTCTACTAATCTCATCATCGTTATAATCGGAAACCGTTGTTCCGTCATTAATTTGTCCTAAACGAGTCGTAGCGCCGGCAGTATAAAGCAGCGCCTCGACAAAAGATGTTTTCCCCGCGGATGCATGACCTAAAACAGCAATATTTCGAATTTCATTAGTTTGGAATTCTTTCAAAACAATCCTCCTTTATTTCCTAACTATTTCATGTTGATGTAATTGTGATTTTTTAATGACCCCGATGCAGTTTCGTTCAAAATGATCAAAAACGGTAATCTCATCGGGCACTAAATATTTTGGTAATTTCTCTTTACAGAATTTGAGTAATTCTTCTTTATCCGGAGATTCATCATCAAAGAGAGTTACAGCCAGTTGAATTTCGTTATGCCATTTACTGTCATTTGAATGCAATATAGTGGCTTCGCGGATATTTGGATGTTGAATGACTACATCCAAAATACTTTTTGGCAGTATTTGAAATCCCTTTCGATAAATACGGTCTGATTGCTTGGCTTCCCAATATAAAAATCCTGCGCTGTCTCTTCTCGCAATATCGCCGGTGTTAATCCATTCATCAGGTTCTCTTCCATTTCCCCTGTATTGATCAAAGCAATGGTGAAATACATTTTTACCACGAACCATCAGATTACCCGGTTGTCCATCGGCTTCTTCATTGCCGTTCTCGTCAACTATCAATAATTCACAACAGGAGAGAGGCTTACCGACGGACAATGAAATGTTTCTATTTGAATTTAGATTCATTGTGATTACAGGCGCTTCGGTAACGCCATAGGCTTCCATAACCATTGCGCCATAGCGTTGATAAATAAGGTCTTTTATTTTTATAGAAAAACTGTCACCAGCCGGAATATAGAAATCAATGGAATTGAGTTTTTCAGGTTCAAGGTGTTCGTCGCCGGTTAATTCTTCTATAAATCCACTATTACTGATAAAAGTATTCACCTTATGATCGTAAATCGATGAATAAAGCGCTTCCCGCGAATCATCAACAGGAATGATAATAGTACTTCCTGAAACAATTGCCAGATTGATGACAAGTGAAAAGGGAAAGTAGTGAAAATAGGGAAGACTGGTGTATAGTCTGAACATATAATTTTTAGGAAATCGTTCGATAGTTGCCGCCGCCGTTTCAAACAGGCTGTCATGTGTAAAAACGAGGGATTTGGGATGAGTGTAATCTCCGGCGCTAAATAAAATAACGGCGTTGTTTTTATCCTTAGTTGATAAATGATGTTTGGTCATGCCCCGGATATTCAGGCAATCACGAAGGTTCTCTGTATTATGATCTGTTTCACCGTCAAGCACGAAACATTTTATAGGTCTGCCACAAAGATCGCAGATACTATCGGCATATTCCTGGAAGTGTCCTGAATAAATCAGAGTACCAATACGTGTTGTAGTTGCAAGTGTTGCGACCTCATCTTTAGAAACCGTCCATGGTAAAAGCGCTGCAATTGCACCGGTATTTAAAATCGCTAAATATGAAATGATGAATTCCGGACAGTTTTGAAGCAAAATGCCGACAGTATGACCGGGTCTGACTCCGGTATTTATGAGTTTATTTGTCAGAGATTGTATCTGGGATGACGCATCCTTAAATGTGAGATGATAATCACCGTGTATAATAAAGGGATGTACCGGATTATTTTGTGCAAAGAAGTCTATAAAGTCGTTTAGTTGTTTCATTATTTTTCGCTATAAATTTTTAAAATAAAAAAAGCAGAAAATTTTAATCATTTTGCTTTCTTATGTCAAGATAATTACCGGATATTTTAGAATTATTTTTTGCACCAAAATATGGTTTTTTAAAAGCCCTTTGAATTAATATTATAGATACAGGGACCTGATAAAACAGCAATTTTTTATGTATGGTTTTTTTAACAATTTTCATCATGAACTTTTTCATAGGCTTTATGATCTCTCAGCAGGAAGTAATTAGCCCAGCCTGATGAGTATCTTAGCGAATTATCCTTAATGACCGGTTTTCTGTTAAGCAAACCTGCATTATTGCCGTTAAAGTATTTATTCCGGTAATAAGCCTTTACCCAGATACAGTCTTTTTCTCTTTGGGTTAGTTCGCAACGCTCGTTCAGACTGCCGCCGCAGGGACCATTGCGCTGGTTTTTAGCACACTGCTCGCCGGGACACAAGTAGGTAATATCCGGCAAGGAACAGTCACCGCATTCTTTACAGCCGAACAAAGCGACTTTCCACATTTTTTCATTGAAGTAAGCCAGTTTATTCAATGTCTTGAGCCGCTTTTTCTCCAGCACACTGTAGGTAAATTTACAAAAGCCGAACATGGGAGAATGATAAGTAAAGAAAATCCTGTGGACAATTCTGCAAAAACGATATGCCAGGGTAACATGCTTTGCGTAGTCTTTTTTCCGATAATTAATGTAAACAGGGTTCTTCTGTTGCCTGTCGGCAAGCCCTGTGCTTTCATCTTTTACGTATAAATAGAATTCGTTCGCTCTCGGATTCGTCAGTTCCTCAACAAAATCACACCACGGCGCTGATTCATATTCTTTCGCTTGTTCCAAGATAGCTGCGAAATCTTTATAATTATCAAAGCCACCGATATGAACGCCGTCATAGCCTATGTTTTTATAAGCGACTATCTGCTTAGCGGCAAATTCAATGAAAAACTTTTTCCCTTTGTCCGCTGATTGCTTTGCTTTATTTACCCGTTCGAGCAACAGGTCAGAAACAACACAGCCGGCAATCGTGCCGTTATTAAACGTCCGGGCAACACCGGGAGACAATAAATACACATTCGCAATCAGGGGAACATTAAACTTGTGTTCTTTCAGGAAACACAAGAGATCATGCGATTTCCGGATGTCGTATCCCAGCTGTGGAATGATAAAATTGGCGCCGGTTTTCAATTTTAGTCGGAGCTTTTCGTATTGCATGACCAACTCGGCTTCGGTCAGTTTGAACGGTGAGACCGTGCATCCCAGGAAAAAGTCCGTGCTGCCCAGATTGATAAAACTACCCGATTTCCTGCCGTTGACTCTCAGACCGGTATTCATATCGGTCAGCATTTCTAATAGCCCCACCGAATCCAGATCGAAAACCGGATAGGAAATTCCCCGGTAACCATCGACCGGATAATCGCCGGTTAGCACCATCAGGTTTTCAATCCCTTCGCTGGCATATTTCCAGGCGCGGCTTTCGAGCATATTTCTGCTGCTGTCCTTACAGGTAATGTTGACGACAACATTCTTGCCTCTCTGCAGCACCTGCCTGGCAACGATGTCGGGCGCAATCATCGGATTTCCGCCGGCATTATCAGTTAAGGATATCCAGTCAAGACGTTCATCTATGCTAAGATCTTCGGCAAGCTTGAGCAACATCTGCCCGTTTTTCTGTTGTAGTTTGCCTCTCGTAGTCACCAGCTCTGCACCAATGACAAATTTTCCGCTTTTGATTATATCTCTTAGTCTTTCCATAATATCCTGATTATTCGCTAAAAAGTTTAAAAATAAAAGCCAGAAATTTTAATCATTTTGCTTTCTTATGTCAAGATAATTACCGGATATTTGAGATATTTTTATTTTTGCCTCGAAATAATTCATTAGCCACAAAGACACCAAGACACAAAGTTTTGATATAATATAGGTTAAAACAAATATTCCCAGGTTTATTAAAAAATTCAATTTACAGTCCCGACAAAGTCCGGATCTATATTTAATATTCTTAGTGACTTAGTGCCTTCGTGGCATAAATATATGAATAATCCAAGTTAAGACGGTTCATGTTCTATTTCATTAATATCATTTTCTTTGAAAACGTTTTAAAATCAGTTTTAAGTACATAAATATAGAGACCTGAACACATTGTATTTGAGTTCCACTGGACAGAATATTTACCTGAATTCTGATATTCGTCAACTAAATGTTCAACTTCTTTACCAAGGATATCATATATAATGAGTTCAACCTGAGTGGGAGAAGCAACAGAATATCTGATTGTCGTTTGATTATTAAAAGGATTTGGAAAATTGGATTCCAGCGCGAATTTCAAAGGGAATGCATGATCGGTAATTTCTGTTGCCTGTACTTCATCAACCCATGCTACTTTAATCGCATCGGCTCTCAGTACCGGTCCGACAGTACTTTGGCGTGTATCAATAACTTGTATTTTCACAGTTTGATCTTTGAGTATGTTGTATCTGCCCAGAGGTTTCCAAAAACCACTACCTTCGTTTTGATCAGTGATTATAGAATCTATTACAAGATCCTCCACGCTTATGATATAGAGCGCTTTATCGGCTGAATTAATTGTTGTGGGAACTATCTCGGAGATTTCATAGAATCCGTGCTTTTGGACTATTATCCAAAACTCCGCTTCAGCCGGCGGATTCTGCTTCAAGTAAGCGTAACGACTTGTTGGACCATAGGCTTGTGCTACGCTATAGTGCCAGGCTCCAAATTCCTCATAAAAACCCGTATCTTCATTATCAACAATTTCGAAGTAATCTTCAACCCGTGCGATAAGTTCGATTTTCACCACAGGTTCCAGAGGGTCGTCAGACCGAATCAACATTGTGTCATTAAAAGTTCCCTTTGTTGGAAAATAAAAGCGAACAGGAATCCCTATCTCTGACATTGGCGGCACATAAATGGTCTCATCGGCGTCTTTGATTATCTCAATATTTCCGTTACAGGTTTCAAAATAGCCGTTGATCGTAAGCGCCTCGATGCCGCCGTTGAAAACAGAGATAATCTTGCTGACCGTATCGTATTGACTTACTTCCGTGAAATTAAATAAACGCGTTCGGAGTACCAGATCCCTTGGACGTATAAGACCGGAGATTTTCAGTACATCGCTTACTGCTCGTTTACCGGCTTGATTTTCACCTGCAACCTCCATGAGGATATAATTCTCCTCGCCGGGATTCAGGTTAATGCTGTTTAAGTAATTCCACTCATTCGGCGTCAATCCGGAAGTGATACCGGTCGTGCAAACCGGCATAGCGTTCGTAAAAAATGTAAAGAGTATTTGTTCAACCGCATTATCAACATCAGGTATCTGGATAAATACATTATATAATCCAGCCTTTTCTACTGATAGTATCCATTTCGCACTGATAGTATCGCCGGTTTCAATATTCGCTATTCGACTACTGGTTCCCCAGGCTGCTGTTTGATTTGAAGACCAGTTACCTGATAATTCCATATATCCGGGATCATCATTATCAATATACAAATCGTCCGGTAGGTAGGTAATAAATTCCTGGGTTTGATTCCCTACCGAATCGCAAACTGTGACGCCAATCTTAGCCAGCATGCCTTTTTCTAATAGTTTCGACGTGCGCCATGTCAGCGAACCGGTTTCAATGCAGGGCACGACGTAGTAATTTTCATAGATATCTTTTGCAGCAACGAAAGGAGTCTTTTGAAAAATGGGTTCGCTGCTTTGAATCTGCAAATACAGGCTGTCACCGAAAAATTCTTCCGTTATCGTCAATTGTGGTGCGGTAACATCTTCACTTCCAATCCATAGCCGCATGGCTTCCACTGCCGTGCAATATTGGAATTTAACACCTGGA
The DNA here is from genome assembly GCA_030603165.1 of Fidelibacterota bacterium. Lineage (GTDB taxonomy): Bacteria > Fidelibacterota > UBA2242 > UBA2242 > UBA2242 > UBA9312. The sequence continues at coordinate 14,054 of JAUVYH010000016.1, forward strand.
TACATTCCTTCTGCCCGATGTGCTAAACTATCAATGGCGGCAATATTTTCCAAGAAGTCCGTTTCCGGTAAGTGTCCCCAAATACAGGCAACTTGATCGATACCTTCATGTGCTGCTTTAAATATATCATAGAGATAATCATTTCCTCGTGTTGTGCCGAAATGAGCCGAGCGCACATTCCAGCCGGGTGTATCGCCGGGAATCCGATAATCATTATAGGCGGGATGAAAAGGTACCCATTCTGATGGAGAAATCGACCAGTCGTAAATATTATCGATAGGTTCAGTATCGCTAAGCCGCACATGAGGATAATCATTATGCATAGAAAAGGGGAGAAGGTCGTTTAAATAATGTTGCCAGTTGTTATCCATATAATGCCAGCCGCTGCGGAAGGAGATTGGAAATACCTCTTCTTCTAAAAGAAATTGAGCAAGTGTAAAATCGAAATCTTCTTTACATTCAAAGAAATCCTTAGTCTGATTCCACCACCATACACCATCTTTGTCATAATCCGTCCATTTCCAGGTGTGATAGTGCAAGGATAATTCATCGCCAGTGATTTCGACATTTTTGCCATGATATTTTTGCATTAAATAAAGCGTCATGATATTGGGAACCGGAATATTGGTATTAGTCGCATAGCGAAACTGTGCCCCAGCCATCATCCACCAGGTCATTTTCAGTGGATTTCCATAGGAATCTATGAATTGAGATCGCTAGGAGGGATCCATGACTGCGAAGCAATTCCGGGATGGGTCTGTGTATAGACTGAGATTTAAAGTGCAATTATATTTACTGACACCTAATCCGTCCCATATAGCGGTATCAGAGCCGAGAACGAGATAGACTTTTCCGGTGGATGAAAGTTGTGCAAAAGGGATGATTATGAGAAATAAAACATGGATGATACTAATTTTTTTCATAACATGAATCTAAGATATTTTTTCTCTAAAAAAAAGAGGGCTGGAAAATCCAGCCCTCTTCGAAGTTATCTGTTTGGAATAATATCAGAAATTAATATTCAGTCCAAAATTGATGCGACGCGGCATACAGATATAAACTTCAGCATCATCGGCTTCATGGTTTTTATCTCCAAAAGCATTATATTGACTGTTATCAACAGCGTCCTGGATATAAATAGCGTCTAATGCGTTGAATACATGTACGTAAGCCTGCAGACCTAAACCAAGCAGATTTACCGGAATGTCATATTTCGCATGGAGATCGATCTTGGAATATGACGGTACCTGCCAGTTCTGATCACGATCTGCAGTTCCACCGGAACCGATTTCTCTGCTTGCCGGGTCCCATCTCGCCCAGAAGCGATCATAATAATTTAATGTCGCTGCTATTGCCAGACCTTTGATCGGGAAGAGAGAACCTGTGATAGAATAAATGGTTTGGGGCATATCGCCAACCATCAAGTCTTTCACAGCGTAGGTATATTGATAAGTCGTATCGTTATCTAAATCCTTATAGACTCCATCAGCATCGTCAGTATATATCCATTTACCGAAAGAGAAAGCGCCATCAAGACGGAACAGGCGCATAGGCTGATAGGCGACTTCTAATTCAAGTCCCATATGATGCTGGTTCAAACCCGTTAAGAAAATGAGATCGGTGTCTCCACTGGAACCCTGACCTGTAGTGACTGCTCTAACCAGGTTACGATCAAGCCACCTGGTATCATAGAGGTTCATTTTAGTGGCAAATTTACCGGCAAGTGCACGGAAATTCATACCGAGTTCGGTACTGATAAACTTTTCATTTGTTGGATCCGGCGCCAAGGCGATTTCCGTATCATCAATGATGTTGTCAAAAATCGGTACCTTTTCAACATAACCAAAATTTGCAAAAGCTTCCATATTGTCGGTTAACTTATACAGACCGCCACCTTTGACCTGAATAGCCGAAATCCAATCGGCATTAATTTGCAGTTCGCCTTTATCTGTTTTGTCAAATCCTGCCCAGTTTTCCGCCTTCTTGTAATGGTCTATAAGACTGTATTTTATCATGGAATAACCACCCATTCCATAAAAGGAAAAAAGATTGGTCTTATATTCTGCCTGACCAAAGAAACCCATCCAGTCAACGGTATTGGTGTTATGATAATCAATATTATCACCAAGACCTACTTTGGCGTCATCAATGGTGTCATCAAACTCGTTGTGTAGCTTTGAATATCGTTCGTCACCGACTTTTTTATTTTCATATTTACCATTAACAGCATAGTCGCCGCCAAGTAAATCACGAACTTCACGACCGTGTTCAATCTCAGCAGTACGCCAATCAACGCCTAATTGAATTTTCAAAGCTTTGCTGACGTCATAATTCAGTTTGGAAATAGCGCCAATCGTCCACTGACGGTTGTAGCTATTTCTTAAGAAACCTACGGATTCTCCAGCTGGTTTATCATAATATATTTTCGTTGTCTGATTTGTATCTTCAGGGGCATAATAGTATTTTCGACTATGGTCACCTTCATTTATTGCAATTGTAGCATCGAAATCGACTTTTCTGGAAGGACCTGAATAATCCCAGAGCATGTCATTATAGGTACCTGTACCACCACCTGAACCACCAGAAAAATATGCAACTGTAGATAAACGCATTTTTTCATTAATGGTCAAATACCAGTTCAGGTTAAGCTGCGGTTTGTGGTAGTAGTTTTCGCTTTCATTCAGGAAATTCGGATCATGACGATCGACTTCTTTTCCGCCGTACATATAAAAGTATTGCTGACCTTTGTAATCACTACTCACAGTATTCCAGTTTTCGTTGTATTCACGACCAGCTTCAGAAAATGAATCAAACACGTCGGGTGTTCCATTGGCATCATCATCGATTGCCAGAACCTCATCGCTAAACACTTCTTCCGCATACTCATGATCATAGGCAGCTATGTTCTGCGCATAGCGCATCTGTCCGTGACGTTGTGGAGCGCCGATTGCAAAAAATTCGAAACGGTTGCTTTTATTAGCCTGATAGCTGAGCCCCAGATAATAAGCCCATGCGTCGGTCCAGGCTTTGTCAATAACGCCATTGCCTGTTTTACGGACGACAGTACCACTTACCGCAAATTTGTCATTAATTAGACCGGAAGCATAGCTCAGTGTACTTTTAAGGAAACTACCGCTGCCGAATTCCTGTTTGAACTTTCCGCCGGCTTTCAGCGCAGCAGGATCAGTCAGGATGTTCATTGTGCCGCCGATAGAAGGGGCAGCCAGGTTTACGGCAGACAGACCGCGCTGCAGCTGAATAGAGGAAGTAGCATCAGCAACGCCATCCCAGTTAGACCAATAGACCCAGCCGTTTTCCATGTCATTAACCGGAACACCATTGATCATAACGGCAACATTTCTCTGGTTAAAACCACGCACACTGACGCGGGCATCGCCGGCGCCGCCGCCCTGTTCGGTGGCGTAAACGCTCGGAGTTGTGTTTAAAACCATCGGCATATCCCGTGAACCTAAGGACATTTCAATTTCGATTTTTTCAACATTTGTGTAGGCAACAGGCGTTTCCCTGGTTGCGCGTGACGCCAAAACTTCCAATGCGCCTAATTCGAGTGTTTCTCTTTCCAATTGAAAGTTAACCTTTACAGTGCGTCCACTTGCAACAGTAACCGCCTTGTCAATTTTTGCATATCCGATCACCGAAACAACAATCTTGATTGTTCCTGACGGAACATCAATAATTGCAAAATTACCATCAACGTCTGTCGCAGCGCCTAACGTTGTGCCCTCGACAATAACATTTGCGCCTGCAATTCCTTCACCGGTTGTCTTGTCAACAACTCTACCCTGAACAGTTCCTGCCTGAGCAAAAACCATTACCGGAATCAGGAAAAGCAAAAGGGTTAAAGCAAATAGTTTACTCCTCATCTTACCTCCAATTTTTGGTTTGTTAAAAATCAACTACCCTCTTGATATATCACTTGATAATCTACTTTAATTAATGTGCATCTTGTGTAATTGAATCTATCACCGCACCAAATATAGTGTGAGTTAATAATAAAAAGCAAGTAAAGAAAATCTTTAAAAATTACTTTTTGATTGATATTTATTTTTGTACATTCCAAAGTCAGATATGGAAGTGAAAACAATCAATAAGACAAGTATGAACCGCTATAGATTCCTACAATATTTTTCGATATTTTTATTGTTTTTTTCCATTCAAATTGGCGGACAGGAAATTCCCATACATCTTAGAAAACCAACAATTGATGATGATTCCAAATTTACATCAACAGGCAATATTGGAATAACCATCAGCAATTTTGGCACGTTCGGCGATGGCTTTGTTCAGCAAGCGCCAATCGATCAACCTTCGTGTGAATATCCGAAAGGATCCGGTATCGATATACCTTCTGAATTTGCGCTTAGGCAAAACTATCCCAATCCATTCAACCCGACTACGGTTTTTAATTGTGATATTCCCAGCGAGTCACATGTAAATCTATCTATATATGATATCAACGGACGAGTAATACGGACATTAATAAATAAGAAACAAAATTCCGGATACTATTCCGTTCAATGGAATGACTCGGGGATACCCTCAGGGCTCTACTTCTATCAAATTATGGCAGGCGCGTTTTTTGATGTGAAGAAATTTGTGATTATCAAGTAAATCGGCTTTTTGAGTCCGGCTATTCTGAAATTGTTATAAAATGAGGCTTTTTGAAGTTATTTATGAAAACAATATTTTCTATTTCGGAATTTGGGAAGAAATATTTTTCTTGCAATATGAATTCATGTGCTTTACATTCTATGAATTTATACAAAATGGAGTAATGTATAAAAAATAAAGAATAAAGATGGATCTACCAGGGAATATATACAAATTGTCCAATAAGTTTTTAGATAAAAAACTCTTCATTATAATCGTAATTGGTTTGCTCACGTTAGCGGGCTGCGAACTATTTGAAGAACTGCCGGTAAGCTCACCATTTGAGAATGCAGCCCCGGAAACATATCTCAGCATTTCCAGCCAGTCTGTTATTTATGCCCGCTTGGATAGTGTCGTTTGTGACTCAACTGGCATATGCGATACTTCCTACTCCTATTATTTCGAAGCGGATAGTACTCCTCCGGGCGATTTGGATACACTGCAGAACGCACTCCAGACTGTACTGGCCAGCACCCAGACAATGACCTGGTGGGGTGAGGATCCGGACGGGGATATCATCGGATACTACTATAAGTGGCGTCACGAACAGGATTGGACTTACACGACGAACGAATCCAAGACCTTTATTATACCGATCCGGCAAGCCTTCGGCATATTCGGATTTGCAGTAAAAGCCATGGATTCCGACTCGCTGGTGGACCCGACACCGGCGGAGATTATTATACCCATCAAGAATACGCCTCCTGTGATCAGTTTCCGCTACCGCAGTAATCCCATTGTTACTAACCCCAATGTCACCGAGAAAACCTTCCCGACTCGAACCTTCTTATGGGTTGTCGCCGATGATGATGGACTGGAAACGGTGGATTCGATTTACTACGCGTTGGATGATACCTTATCCTGGAATGCATTGCCTGCATCTGAAAAAGGAATCACACTCTCTGAACCTGAACTGACTTTCGGGACTCATGTTTTCTACCTGAAAGCAAGAGATATCGCCGGCGCTGAAAGCAAAATCATCCATTATCCGGATATCAACGATGATTCTACGCCCAATACATGGCTAGTAATGGACCCGGTGGGAGATGTTCTGCTGGTAGATGATTTTCCTTGGGATCCAAAAAATAATGCCATGGAATGGTACCGGAGCATATTGGACACCATTCCCGGGGTGGGGTTTGGGGGCTATTCCGACTGGGAGATTGGCAGCGCATTGCCATTCTCCGAAACGGACGTTTCCGCCACTCTCGGTTATTTCAAACACATTATCTGGCATTCAGCTACCAACGGACCGGAAACGTACGGTGATGCTTCCAATCCGATCAATCAATTTTTACAAAATGGTGGCAACATCTTTATCAATGTTACCGAGATAATTTCTTCTGCCACCGTCTGGTTCCCGTTTGATTCTACAGCTGTTATTAATCCCATGGGGCGCCTTTTTTCCGGCACGACTCTTGAGTCCAGTATAAATACAGACCTGGATCTTGAATTATCCAAATTGATACCGTACCGCGTCCGTTCCTTCGCTATTAACGACACCAGTGCTCTTGATCCTGTTCTCGGGCCTTATTATACACCGCTCTACCGGATGCCTGAGGCTACCAGCACCGATCCGTGGACCGGATGCCCGATCGTTGCCGCCGAGTACGATCATCGTTCGGCAATTAATGAAAACGCCGGCAAAGCTATTCTCTTTTCCATTCCGCTCCATGACGGCACAGATTTCGGTGGATCATATATTGGTGGAGCAACCATGGAGGGAAACGGCTCGGCCGGCAAGTTTATCTCCTGGGTTCTGCAGCAAAGGTTCATGCCATGAAACGTGTCATTTTAATGATTATCGCTGTTAGCTTAAAAATTGCTTTGGCTCAAGGGACTGCCATTATCAAGGGACGGGTGGTAGATAAAGGTACCGGGCAGCCACTTATCGGTGTCAACATCGTCGTGCAAGGGACCTATTGGGGCAGCTCTACTGATGATAACGGGAATTACGTTATCACCGGCATTAAGCCCGGCGACTATGACCTTCAATTGACATATATTGGCTATAAGACGTATCAGCGGACCGGGATTGTTGTCCGAGCTGGAGAGGAGTTTGAGGCCAACTTCGAGATGGAACAGACGGCTCTGTCCTTCGGCCGAGACATAGTCATCATTGGCAAACGACCGCTGTTCGACGTGGCGGAAACCTCGTCATCGACCAGAATGTCGAAAGAAGTCATCGAAACCATGGTCGTGGATAATGTCGTGGACATTCTTAGCAAGACCGGGGGTGTATCAACAACTGATAATGAGGTGCACATTCGCGGAGGCCGGCTCGATGAAACACTCTTCATCATTGACGGTATTGTCACCAAGGACCCGCTCACAGGCTACAGCGCAAATCTGTACATCAACGCCGATGCCATCGAGGAGATAGAAATACTTACCGGCGGCTTTAATGCCGAATACGGGCAGGCCATGTCCGGCGTAGTAAACGTGAAACTTAAAGAAGGCCGCCAGAACCTGGAAGGCAGTATCAAGCTAACAACGGACGGAGTAGCTAGGCTCCCCGATTACGGTACCCGCCGAGTCGAGTTCAACCTTGGCGGACCATCACTGGCTGAAAACCTGTTGAAAATTCTGGGTGTCAATCCATCGGGGGAATTCTACTTCTTCATGAACTGTTATGGCAAAGTATCAGATACTAATCTACCCACGGGAAAAAAACTCTACCCGCATCAGAGTTTGAGCTTCCCTGAATGGCTGCTCAGTGATAAACAAACTCAAAATCTCCTGGAGAAGCTGGCTCCCAGGGAAGAGAATGACTGGCATGCCATGTATAAATCCACCTGGAAAATATCTCAGCGGCTTCAGTGGTCCAGCTCGGTTGACCTGTCGTTGAATATCAACCAGGGCTATTTTATGCCCCGCGCCTTCTCCAGTTCTTCCTTCCCTTACAGATATATAAAAATTCTGGATAACTATAATACCATTACACGCACGGCCGTCATGTTGAATTCGATCCTGGTGCATACTCTCAGCCCCAAGAGCTTCTATGAACTCAAACTGAGTCGCTTTAGCACCGAAGAGCACAGCGCCGTGCAGGACCTGCATTGGACCGAATATCGTGAGCGCCTCGACCTGGAGCCCAATTTCTACGTCCCATCAAGCCGTGATGGAGATATCAAGGTCACCTACGGCGATGAGTTTTATGATACCGGAATGTCCCCGGAATGGTACAACACTTTTAGTCGAAACGATGCCATAAAAGGTGACTGGACCTATTCCATTACGGAACGCCAGATCCTGAAGTCGGGCTTTGAAGGCAATTGGACTTCAATCCAAGTAGTGGACATCAATGAGCCCTGGATCGGCACCACCGGGTTTGGTGCCGATTATGACATCTACCGGGCGCGGACACATCATGGCAGTTTTTATATTCAAGACAAAATCACCTTTGAGGGAATGATTGTCAACGTGGGATTGCGCTACGACTACTGGATGCCGGGGCAATACCTGGAGGATGCCATCAATGTTTCACCACAGGTGGTTCTCACCCAGGCTGCGATCGATAAATTCAAAGATGAATCGTACGACTTATTTGGACATCGGATTAAGGGGCATCTGAGTCCACGTCTGGGCATCTCGCATCCGGTCACCGATAATGATGTGCTCTATTTCTACTATGGCCATTTTTCACAGTTACCCACTTTCCAATACGTATTTGCCAAATTAAGTAGTCATTCTCAGGGCGCTTACCAGATCATCGGCAATCCTACCCTGAATCCTAAGACGGCCGTCCAATATGAGTTTGGCGTGAAACACCGGTTCAGTGAAGACCAGGTTCTGGAAATCAAAGCGTATTGGAAAAATATGTATAACTACGAGACCTCTCAGAGGATTACCTCAGAAAACCCCAGGTATTCGCACCTGAGTTTCAATATGTACTTTAACGCCGATTATGCCCGTTCCAGGGGTGTTGAAGCCATCCTGAGGGCTCGATTTTGGCGCAATTTCTACGCTGACGGGCATTTCTCCTATTCCATCGCCACCGGTAAAAGCTCAAATCCCAACGATAACCTGCTGGTTCAAGCAGGTGTGTTGTCCGAGAAGCCTATAGGTGAGAATTATCTGAGCTGGGATCGTCCGGTACGGTCATTCCTGAACCTGTCCTACTACAAGCCCCCCAGTGATTCACGCGTTTTCCTGGGGCTTAAAGATTGGGGTGCTTCTCTGCGCCTGGATTACGAAACCGGCAGAAGATATACTTCACAGACCCTGTTGGATGATCCCGCCGGAAATGATCTTCCCAGAGGGCAACGAGTAGGCGAGGATGGTGAAATTTATTGGTACGGAACGCCCAACTCGGATACTCCAAATAACCGGATCTCCAAAAAAGCGCGCTTCACGGTTGATACACGCATATATAAAAACTGGGTGGTAGGTGATACACGCATCCGCCTGTTTTTTGAAGTGCAAAACCTGCTGGACAACCGCATTCCCAGACGGATTAATGTCTTCACCGGTGAGGGATTTAATCCCGGGGAAATGATTCCGTACAGTTACATTGACGATCCCGATCCAAGGATTAACCCCGCACGCATGGAAAGACCGCGCACGACTGAAATCGGATTGCAGGTGATATTCTAATGCATAAGCGAATAATCGCATTACACGTCCTGCTCTTGATTCTGGTGCCTGTGTTCGCATTCGGACAAACCCTGTTCCAGAATCTTGGTGGACAGAGGGTAGGGACGGCAGTTTTCCCCTTCCTGAAAATTGAAACCAGCGCCTATGGTGCCGGACTTGCCGGCGCTGGCGTCGCTCTGCCAAGGGATGCCGCCAGTGTATTCTATAATCCTACTGCAATCAGCCATCTTCCGAAACGTGACCTGGTGCTATTTCATCTCGATATGCCCGCAGATATCGATTACGATTATTTTGCTTTTTCGTCACCCTTTGGCCGGATCAGCCACATCGGTTTCAGTTACGGTGCGCTCCACATGGATCCAATGATGGAGACAACCGAATATATGCCATTCGGGACCGGGAGAACCTTTATCTACCGTGATGAATTCGTAGCCCTCACCTATAGCCTGAAGTTGTCTGATCGATTCACATTTGGCACAACTGCTAAATACGCACATGAAACCATCGATGATCTGACTATGGGTGGCATATTCCTCGATTTTGGAACACTTTACATGACTGGCTTTCGATCACTGCGTATTGCATCGTCCCTGACAAATTTTAGTGCTCAGTCCAGACCGACCGGCACATACTCCAAGACTATCCTTGATCAGGATGGTGAGGCAGTGGTGGCAGACTCGCTGGAATTTCAGTCCTTTTCACCCCCGACAACATTCCGCCTGGGTGTCGGATACGAAATTCTCGAATCTGATCAGAACCGCTTGACCACCACATTCCAGTTGACCCATCCGGCTGATTACGCGGAAACCTATGCCTTCGGCTTTGAATATCTCTATAGAAATCTTTTAAGCATACGATACGGCTATATCTTAAACAAAGATGGATTCGGGTTTTCAATCGGCGGCGGCCTCAGGATTGGCCTGCCGGGTGGCATTAAATTAAGGTTCGATTACGCCTTTACCCAGACAGAGTACCTGACTGCTCCGCAACGCTATAGTATTGGATTCTCGTTATGAGAGGGTTATCCGTTATGAGGACGTTATCCTTAATGGGACTGTTGCTGGTAGCAACGGCTTGTCTCGAACGAATGCCATTGCCCTCGCTTGAAGAATCCGACCGCCCTGACTTCAATCCTGATACGACATATCTGCCCCTTTCCCCTTCCTGGGGCAGTGCGGATGGCCTTATTACACCCATTGAAGTCGTTGTTTCCTATGACCGCCATATCTTTGTCGCCGACATCGGGGCTCGTGACATCCTCGTATTCAATCAGGCTGGAACCAGGCTGGATCAAGTTGACCCAACCTATGCTACTCTGGATTTCGATCATCTCGTTGCAGACTTCACTCCCACGGATATGGATATCGATGGCAGGCTGAACCTGCTGATAATCAACGGCTCCAATAAAATATACCGCTGGAACCAATTCTGGAATATTCACGGTATCGATTCGGTTGCCAGCGAAATCCTGGTTAAAAATGTCAAGACGGGTGAACGGTTATGGTTGTCTCCATTTCAACAGGAGACAGGGGCCTTCCTGGCGCAATCACCGGATTGGTTCATAGAACTGGACAGCAGCAGATACGAAAAAAATGATGCTGTTGCAGATTCCCTACTCAGGCCCCATGAATTTTTCGACATGGCTTTTTGGGTGAATCAACAATATGATATCTTCTATCATCCTGAAAGGACCGTCTTCTCAGCCATTTCCGCTGCTCGGCTCGATGACTATTTTTTCTATGCCGCCGATTCGATGCAGAACCGGATTCTCCGGGCCGAGCTGTTCCGCAACGGTGCCATTAAACTTGGCAACGGGGAAGCCTACTTTACCCACTTCGCATTATTTGTGGATAATGTGAAAGAAATCGGCACAGGTGCCGGAACGGTCAACCTGCCTACCGGTCTGGATGTGGACATTTTCGGAAATCTCTACTATTCCCAATATGGTAAGCAGATATACGCCCATTCGGTCCGGCCATCGAAGGAGTTGAGCTTCCCATCGCGCTTTGAACTTTTTGTCGATGACATTATGACTCCCGGGCAATATCTTAGACCAACCGATATCGCGGTCGATACACGACAAATGATCTACGTTGCCAATACAGACTTGCAGGAAATCCTCGTCTTTAATGGGGACGGCAGCTTCTTCAAAAAAGCAGGTATTGAAAAGGTGACAATCGATACGACAATGTGGGTACCCTTCATAGGTGAAGGCACCTTCCTCGATACCAGCCTCTGGGTCTATTTTGACAGCGATTCAGCCCTGGTTGACACTACGATCTTTATTCCAGCGGTTATGGATTCGGCTCTTGTAGATACTTTTTACTATTGGGAGAAGAAGGGTCAGCTGGTAAAGCCGGTTTCCGTCGCTGCCGATGAGCGAGGGGTGATCTACGTCTGTGATCCGAAGCAGGGTGGAGTGTTCCGCTTTATCCTTTCCACCTCATTTGATGAAGAATTGACAGATATAAACCAATGAGATACTTTCTGAAACGCATGATTAAACTATATTGCTTGATATCATATTTATGGATAGGACTCCTGCCACTTACGATGCAAGCCCAGGTTGGAGACGATTATAAAAAGTACACCAGTGTTAACCAGCTCGGTATCGGACTGACGAACTTTGGGGTGTTGGGCAACGGGTATACTAGAATCGATGGCAAGATCCAGCCCTCGTGCATGTACAAGCAGCATACTCTGGTCATGCGAGAACAGGTAGAGCACTTTGAATACTCCGGTTTGTGGGTCGGAGGTATGGTGGGTGGACAGGTCCGGGTCTCTACTGCCATCGTAGACGACGTGTCAGAGTCCGGTTCCGAAGGTTTCGAGTACATCCCGCTGACTCTCCTGACCGAGAGATCGAATGTCACCACCAGCCCCGTCTACGATCCTGATGCTGTTTCACACCAGGATTTCACAACCAGGTTCACCGACGTCTTCCCGGCCAGCATACCGGTCGTGCCAAACCACGTACCGTTGGGAATTGAAGTAACCATGCGCACCTATGGCTGGGACTTTTCCTTCGCGGAAGCCTTCGTGATTTTCGAATACACCATCAAGAATGTCAATCCCGATGAAACCATCTCGAATATCTATGCCGGAATATGGTCCGATGTGGTTGTTGCCAATATGAACTATACCAGCACCTATGAACCAGGTCAAGGATTTACCTATTACGACGATCTGGATGGATTCGATGAAACCGTTGACGCTGCCGGATTCACACGGGACATGAGTTACGAGTACGACGCCGACGGTGATGACGGCTGGGCGGAAACCTATATCGCTTTCAAAACACTGGGAGGCTCCGTTCCTCAGCCGTATCTCAAAACATTCTACAGTCAATGGCCCTGGAATGCTGCTATTAATGAGCTCTATCCCCTGTACGTCATGGCATTGACGGATGCCGAACGTTATGCCCAGCTCTCCAGCAGTGTGCAACAGGGTGATAGATCGGATCCCTTGTATTTACCGGCTGACGGGTATCCTGCCAATCCCGGCAGCTGGCTCTTTCTGCACTCGGCAGGACCTCTGGGTTCAGTTCCAGTTGAAGGAGATTGGGAGCTGCCCCCCGGCGATTCCCTGAAAGTGGTGTTTGCCGCGGTTGCTGCCCCCTGGGCAACCTCGGGGATCGACTCCCCTGCCAGGCGCAAAGCATTGCACACCAATGCCGACTGGGCTCAAAAAGCCTACAATGGTGAGGATGTGAACCGGAATAACGTTCTGGATCCCGGTGAAGACGGCAATAAAGATGGCCAACTTGACCGCTATATCCTGCCCGAGCCTCCGCCACCACCCGCGATTTACGTTGATAATCGCAGTCAGCAGGTGGACATCTATTGGGACCGATACTCTGAGGATTTTCTTGATCCTATCTCACACCGCAAGGATTTCGAAGGATACCGCCTCTATGGTGCGCGCAAAGTCCAGAGTGATGACCAGGAGCAGGAGTTTTCCCTGCTTGCTGAATTCGATCTGCCGGGCAACGATATCGGTTTCGATGTGGGCTTTGGTCCCGTACAGATTGTTAATGAAGTGGGCGAGCCTGATAGTGTTTTCTTCGCGGGCAGCTACTATCACTATAAATACACGAACTATGGGGTCAAGAACGGCTGGCTCAATTACTATGCAGTAACCGCTTTCGATCAGGGTGATCCCGCCACCAACCTGGCAAGCCTGGAAAGCTCCAAGTTTGCCAACCGTAAGGTTGTATATCCCGGGACGGTGGCTGAAGATTGGACTGATAAAACCGGCGTTTATCCCAATCCCTACCGTGGGTCCGCGAAGTGGGACGGCTACGGCACCCGCGACAAGTTAATCTGGTTCCAGTACCTGCCACCGAAAGCGGAAATCCGTATCTATACTCTGGCCATGGATGAGGTGAAAAAAATCATTCATGACGCCGGCAGCTACTCAGGGGAGGATGTCCGCAATATCAACTCGAGATTGAATCCCAAATTTTCCGGCGGTGAACACGCCTGGGATCTTATCACCCACCATGAACAGGAAGCTGCAACAGGCATGTACCTCTACACCGTGAAGAATATTGATAAAACCAGCTCTAATTACGGTAAGGTCAAAGAGGGCAAGTTTGTTATTTTGAAATGAGAGTCGGTACTTGCATTTTTTAATTGCATCTCAGTAGAAGTACGCTATTTTAAATAACACAACAACAAACAAAAGGAGGTAAAAGGTTATGAAGAGATTGTTAACAGTTCTGTCTCTCGGCATTACGATTGCCCTGGGTCAGAAATATCTTGTGTTTTATGTCACTTAACAAACAAAAGGAGGTAAAAAGTTATGAAGAGATTGTTAGTTATGAAGAGATTTTTAATAGTTCTATTCCTCGGCATTACGATTGCCCTGGGACAAACGATCACTCCGATCGCCGACATTCAGTATGTCGCTGATCCCGCCACGGATGACGCTTCTCCACTGGTCGGTCAGACCGTCACCGTGTCCGGTGTTGTGACAGCCGAGTTCTGGGGATCGTCAAGCAACAAGTACTTCAGGGTGCAGGATGCGGATACGGCTTGGAGCGGTATCACGATCTATAACACTGATGGCTGGGACAGCTATTCCTTCACCCTGGAAGCTGGTGCCGGCAGTACCCTTGCCGAGGGTGACAGCGTGACAATTACCGGCGAAGTGTACGAGTCCTGGGGCAAGACCCGGATCCGGAACACCACCAACGTCACCGTACATGGACCAGCGGTCAATCCCCCGGCTCCCATTGAGGTCTCAACTCTTGATGCTAGCCAGGAGAAATACGAAAAAGTCCTTCTCAAGGTAACCGATGTTGATATCTCCGATCCTGATTTAGATGGGGATTGGAGCGTAACCGACGGGAGTGGTGATCTGGTCATTGGCGATAAATGGGACTATTACTACTACCCGAAAGCGGGCGACAGCCTGGCTACTATTACGGGCACCCTGGAACAATATGACGACGCATATTTACTGATGCCACGCCTGGCCCGCGATGTGGTGGAAGCCGGACCTTACACGCGCGTACAGCGGATCCAGCAGGTTCTGGGTTCGTCACTGTATATGACGCCAGACAGTGCGCACTTCGACATTAGTTATCTACTCGGTGATACTGTTACCTGCATCGGTATCGTAACGGCACCCGTCACTGAATTAACGGGTTTAGATTCAACTGGGGGACAATTATCGGGCTACATGCGATTCAACTGGCAGGATCCTAACGGCGGTCCCTTCAGTGGGATCATGTCTTACTATGATGATCCCAGCGCATTCCCGTGGCTCATAGAAGGCGATTCGATAATCATTACCGGGCGTATCGATGAATATAACCGCTTCAATGAGCTGTGGATTACCGAACCGATCCAGTTAGTCGCCGAAAATGCCCATATCCCTGAACGGCCGGTTCTTTCCACCGGCGATCTACGGCTGCCCATCACTGCCGAACAGTGGGAGTTGTGCATGGTTCGCATTGAGAACGCCACCGTCATCGACAACGCCTTGGGATACGGGGAGTTCTCCATAGATGACGGCAGCGGCAGTATTAGGATTGATGGAGATGGCACGAACAGCATGGAGGGTATAGACATATATGGCGGTCCAACCGATGCCGGGCCATTTGTTATTCCTCCTAACGGCACAACGATCGCGTCTCTCGATGGTTACGTATATCATGCCTACGGCTCCTATGAGGATTCTACCACCTATCAGGTGAGACCTCTTTATCATTCAGACGTAGTGCTTGGCGGTGGACCACCTTCCATCACCGGTTTTGCGGTCGTGGAGTCGCCGCTCGGTCCTGATGATGCCATAACAGTCAGTGCAACCATAACCGATGGGTCTGATGTTGCTTCGGCTGTCGTTAACTACCGGATAGATGGCGACACATGGACTGAAGCGGCCATGACCGAGGGGGCCGATAGTGTCTGGAGCGGGACCATTCCGGCGACCGGCACTGAGGGAGCACTGGTGGAGTACTTCCTTTTCGCCACTGACGATGGATTGGATAACCAGGATGAGCCCATGTCAACCTTCTTACCGGCGAATACACGCCAGGCGCTATACGGTTACCATACCAGGGCAGATGGTCCTACAATCCATGATATTCAGTACACGCCGTTTGAGAGCGGTGACACCTACTATATCACCGCGATTGTGAGCGTGAGTGGCGTGGTCACCAGCAATGCTAATCAACCGGAATCGAGAGCGGGCGGCTTTGTAATCCAGGATGGTACGGGAATCTGGAATGGTATTTGGGCTGAATTAGGTACGGCTGCGGCTTATACCGTAAACCAAGGTGACAGCATTACCATCAAAGGTACTGTGATTGAGGATGGCGGGATGACAGCAGTTAGCGATGTTTCCGCTGTCACGGTTCATGCCTCGGGCAAGAGTGTAGCAGCTCTCGAGATAACCGGCGCGGGGTTTGTAACCGATCCCGAGAAATACGAGGGTGTATTACTGCATTTTGGTGCAGTCACAGTTACCGATTCTGGCAGCTATGACAAGACGGTTACGGATGATGGCGGCGTTACTTCCTTCCTCATCGATGATGACTTTATGATTCATGAAAGCCCTGACGATATGCACTATCATGCGCTGGATATTGGAGATGTCATTGCCGATCTCTCGGGTATCTGCCACTATTATTATGGCAATCATTTGGTGATGATACGCGACCCAGCCGACCTGGGAATCGACGTGTCCGTTGACGATGGCAATGGCCTTCCAGTGAAATTCTCCTTAAGCCAGAACTATCCGAATCCGTTCAACCCGACGACCACCATTGACTATTCACTGGCCCGGCAGGTGAGTCACACACTGAAGGTTTACAACCTGCGGGGTGCGCTGGTGGCTACGTTGGTGGATGACATCAGTCCGGCTGGCTCATACAGAGTTACCTGGAACGCAAATAATTTCGCTAGTGGGCTATACATTCTGCGTCTGAATGCAGAGGATTTCCACCAGACCAAGAAGCTAATCCTGCTCAAGTAATCTACTTGACATAAATCAAGTAGAAAATTTTCCGTTTTTTGATAATTGAGCAAAAGGTTTCATTGATTACAGGGTCAGATTCCATCAGAGTAGGGCAAGGGGCTGTTTTAAAGAGTACACATCCCTTACAGGATAGGAAGACTGTCGGATCGTCCTGATTTGCGATGTTTTCCAAACCACTCTTATTTGCGTAAATTGATTTATAGTGAGTTTCATTGATGCCTTACTGTTCGTATTCGATTGGAAAGATGGAAAAATAGCGTCGAAAAACCTTCCGAAGGTTCTAAACCTTTGGAAGGTTCTGACCCTTATTTAAATGTTCTGATTATGTCAAAGATTTCTCAACATGCTATTTGTGGTCTGGCCACAAGTTACTTTTCAAAGCGCGGGAAAAATGGGTTTAATCACCCATCAATTGTCGGATTGGAAATGTTTGGACTGGCCGAATACTGACAATGGTTTTGCCTTAGCTCTATTCCTGTTTTTGGATGAGTTGAAGCAGAGTCGGGAGTGTGTCCTTTCGTTTTTGAAAGCAACAGCGGAGTGACATACCCACCAATATTTAGTTAAGACTATGACAACTCAGAATGGATCACAAACGACCTGGGACAGAAACTGATAAGCTTCAAATAATTCGTACAGTCAGGAACAAGAATAGAAAAATTGCGTCAGTAACCCTTCTGAAGATTTTGAACCTTCGGAAGGTCCTGACTTGAATGTTTTTATGAACTTTGATGTAACATATACATCATTAGTCAAGAATAAGGAGAGGAAAATATGCTTGGAATGAAAACGATTCGTCTCAACTATTTAATGAGTCTTCTGATTGCTATTATTTGCATCACAAGTATCAACAGCTGCGAGGAAGAACGACAGGAACAGCATTTTTACTTTGTCCAGATTACTGACACCCATTTTGAAACCGGAGATAATATGGATAGATCTGAAAAGGCAGTAGAACTCATCAACGATTTGCCAATGAAAATCCAATGTGTAGTGCATACAGGCGATATAACTACGGACAGACTTGAGGATAAACAACTTTTAGACTCCTGTTTGTCGATACTGGAGAAGATTACTGTTCCAATTCATTATGTCCCTGGTAATCATGATATTTTTCCTGAGAGACTGGAGTCAACATGCAAAGTGTATAAAGAGAATTTTGGAGGATTGATTTCACAGGCAGAATATGATAATGTTGTGTTTATATTTGTCTTTACAGAGCCACTAAGAAAGTCATTCACAATAAAAGGCTACCAACCCCTAAAGCAGCTTGAGGAATATCTCAAGAAGTCAAAAGGAAAGCCTGTGATAGTATTTCATCACGCTCCTTCAGTTGATGATTTTTATAACAATGAGTTTCACAAAAGATGGAAACAAGAGATAAGGGATAAATGGGTAAAGCTAATCAATGCTTACAATGTTAAGGCGGTAATTGCCGGGCATTTTCATAGAGATGAACATCACTGGTTGGAAGATGTTCCTTTATATGTGTCAGCTCCCATTTCAGGATGGTGGAGAAGGCAAGCAACATTCAGGATATATGAATACCGTAACGGTAAAATCGGATATCGAACACAGTACATAGAATAGGGGTTGCTATGATACATCTCAAGTAATGGTTTCCTTCTCTAATTGTTCAAAATATGTCAATGAACCTTTTTACAGAACTTTTCGGACTTAACCAAAAATTGAGAAGGATGATATTATGTATAATAAAAGGAATTTGTTGAGAGTGTTAATATTATTGATTTTTTCCCCATTACTTATTTATCCACAGGCAGCTCGTATTTTTGTTAACGGACGTTA
>JAUVYH010000026.1 GCA_030603165.1 Fidelibacterota bacterium
TAGTATAGTATCTCAAGGTTGTTTGAAGTTCCAAAAGTTCCTTCCTGAACTCATTGCATTTTTGAGAATCATCAAAAGCACCTGCGATTAGTTCTTTGTGCCATTTTGCCGTAAATGGACGAACTATTTGGTTTAAAACCACAATAGCAATTTTTGTAAATTCAATACATTCACGCCCATGTTTTTTTATTATTTCTCGTGTCAAACTGAAAAGCTTATGGATGCTTTTAAGGGCAGTGGCCTCATCACCATGCTCCTTTGGTAAAGGCTGTGTCGCAATTCTTGTAAGCAGCTCAATGTATAACTCCCATGCCGCGTCTTTGTCTTTATCTTTTGGTTGCCAATCTGCTTCAAGAAATGGTGTCTTTATTTTTAAAGAAGTCATGCTCCATTTTTCTAACCATTCTTTCCATTTCATGGGAAATATCCTCCAGAGTTATTGTTGCAGCTAACATATATGATTAGTTGCGTTTATCATCTCTTTCCACATGTCTAATATTAGGAATTTATTCCTACATTTAGCCATTTTTATTTCAACTTCCTAATATTAGGAATTTTTATTTCCATATGCTCCAATCCTCAAAACCAGGTTTTTGAGCTGTTCCATACGCGAGATCCCGGTATTTCTGCGCTTTGTTCATGGAAAACCCCGCAATACACTTTGATAAGTTATACAAACTATCATGACATTTCATTTTAATAAATAATTTTAATATATGCAACTACAATCTGTTGACCGGGCATCCCTGCGGTGGAATCGTAAAAACCAGATCATCATCATTCAGTTAAAAAAGAATGAGTAGCATATAAAAGCAAGTATTAGTTAAGGCTGCCGGATTTCACCGCTTCAATAAGAAACATATCACAACGGTCAATCGCCTGACGCGTTGAGAAACCATTTAACTGCAGCATTGCAACAACCGATTCAACAGGTTCAATAACATCAAAACACACCGGCTCGCCGATATCGCGGTGCAGACAATTAATTTCATTGCTCCCCTGTGGGTGCAGAATATAGTACCGCCCCTCTTTTTTTAAGACCCGTTTAAACTCCCGAAGCGCATTTCGTTTATATTTCAAGTGAGGATACAGACAATAGTTAATGACAACATCAATTGAAGATGAACGTATCGGTAATACCTCAGCCATCGACTGCATTACAATTGTACGCTCCTGAAATTTCTCACGGCATCGATACAGCATATTAATGGCAAAATCGATCCCGATTAATTTCCCCCCTGGAATCTTTTGTTGCAAATATGGAAACAGATTCCCGGTGCCGCAACCTATATCCAGAATGACATCATCATTGTTAAATTCGATCAGTTTATCCAGTCGCCTGATAAACTCTGCGTGACTTTCCGATAAAGACCATGTTGCAGCTTTCTTTTCAAAAAAATCCTGATGATGTTTATAGCTGCTTAAATTCATTTGTTGTCTTCGATATTAATATTTAACAGTGACGCCTATTGTAAAATTACGACCGGGCATTGGAAACAGATACATCGTTTCGTATTCTGTATCCGTTAAATTATTAATTTTTGCCGATAAGGTTAAATAATCGCTAATATTCCAGTTGGCATTTAGATGTAAGAGAGTATAAGGTTTCAGCCGAATATAATTGATGGGTCCATAACTGTAAGGATTTTCAACACTGAACAGATTGTTGATCCATTGTCCCTGTAAGCCAAATGTGAGATCATTTGTGGCTTTATAGCGCATTGAAAGATTTACTTTTTCTCCCGGACTACCGGCTACTATAGTAGAAAAAGATGATGTACTCGCTGTCCAATTGACCGCCATTCTCGGTGGCAGTAAAAGCTGCCCTTCCCATTCAATTCCTGTTATTGCTACATCACCAACATTTTGATATCGTGGTAAAAAACTTTCACCTACTTGGATCACTGTTTTTTGAACTAAATTCTCTGCAACCGTCTTATATAACGTGATCGAAGAAGTCAGGAAAACATATAATTGCTTTTCCACAGTAAATTCATAATTCTTTGTAGTTTCCTGCTCTAAGTCTATCGTTGAAGGCATAAACAAGTATAATTCATTAATAGTTGGGTTACGGTAACCCTCAGAATATTGTCCTTTTAACGTCCATTCGTATGGTAATACAGCAGATAAACCGACAGCAGGAATGATAAGATTGCCGGCGATACTGTGATCGGTATAGCGCAAACCCGCATCCACATTCAGCCGTTTAATGAATTTATGATTATAACACGTATAAACACTGCTCTCACTGACGTGATTCTTTTTCCAACTACCATTAAGCAAAGCCTTTCCGCCATACTTTTTCAGATCGATCCCACCGGTCAATCGGGAATTTTTACTAATTTGGTATGTTTCTGTAAAGATCAATCCGGTTGTATAGTCATCAGACTGATATCCGTCATAAATGTTGTGATGACCAAAATTATGATGCAGCTTCAACTCACCGAAGAATCGCCGGTGTTCATGTTTCACGCTAAGATCGCCACCCTTTCTGGATATTTTGTACCAGTTTGTATCCGCAGGCGCTGATATCTGACGGGGATCGTTGATTTCCGAATCAGACAGATAACTATTTATAACTATTTTTATTTGTTTTGTTAGTTGGCTATGAACTTCGAAATTGCCGCTTTTTGAGCTATAGTCATCATTCCCGTCCGTTCTAAAGCCGTCGCTATTTCGGTATCCGGCTGACAATGAATAACCAAAATAGTCATTCTCAAAAGTATTCCTGATAAAGGATTGAGTTGTATTGTAACTGCCAACTGTTATGGGAACATATAGATGGAATCCTTTTTGATGTTTATGCCGGGGAATAATATTGATTGCGCCTCCCATGGCATTGGATCCGTATAAAACCGATGCAGGACCACGAATAACTTCAATTTTCTCGACATCGTGCATGAAATACGCATCGCCCAGCGCATGTCCAAAAAGTCCCATAATATCAGGTCTCCCATCGATTAAAACAGCAACTTGTGTATTGGGAAATCCACCGATACCTCTGATGGAAATCTGTCCGGCTGATCCACTGGCGACTCCATACCCAATATTGGTTCTCTGGGTTACGAAAAGTCCGGGAACATTTTCCGATACAAGATCCAACAAGGGTTTGTAATTTTGCTCGTCGATGACTGTGCTTGAAATAATCGATATTGTCACCGGCAAATCTTTTTTCGGCATTTCGATACGGGTTCCCGTAACAACAACCGGATCGAAAGGAAACACTTTTAATGTATCCAATAATTGTGGTGTATTAGCAAATAACACTACTGTAAGCGTGAAAATTGCGACGACATACTTCATTAAAATTCTCATTTAATTTCTCCTTTTTTATACTCCGGATAGATTTTTACCGGTTGAATTGAAACTGAGTTCCCCGTGCTTGACTCCTCTGGTACCGATTATTCTGTCTGATAATTGCTTGATTTCACTGTAGCGACCTTTTAGGATGATCACTTCGAGACAATTATGATGATCCAGATGGATATGCACATTTGACAAAATATTATGATAATAGTCGTGCTGAATATCATTTAGTTTGACCGATAAATTGGGAACATGGTGGTCAAAAACCAAATTAAGAACGCCGACTACCTCTTCATCATTATCGAGGTCTCGTTTGACCAGGTAATCCCTGATTAGATCACGGAAAGCTTCAGAACGATTCTGATAGCCTTTCTGCTCAATCTCGTTATCAAAACGAGCCAATAGATCACCCGGTAATGAAACTCCAAATCGTTTTAAAATAGTCATGTTGCTCCTTGTGGCACATATTTATAATTCGTGCTACCCTGGTATAAAAAAATATTAGTCATCATCCACAGAAATTATTGGTAATTCAACAGTAAATGTACTTCCTTTTCCAAGTTCGCTCTCAACAATTATTTTTCCATTATAGCGATCAATGATCTGTTTAATAAGTGATAATCCAAGTCCGGTTCCCAGGCGTTCCATATCCCGTGCATTCTTGCTGCGGTAAAATTCATCAAATATCTTATTCAGATCTTCTATTGCAATTCCAATTCCGGTATCCTTCACAGAAAATCCGTAAATGAAGCGTTTGTAAAATGGCATAACCGTGATTTTTGCTCCCTCCGGACTATAACGAATTGAATTGCTCACCAGGTTGGACAATACTTTTTCCATTCCGGGAATATCCATGCGAACCAGGACACTTGAATCCAGTTTATTTAAGACAACAGAAATATTCTTCCTGACAGCATTCGGTTTAAATTGCAGGACGGTTTTTTCGATCCATTCATTAAAATCCACATCCTCGAGAACCTGTTGACTTACTCCATGCTGGTATTGGGTGACATCGATCATATCTTTGACCATAAGCAGAACCTGATCTGTTCTTACAACCGCCCGGTTTAGCATTTCAGATACTTCATCATCGAGTTTTTCGGAATATACATCTTCGATGACCGCCAGCATACTTCGTAATGTCGTGAGTGGCGATTTTAATTCATGGGCTGTAAACCTGAAAATTTTATCTCGCTCTTTAATAGTATTTTCCAGCTGATTACTTTTCTCGTCGATGACTCTCTTTAAATTACGATATCCCGATATAAAATCCTTAATTACATACGTAGCGCTAAAAATCAAAATATAAAATGCACTTAACGATGTTAATAATACTGACAATCTTACAGGCTCTCGTCTTATCGTATAACATTCTACAATGCCGTTATATTCAAGAATACTCCATCCGGTGAGTAGCACAGCTGCAATAATAGCATTTATATACGGCAAATTTCCGAGAAATAATACGCCGGAAATAATAATATTTACGGAATAAATAAAGAAAAACGGGTTCCCGATTCCTCCGATATAATGTACCAGAAATGAGATGATAATAAGATCCAATACCAGCTGAACTTCGGTAAATGCAAGCTCCTGGCGAAAATTTTTAAATGGATAATACCGGAATAAAAAGAAATAGATTATATTTAAGATAATCAGGATTGAGGCTATAACGTAAAGTTGGGAATATGCAATCTGAAAGTGCAACATTCGTTGTCCAATCGGAATTGCGGACAACAATCCAAATAATGCAACCCAGCGAATGTTAATAATCCAACCTATCCGAATCCGCAATGTATCGAGTGTATGAAAAGGAAGGATCAGTTTTGCCGGCTTACCATTTTTATCGTTGTTATTATTATTGAACATAATGAAGAATCAATTAAAAAAACGGTTTATCCCTTCATGCACTTCAGTAGATAATGTATTGCTGATTTCTGTCGTTTTTGGTTCTATGCCGATATATTTTATTTTTGAGACGCCGTTTGATGTCAGAAATTCTTCTATCAATTTCATTGAGAATGTATGTGTACTAAAACCTTTGGAGTCAATTAAATCAGATTGGATTTCTGATATATTACCGGGCTTTTTATTCATCCTCGCCGTATCGATAAATACAACCAGCTCCGGATTTTGCCTGGTAATTTTCACCAGGTAATTTTCCGGTGTTGTGTAACCCTTTATAAAATGTGCTCCTTGAAAGGTATGTCGTTTTTCTAATTGTTCTATTAACTCTAATCCCGCCCCGTCGTCGCCGCGTATCGGATTGCCCAGTCCGATAAATATTATATTTTGACAAGAAAATGAACCAAGTTCTTTTTGCAGTTCTTTAAAATTCATCATTTACAACGGTCTTATGCCTGCAGACCGGACAGACTTCTTTTATTAAGTCTTCCCTGCGAATTTTATCTTTTATAGATGATGGTTCGATTTCTGCAAACTGACGTTGCGTCTCGATCAGAAAGTTCGGGTGAGCGTAAGCTTTTGCCCCGAGGCGTTCTTTGACAAAAAGAAGATGAGCCCGACAGGCGATAACATCACCGCATGCTTCGCAAAAGACAATATCTTTTTCGACAGTTTCAAATACTTCAGGAGCAGTCAGGTCGGGAGTAGATAATGAATAATGATTAGACAGTTTTATACCTTCACCGGTAATACACTTCTCTTCACATTGTCCACATTGAGAGCAGGAAGCATAATTTATTTTCAAAATTCGTTTTCCATTCTTCACATCATCAATAATGTCAATTGCATCAGTTGGACAAACCTGGGCGCAGGTACCGCAACCAACACATTCTTCCTCGTAATATTTAGGAAAGCCCCGGTATTCATCGGGTGCAATGTACGGTTTAGCCGGATATTTACTTGTATATGCGGGAGTAAACAGTGATCTTAGCGCTTCCATGACCTCTCTTATTTTTGGAAGAAACATAACTTAATCCTTTAATTCATTATCTTCTTGATATTGATCGACTACGGTTTCTTTGGTCAGAGGAATTCCGCTGCGGTGAGCGGCTCTGGCGATTGCATGTGCGGCAACGGGCGACGTCAGAAATATAAACACAATTCCCAGCAGAGCCTTAAATCCGAAATTATTAAATCCCTGGATAATAAATACACCTAATAATATTCCGGCTGAACCAAACGTCACGCATTTCGTGGCGGCTTGAAGACGATTATACACATCCGGTAACCGGACTAATCCTAAAACACCAAAAAAATCAAACATTATACCTACGAGGATAAATGCCATCCCAATTACTTCTCTAGTCATCTAAATACCTCCCCTCCAAAATCTTGGCAAAGGCTAACGATGCAATAAAACTCATAAGCGCCCAAATTAACCCAATATCCATAAAAAATGACTGATCGAAAACCAATCCCAGTAAAGCCAGGAGTCCAACGATCAATATTCCCAGAATGTCAACTGCTACAATTCTATCTGCCGGCGACGGTCCGAATAAAACCCGGAACAGTACGAATAGAGCGCAGAATAGAATAAAATTTATCAGTTTATAAAGTATTATGCCGTCATAAATAAAAAAATTACCATATAAAAATGCTGCTATTATCAGCAAGCCAATGAACCAACGTAATAGTCTCATTCGAAGACCTCCGTAAGTAGTTTTTCGAACTTCCCACCAATGGTTTTTGTATTCTTTCCTACATCAGTGGATAACACATCGATCCAGTGAATGTAGATTTCATTTTTCTCCGGACTCAGATCAACCGTCAGCGTTCCCGGCGTCAGGGTTATCGAATTTGTCAAAACCGTGATCGCCGAATCTTTTGTCAGCTTCGTTTTAATTTTAACAATACCGGGTTTAATCGGCAAATATGGATGGATGACGATAAAGGCAACGTGTAAATTGGCTTTCATCATTTCCCATAAAAATTTTACCAGGTATTTAATTGCTGAGAATATCCGTCTGAGGATATGCCCGCTCTTTTCTGATGTGATCAGGAATTTCCCCGCCACAACAGTGACCAGAGCGGCAACGATCAACCCGGCAACAACTTCTTCTATATCCCTGACATTGGTCAGAGCCAGCCAGGTGAGAAATGAAAAGATAAATACAAATAATCTACTACGATTTTGTAAGGTCATGTTTACCTCCCAAGAACCTCATATATATACCCGGTTTTGTTCATAATCACTGATACAACCGGATCGAGAGTCACTTCACGAATACCTGGAATTATCAAGGCGCTGCTAACTATACAGAGAACCGCCAAAATAATCATCGCCGATTTCATTCCATTACTAATTTTTACTTCCGGTTTTTCTATTTTATCATTGCCGCGGAACCCATAGCGCTGAACTTTCATGAAATAAGCAAGTGTCAGCAGGCTTCCGATAACGGCAATAATCGCATATCCCACATGGCTCGCCTGTACTGCGGCAATAATGATGATCAACTTACTGAAAAAACCGTTAAACGGTGGTAAACCGGCGACAGACAAACTTGCGATCATTGACGTTGTTGATGTAACAGGCATAGCATCTTTTAGATTGCCCATTTTCCGCAGGTCTCTGGTGCCGAGCGCCATTTCAACAGCGCCGGAATTGTAAAATAACAGCGACTTGAAAATAGCATGGTTGAAAATATGAAAAACCGCTCCAAGAATTGCTAATTTTGTTCCAATGCCCAGACCGAGCAGGATAAAACCAATCTGGCTGATACTACTATACGCCAGCAAACGTTTCAAATCCCACTGTCCCAAAGCCAGGTATGAAGCGATAATGATCGAAATAGAACCCAGAATCATGAATAAGGTTAGAAAAATCTGCGGAGCGCCCAGAACATTGAAAAAGAATCGGATAATAACGTAAATACCTAAGGCTTTTATCAAAACACCGGACAGCATTGCTGAAATTGGAGCCGGCGCTGATGAATGAGCATCGGGTAACCAGGCATGGAAAGGCATGACTGCGGATTTAAGTCCAAACCCTGCCAAGAATATTGCTCCGACCCAATACATAATCCGGGGATCTTTTGTTGGCAGAATAGCGGCAATGTTTGCCATAGTTAATGTCGATGTCGTGGCATATAGAATTCCGATACCCATCAGGATTAAAGTTGATGAAATGGAACCCATGATCGCATATTTGAAGGCAGCTTCATACTCCTCCGCTTTACCGCCAAATGCTACCAGGGCATAAGCGGCGAAAAGCGCAATCTCCATAAACACAAATAAATTAAAAATATCACCGGTAGCGATTACGCCATTCATGCCGGTAATCATTAACATAAATAATGCATAATATTTCCATGTACCGGAATAATGTTTGATATATGAGACTGAGAACATTAACGACGTAAGTGCAATGAGATTCACGATGACCAGCATAAAAGTTGAAAATGCATCCTGTACGAGACAGATGGTCAGCGGAATCTTCCACCCGCTCATTTCATAGATAAATGTTTCATTTCCCGTAGTAAAGAAACTGAAGATAGAGAGTGTCAGCAGTGAGATAGCAGCTAAAATCGATAGCACAATCGCCCAATTATCTTTCTCACCTGAAATAAGCGTAATCAAGAATGCAGCGAGTAGCGGAATAATGATTAAAAATGGGAGGATCATCCTGACAACCTCCTAATTTTTGTAATATCAAATGTTTTATATTTTTCAAACAATCTGATCGCCAGAGTAACTAACAAGGCTGTGATACCTAATTCAATAACGATCGATGTTAATATGAGCGCCTGTGGTAACGGATCGACCATATTTGTATTAATGCCTTCTTCAGTGAGAATGGCAAAACTTGCTCCGGTTTTATATGCAAACAATATGAACATCAGGTTTGCTGCATATCCCATTATCCCGATAGAAAGGATAATTTTGATTAGATCACGCTTCGTAAGCGCTCCGTAAATTCCTACTAAAAACAGGGCGAAACAGAGTATATAAACTATCATTATTTTTTTCCCCCTTTATCTAAATGGAAAATTGATAATGTCCATACTACGACAAATAATCCCATACTGACTTTTGCGGCGATAACAATATTCAGTATCGGTATTGTACCGGCGCTAAGCAGATGAAACAGTTTGCCATGGCTTATAAAATTCGCCAGGAATCCACCGCCTACAGCCATTCCAAGGATACCAATCGCCAGAAACAACGCCGCGCTGGAGGATTCAATATCATGGAGAAATCCGATATTTACCCAGCGTTTTATAAAATCTCTGCCATACGCCAACATGACATTTAGAAACGCCAAGGCGATGATCACACCACCGGCGAATCCGCCTCCCGGACTTATATGACCATGAAGAATGATGTATAAGCCGTATAACAGGATCATCCATACACTGATCCGAGTAACCGTTTTTACAATCAGTGTCATTCCTTCAGTTTGTTTCATGGTCACCTCCAGCGGGGCTTGTGGTTTTGGATCTTGTTTTCAGAATAGCTAATACCCCTAAAATCGCTGTAAAAAGAACCGTCACCTCACCCAGCGTATCATAGGCGCGGTAATCCAGAATAATGGCTGTTACAATATTTGCGGCGCCGGTTTCTTTGGCGCCATTTTCGACATAATGTCTGGCGGTGGAAAAAATAGGCTCACCAAACTGCGGCAACAATCTGAAAACATTAATACTAAGCGCCAATATAGAGAGTAATACCACAATTGTTACAACTGTTTGGATAACGTGGGATTTGCTTGGCTCCTTGATGTGATATTCCTTGCCGATAAAGGCTCTGACCAAAATGATCAACGCAAATATCTCAAACAGGAATTGAACGATTGCAAGATCAAGAGCTTGGAGAAAGAGAAATGCGACTGAAACACCAAGCCCTACGATTCCGATTGAAATTACTGAGGATAAAATATCCTTTAATTCCAGCGCTATGATCGATCCCAAAATCATAAAACCAAGAATAAAGATCAACCAGGTTTCTACAGGCATTTATACCTCCGGAATTGTATAGAGTTTAAATTTCATTTATAATACCACCCACAAGAGAATTAACACACCTAAAACGATCCAGAGATTATACAGTTGCAGTTGTCCA
This sequence comes from Fidelibacterota bacterium, assembly GCA_030603165.1. Lineage (GTDB taxonomy): Bacteria > Fidelibacterota > UBA2242 > UBA2242 > UBA2242 > UBA9312. The sequence continues at coordinate 10,330 of JAUVYH010000026.1, forward strand.
TTATGTACCGCTTTAAAGAACCGGGTAATAGAAAATGAGCACTTGCTGCTAACGTCGTAAATATCAAAATATTTTTTCTCTGCTCCGTCATATAATCCTTTTAAGGGTTTCATATTTCGAATTTCATTGTAAAATTCGGTTCCCATAACACGGAAATGCTCCAGCGCATCCATACCGCCAAGATAAATTTCATCAAAACGCACTTTGCGGGTTCCCCAGTAAACAACTAAACCAATCAGTAATACCGAACCAAATAATGCTACAAGCAGTAACGGATTATAATAACCAAGAACTGCCGGTACTTCCAAGCCATATTCAGACATAATAGGCAAAATAAATCTTTTCAAAGGAATCTCAATGGCAAAAAGACCAAAAAGAATACATATCAGAGCTAATATTCCCGTTGCCAACCATTGATTTGATGGAGCTTCATGAACATTATCTAATATTTTCGGTCTTCTGCCAAGGAAAACAGCATGAATGAATTTCATAAAACTTGCCAGTGTCAAGGCGCTACCGAAAACTGCCAGAACCAGACAAACGAGCAACCAAATCTGATATCCGGGCGACGCAGTTTTTGCTATATCAAGAATTCCCTGATATATCATCCATTTTGAATAAAAGCCGTTAAATGGCGGTATCCCGGATATTGACAGTGCCGCAATCAAGGCAAATAAAAATGTAAGCGGCATCTTGTTCCCAAGACCACCTAATTCTTCGAGATTATTCGTACCGGTCTGTTTTTCAACAGAGCCAAGTGATAAAAACAGATTTGATTTATAAATCGTATTATTGATCAAATGGAAAAGACCGCCGATTATTGCGATGACACTGCCGCTTCCGATACCGAGAATCATATAACCAACCTGGCTTACAGCATGATATCCGAGCAATTTCCGTCCGTTATGCTGAATCATTGCCATCATTACTGCGAAAATAATTGTCAGCGTTCCGATTGTGATCAGGAATAAATGAATGCCAATATTAACAGTAAATACAGACAATACTATTCGTGCAAAAAGGTAAATACCAAGCAATTTGTCCAGCGATGCCGGTAGAAATGCGACACTCTCAACCGGCGCATCTTTACTATAATCAGGCACCCATGAATGTAAAGGAAAACCGCCTCCCTTGGCAAATGCGGCAATCAATAACGCAAAAAACGCTATATAAGCAAGCTCACCACTTAATCCCAGTTTCAAATTCCAGAGCGACCAGTTGCTTTGCGGCATTAAAAACCAGATAAGCACAAATCCAAGAATCAAAAACACATCGCTGCCGCCAACGATAATAAACGTCTTTTTTGCCGTATCCGGAGTACTTTTACTTGTTCCAAGTAGATTGAAAAAATAGAGTGCAATTCCCGACAATCCCCAGAATATCAAAAAGCCAATGACATGAACACTGATAACGGCGCCGTTACAAAACGCAACGGTCATCGGATACAAGACAAAAAAGGATTTTTGAATATCCGTATTTACTCCTTTTAAAGAAAATACAAGAATGATAATGCTGAGTATTTGAATAAAAGCCAGAATGAACAGTGACAGTTTATCGACGGAAAATATTGCAACATCAAATAAATATGCGTCCGGCGCAACATTAATAAATAATTGGTAATTAAGAATAATAAGATATACGACGGCAGCTACCGATAGGAACTTTCTTAGAATAACCGGAAGGAAAATATTTAGTAATGCAACGATGAACGGTACTAAAACAAGAAGGCTTAATTCATTAATTGCCATGGACTTCCCTCCGAATTCTTTCGGTTTTTTCACGTGAGGATTTTAATAGATCAATCTGGCGGGATTCGCAGCTGGAATCGATTATTTTAAGAGAACGTTCAGTACAACAATAACACGGATCTACCGACGCCAGAGTGATTAATGCATCAGCAATCGGAATACCTTTACAGGAAGCGGTAAAAGTAGGAATGTTGACAAAACTGGGAGCGCGTACCTTGTGTCGAATGGGACGGTTTGTTCCGTCAGACCTTATATAGTGAAACACCTCTCCTCGCGGAGCTTCATATCTGCCAATACCTTCACCGGGAGATATTTCTTTGACATTATTTAAAATAGATCCCTGAGCCGTTTTTAATTTTTCAAGGCATTGTCTGATTATTTTACAGGATTCAATAACCTCAAGAACTCTGACAACCGCTTTATCATAGACGTCGCCATTTGGTAAAACAATTACTTCAAAATCAACCAAATCATAAGCATCTGTCGGTTCATCTCTGCGAACGTCCCATGGAACTCCGGAAGCTCTGGATGTTGGACCAGTTGCGCAATAGGCAACAGCCGCTTCGTGAGTTAAAACACCTACGCCTTTTAACCTGGATCTTAATACCGGATCATCCCTGACAACATTGGCAACCATGACCATTTTCTTTTCGATCATATCCAGATGTTTATAAAGCTCTGTAATCTTTTCCGGTTCAACATCTTTAGCAACTCCGCCGACTCTCATCATGCCGTAATGGTTGCGATTTCCCGAAATGATTTCAAACATCTCCAGTACGGGTTCGCGGTATTTCCATACCCACATCCACAACGTATCGTATCCGATAAAATGTCCGGCAAGTCCAATCCACAATAAATGACTATGAATTCGCTCCAGCTCGCCCACCAGTGTTCGGATATATCGTGCTCTGAGAGGAATTTCAATATTGTCTATATCCTCAACTGCATGAACACATGCCAGCGGATGAGATGTCGAACAAATCCCGCAAATTCGTTCAACCAAGTAAATAGATTGAGTAAATGTTTTCATCTCGGAGATGTATTCATGTCCCCGGTGCATCCAGCCGATTTCCATATCGATATCGACAACCGTTTCGCCTTCCACTTTCAATTCAAAATATTCGGCTTCTTCCAATAACGGATGAAATGGACCTATCGGTATTTTATTTGCCTTCATGCTCCCTCCCTGAATCTTAGAGGCTGTTTCACAGTTCCGGGATGATGCAAAGTAAGCAGTTCTTCCATTCGCGGATGACCGATAAAATCAATTCCCCATAGATCAAACATCTCTCGTTCAATCCAGATAGCCCCTTCAATGATCGAGCTTATGGAATTTACTTTTGGATTTTTCTTATCTTTAATGATAACTCGCGGGCAGAAATATTGACCGGTCTTGTCTAACGAAAAATGATAAAGGATTTCTATCCCGTGATACATCTCCATAGCCGTTGCCGTTGATAAACGGCACCCCATTTTATTGAACAGGTAATCGGCTATATCCTGCAAATCGTCGTTAGTTACATTAAAATAAAGGCGTTTCTCTTTTTCAATTTTATTAGTGATTTTGCCGCCCATATCTTTTAAAAATTGTTCAATTTCAGCCATTCAGCACTCCCATCAACTTTGCGACCGCTTCAATCATTGCCTCAGGTTTTGGAGGACAGCCCGGAACAAACATATCAATAGGTATAATACTTTCCGGCTTTTCAGTTATATTGTAGCTGTCTTTAAAGCAACAACCTGAGCTCACACAGGTTCCTATTGCAACCACAAAAATCGGTTTAGGCGCCTGGTCGTATATCTTCTTTATTTTAGGTGCAATTTTCTGATTAAAGATACCTGTCACCAGCAATACATCGGCATGACGAACAGATCCGACAAGCTTGAGTCCCAGACGTTCTATATCATACCTGGGAGTAATCAAATCCAATATTTCAATATCACAGTTATTACACGGCGATCCGCTGGCGTGAAACACCCAGAGAGATTTTGCCAAGCGTTTATTATACCATCCCATACTAAACTCCTAATACGGCTAAAATAACACCAATAAATGCAACCGGAGAGGCATAGCGCCAAAAAAAGTTCAAAGCAGTGTCGATTCGAATTCGAGGATTTGTATTTTTAATAATGATCATAACGGTAACGATAAGCACATATTTCAACACCGCCCAGAGAATGCCTATTCCCTGAAACTGAAATCCACCCCAGAATAATAGAATTAAAAGAAACGGAAAGATCACATACATCATATAATGATTCAGCTTCCAGAAGGCGAGCAACGGACCGGAATATTCCATAAACGGTCCTTCAACGATTTCCGTTTCGGCTTCCGGGATATTAAATGGCGCCAGCGTCATCTTAGCCTGAATGCACAGCATCCCGATTATAAAGGCAATTATTCCGGATGCAGACCCGATAAATGGACCCGATGTTTGCTGTACTGCGAGAATTTGATCAAATTGGAGTTGATAGCCCGATTTGATAACCGGTACCAATAAAACCAAAATAAAGGCTAATTCATCAGCCAGCAATAATTTCATTTCTCGTCCTGCTCCAATACTGGAATAAACATTGCCTGTCGCCGAACCACCTAAAATAACCATCACGGAAAATGTCATCGTCAGGTACATCACTACAAAAATATCACCGCCAAATCCTCTTTGATAAAAGAGCGCTAATCCGATGATAGTAGATATCAGGGTCAGAATAGCAAACGCAGCCAGTGGCGCAATAATGAAAACAGATTTGACCGCTTCTTTTACAATAATTGTTTCTTTGCCCAGAAGTTTGAAAAAGTCATTAAAGTTCTGAAAAAGAGGCGGACCCTTGCGGAATTGAACACGGGCGCTCAATTTACGATCATACCATCCAACGAATAATCCCAGGATTCCGGTAAATAGCATTCCGGGAAACACAAATAAATGAAAAAGAATCCATGCTATCATACCTTATCCTCCTTATACCGCCAGTGGTGACTCTTAATCGCCAGGTGATCGCCATATAAAAAAATATGGTTATCCGGATCCTCTGCACTGATCTCTTTCATCGTAATCGTTCCCGGAGGAGCGGTTTTGGAACATAACGGTTCAAAGTCAGGATTCTCAGATAGCTGGTTTAAACAGTAGTCACATTTTGCAGTTATATAATTAATAACTTCCGGGAATATGGTTCCAAACGGACATGCCAGAATACAGCTCTTACAGCCGACGCAGCGCATATTAAATCGCTTAATCATTCCGTTTTCCTGTCGTTCCAGGGCTTCCTTCGGACAGGCTGTAACGCAGAATGCATCTTTACATTGCCGGCAATAAACCGCAAACTCGGCAATTTCCAATAACGAAAATTGCCCTGGGTTATTACGATGGAAAAAATATTCACACTGAATATCTTCAATTGAGGATTTAGAATCCATCAGGGCTGGAATATCGATAAAAAGTCGTTTCATTCCCAGATATTCTCCTCGTTTAAAATCTTATCATAAGTAAATACGGGACCATCCTTACAGGCGTAATATTTTCCAATAACACAATGGCGACAGTGTCCGATTCCACAGTACATTTTCTTTTCCATTGAGAGATAGATGTCCTTCTCTGCATATCCGTATTTTAAGAGATCCATCGTTCCAAATTTCATCATGATAGGTGGTCCGCAGACAACAACAGGATTGTCTTTCGGATTTATGTCAATTTTGTCGAGTAGTTTGGTGATAAGGCAAATTTCTTCGCTCCATTTCTCCCCCTCCGGAACTCGATCTACAGATCTCAGGAAGTTTACCTTATCAATCTCCCTCCATCCTTGTATATGCCGCTTATAAATCATGTCATTGGGGGTGCGAGCGCCCGCTAAAAATGTGATGCTGTTGTAATCATCAATATCATGTAATAGCGAAGTAAACAACGATCTGGTCGGCGCCATCCCAACACCACCGCCCATTATTAAAACATCTTTTCCTCTCCATTCATCAATCGGGTAATTAGTGCCATAAGGTCCGCGAATTCCGATTCGATCTCCAACTTTTGCCTTGTGTACGTATTCCGTCACAAAACCGGTTTTCATGATAGTTACGTCCATCTTATCACTGATATAATGTGATGATGACGGCGTAAACGGTCCTTCACCTATATTCGGTATAGTCAATTCTATAAATTGCCCGGTTTTGAATGGAATCGGTTTCTCCGGTTTCACTCTGATAGTTCTGATAGTCGGAGATTCTTCGATTATTTCATAAATTTCAGCGGCGATCACTTCATATGGGTTAGCCTGTGCCATCGATTACTCCTGAACTTTGGACAATTGCATATTTTTTCGCACAACTTCTCTAAACTCAATTTCACCCGCGCATACATCAATGCATCTGCCGCAGCCGGTGCAGCCGATCAGGTCAAAATTGCTTTTCATATAATCAAATTTGCATAAATAGCGATTCCGAAACCGCTGATACATTTTCGGTCGCGGTGAATCTCCACCGGCTACTTTGGCATAGCCGTGTAACTGACATGAATCATAACTGCGAACTTTGACAAATTCCTTGCCGGTCGTTTCGTCGTTGACAATGATGCAGTAACAGGTCGGACAGATATTAGTACATCCACCGCATCCGATACATTGTTTGGAATCTTCAATCCAACCTTCAATATCGGATTTTCTTAGATTTTCGTAATCTTCAGACCGTATATATTTAGAATTTTGCTGTTTTAATTTCTCTTCAATCGCTTTACGGTTCTTTTTAATCGTATCTTTTTCGTTGCCATGCGGTTGGGAAAGAGAAATCGCATCTTTCATTATTTTCAGCAGTTCTTCACCCTTTTTCGAACCTACGGTGATCAGGTAATTTCCGTTGATTGCAGACAGATTCATATCATAGTTCTGATCCGTATAGGGTTTTCCCTTAACTAATGTACAGTGACAACTGTCGCCGACTTCAGTACAATCCGTGGTAATGATCGTAGTTTGTTCCCTCCATGCCTGGTAAACAGGATCGACAAAATCTTCATTGATTAGGGCTTTATCCAATACCTGAAAAGCTGCCATATCGCAGCCTTTAGCGCCCACTATTAATCGTTTTTTTACTTTATCTGCCGGAAGAAGCATTTCTCTGGAAAAATAGAATAACGCTCTCAGAGGATCGATAGTCCGGTAGGAATCCAAAACCACATCCGTATTGTCTTTAATTTCTGTAAATAATTGTTGAACTTCCTCAACATTTTTTGATTTCCTCGGTACAATAACCTGCTGGAAACCGCCAAGTGATTCCTTTTGACATTTTATTAAAAAGGATATAAAGTCTGCCGCTTTTACGATCATTATTTGTCTCCCAAAAGCTCTCTTGTCAATGATAAATTTTCATTTATTGTCATCAATTTGCCTGTTTTGCTAATCTTTTTACAGTCTCGATCATCTTTTCTGTTTCAGTTGATTTATCAAAGAAATAATCCGCGCCACTCTCAAGACATTTTGTACGATACTGCGGGTAAGGATAATCTGTAAAGATGATTACTATTAATTTTAGATTTTTTTCTTTTACTACTTTTAAAACATGAATTCCACCTTCGCCGGGCATCCGAATATCGAGTATTACTAAATCCGGTTTCTTTTTATTTATATCACGAATAGCCGATTTTGTATCCCGGCTTTCTCCGACAATCCTGACGCCTTCCATTTCAGAAATAATTGTGATCAAATGATTCCTTAAAATGTCCGAATCGTCAGCAATGAGGATTTTCATGTCAACATCTTGTATTTATATTTGTCTGAGTTTACCATATACGGGGTTAATCTATTAAAATATTATCATGCTGTAAATCGGACGATTGCTATAAACATTGTAGGATATATAGATGTAATAACGTAGGTGTTTGTCCTACATAATGTACAACAATCACTCCTGATTGTTGATTCCTGTTGGGAAGATAAAACCTTCAGAAGGTTTAATAGTAATATTTACAGACTGGTCAGGATGCTTGATCCAACCTTCTGAAGGTTGGGTTAATTCTCGTTCCCGGCTCTCCCCGCCTGCCTGTCAGCAATCATGTCGGGCAGGCGTTCAGGAATGGTATAAGAATTTAGACCTACAGTGATTTAGTTCTGTAGATATCTTTCGGTTCTTTCGTAATCATGTTGCAAGTCTAGGATTTAAGAGTCCACAATGTTGATGTATTTTTAACCTAAAATAGTAAATATCTTTATAGCCATAAGCCATTCTTTTAAGCCTTTTAATTTTATTGTTGAATCCCTCTGAAATTGCAGAACTGGTCTTTTGTATGAACCAGTTTAGAATATATTGCTTTTTCTCTTTTAGTTTTTCTGCCAAAGTAATAAATGGCTCTAAATTACTCGCCTTCGCCTCCCTTAACCAATCTTCAAAGTGTTGATCGATTACTTTGTTATCATTGCCAATAGAATAAATCTCAAGGAAGGTTTCTTTTAATAAAATTGCTTTAAATATTGGTTTATTTACTGAACATAATTCCTCAAGCCTTGATGCCTGGTTTTCTGTTAACTTCTTCTTGTTCTTCAACAATATGAAACGTTGTTTGCAGTTCATCATATCTATTAACTCTTGGTCCTTATTTTCCCGGGCTTTATTCAGCTCTATCTTTCTTACTGCATCAACTGTATTATTCAATTTCTGAACCAAATGAAATCTATCATATACTATCATCGCATTTACTGCATATTTATTAGTTGAACTGATATAGGTTTGGGCTCCATCAAGCGCTACAGTCTTTATCTTAGAACAGTTTACAGCTCCTATTGATTCATAATACCTATTCAATATCTCTTTTTTTCTACCTTTATCATTCCATATTACTAACCTTTTATCTGTATCAATCACGTTTGTTAAGTACCGATAGTATTTACGATAACTAACCTCATCAACACTTATATGAATTGCCGCCGGTGTAGGATCTTTTGCTTCTTCTTCAAGTATACTTTTATCAATTCGATATACCTTCTCATCATCGAGACCAAGATACCATCCAGCTTCCTGATTTGTTGTTATAGCTGTTAGTCTGGATACCTGTTTACCAAAACGTCTGGTTATCCTTGAATAATACTTTATCCCTGATATCTCTTCTACAAATATTTTCTTATCTGCTTTTGGGCAACGATAATAGCGCTTTGGAATATGAAGAAATACTCTCTTCTCTAATATTCGTAAATCCTCTACAATGATATGCTTAGTACTATGATAACCAGTCTGATGATGATCCTTACAATTACTACAAAGCGCTTTGCTCCTCTTGTACGGTACTAATTCCGCATGTATCTCTCTGTCTGTTATTGATAGTATTTTTACTGTTTTATATCCGGGGAATGAAATTAGTGATTTTAAGGCTGACTTATTGATATTTTACCTCCTCTTTCAATTTCTTTCTCCCTATAATCTTATCTTTCTGTTTCTTAATATATTAAATCTAATACTTGCAACTTATAATCGAAAGAACCTATCTTTCCTGCTTCCAACACGTAATATCAATATCAATAAATGATTATTTTTAATCGAATAAATAACTCGATAGTTTCCTGATCTAAGACGAAAATAACCTTTAAAACCGCCTTTTAATGCTTTCCCTAAATAAGGCGATTTTGATAATTCACTTACTTTTCGAAGAATTTGTTCAGCATCGCTATCAGGAATTATTTTTAATTCTTTTAACGCTCTGCTATCCCATTCTATTCTATAACAATCCATATTCTTTTAAAACATCTTCGTGTGGAATTAATTTTTGGTTGGGGTCTTCATTTCTTGATTTCGCAATGATGCCGTTAAAATTATCGATGTAAAATGATAGCGCCTTTTTAATCATGGAACTTTTTGTCTCATGAATTTCAGACGCCAGCGCTTCTATTTCATCTAAAAATGGCTCGTCAATTTTAAAGCTTACGGTTTTCACAAATATTTCCTCCATATTTCATGATGGTAATATACGGTAATACCGGTAATATGCAAGTAACTTTTATCAATCAGCAGATCGGTTGCAGAGCAAAGCCCGGCAACAAGAAAAGAATATCTTTGCGAAAGATATTTAAAGGTACTTCACGATATTTACTTGAATTTTTAGCGTAATACAAAGCAACTTTCGCAAAGTTAATTATCACGCAGGAGCATTGTGGTCAATAATACACTGTTATCTATCCGATAACGCCAGTCCATTCCGGATAGCATAGCAGATTAACTCCGCATTATTTTTCATATTCATTTTTTTCAGAATACGAGCGCGATTTGTGCTTATTGTTTTTACGCTTAATGAAAGTTCTTCCGCTATTTCCCCGACAGTCCTTCCTGAACCAATTAGTTGTAGTACCTGTAATTCGCGATCGGAAAGCTTTTCATGAGCCGTTTTTTGTCGATTTTCGTCAAGAGACGACGCCAATTTTTCAGCAAGATCGGAACTGATATATTTCCTGCCTTCGGAAATCTTTCTTACTGCCAATATCAATTGTTCTGAAGCTGTTTCTTTTGTCAGGTATCCTGAAGCTCCGGCTTTTAATACGCGCACTGCATACTGATCTTCGGAATACATACTCAACACTAACACCGGAATTGTAGGATAATGAGTCTTGATATGTTTCAATACATCGAGTCCGCCTCTGCCGGGCATGGAAATATCAAGCACAATGACGTCATACCGGTTTTTACTGATTTTTTCAATGACTTCCGCACCGTTTGACGCCTCTCCGGTTACGACGATATCCGAAGTTTCTTTGAAGATTTGTTTTAATCCATCTCTGACAATTGCGTGATCGTCAGCAATCAGTACATTAATCATTATGCAATTTTTCCGGATTTGATAGGTAATATAACTTTTACCGTTGTGCCTTTGGAGTGAACGCCACTGATAATTACTTCTCCACCCCACGGATTTACCCGTTCTTTTAGTCCAATCAGCCCAAGAGATTTTGGACTGTTGATCTGGTTTTCGGTAATGCCGATGCCATTATCCCCTATTTCCATTTTTAATGTACTATCATCAAACTGTAAACTCGCATGTACTTTTGTGGCTTTTGAATGTCGTGCGACGTTCGTCAGAGATTCCTGAAAAATTCTAAAAACGGAAATAGAGCGGTCCTGCTCAAGGATATGTTCTTTTTCATCGAGATCAAGATCACATTTTATCCCGGTGCGGTTTTGAAATTCGCCGCAATACCATTCAATTGCCGCGGGCAACCCAAGATCATCGATCAAGCCGGGTCGAAGTTCTGTCGATATTCTGCGCACCGTCATAATAGTCATATCGACTAAATCAGACATCGACTGAACTTTTTTAAGCTGATCTATCTGGTATGAGCTAAGCCGCTTCTGCATCCAGATCAAATCCATTTTAAGCGCCGTCAACACCTGTCCCAACTCATCATGGATTTCACGGGCAATTATTAACCGTTCCTCTTCCCGGATAGATTGCAAATGAGAAGCCAGATTTCTTAGCTGATCGCGGGAATATTTAAAGTCCCGTTCAACTTTTTTCTGATCGGTAATATCGATTACCACTCCACGTAAACCAAACGGTTTTCCATTCTGTATGATAGGGTTGGAGTAAACAAGCGATTGAAAGGTACTGCCATCTTTACGAAGCGAAGTATATTCATTACCTCTTAAAGCCGTACCGTCAAGAATTGATTGGATATTTTGTTTGACTCTCTCCCGGTCTTCCGGGATAAATAGTTGTAAAAAATTGACGCCTTTGTTTATATCTTTATGAGTATATCCAAAACATTGAATACCATAATTATTAGTAAACTTGAAAATACCCTGCATGTCCATTTCATAGACGGTCTGAGGTAATAATTCAACCAGATCCCGGAATTTTTTCTCTTTTTTAATAAGCTCGCGCTCTGCATTCTTCAGCTCGTCTTCTGTTTTTTCCAGTTCACCGATCCTTGCATTCAGGCGGCGAATTTCATCTTTTAACTGTTTTACTTCTGGATTTTTTATCATATATAGAATTATTCGGGAAGTTTAAAGGCTTCGAGTAGGGCGTCTTTGGCTTTTTCCAGACCGGATTCGCTGATAATGCAGCTGATACTCGATATACTCGTTGATATTCCCAAAATGTTTATTTTATATTTTCCAAGCTGCTCGCACATTTTACCGGATATCGCCGGCTTTTCTTTAAAGTGCGGGCCATATACGACCAAGATGGCTATATCGTCTTGCCATTTGTCTCCATGGGCGCGGACAATTCCCTTCATACTACCTAGCAATTTTCGCACTCTGTCTTTGTATTCCGTTTTAAAACAGAATGTAATATCCGCCGTTCCCTCAAGATTTTCGCTCTGGGTAATAAATTCTACATTGATCTTATTAACACCCAATTGTGACAGAATTTTTCCCGCAACACCGGGCTGGTTTGGGGCAGAAAGTATCGAGACCATATTCAGATCAGCGTATTCAAGAATACCACCTATAATGATTTTATCAGATATATGCTCCATTATGAATTTTTACCTATATATTTTTCAATTATTTCAATCAGGGTGTTGGGCATAACCGGTTTTTCAATAAATTCATCTACGGGAAGGACGTCGTCATTCTTTTTGTACTGATAGCCGGTCTGCTGGCAAACAGCTGTAAGAATGATGATCGGTATATTGGCAATATCGGGCTGGGAGCGAATCTTTTCGGCAATATAGAATCCCTCGTCTTCTGTCCGCATCATCACATCCAGGATAATCAGATCCGGCTTTTCTCTTTCGATAAGCAGGTATCCCCGGTCACCATCCTGGGCGTCTATCACTTCATAACCGTGACTCTCCAGTACAATCCTCAACACCTCAACCAGATCGATATCGTCATCTACTATTAGTATTTTATGAGACATTAATACGTCCTTTCACCTGTTTCTGAATTTCACCGCTGATAAAATAATCAATTTTTTTATTGAATGCCCCTGTTTTTTCGCACATTATCAATATCAGGCAACTTTTTTATCGGGAATTTACAAGTGAGACAACCAGATTAACAGCTTCTTCCAGATTTTCACCTGTTTTCGCCGAGCATTTTACCAGCCGGATGTCGTTATTTATCTGTTTAATATTCTTTTCAAGCAGTGACATATCCATATCGAGGTACTGGACAAGATCTATCTTATTAATTATTGCAGTGTCGCAAACCCGGAACATTAACGGATATTTTAATGGCTTATCCTCGCCCTCTGTCGTACTGATCACTACAAAATTAAAATTTGCGCCGGTATCAAATTCCGCCGGACAAACAAGATTACCGACGTTTTCTATAAAGATCAGATCAAGCTTACTCAAATCAAATTGATGTAATGCCGGTAAAATAACTTCCGCTCCGAGATGACAATCGCCGCCAAAAGCTTCGGTATTGATCTGGGCTACCGGAATGTTCATCTTGACGATTCGTTCAGCATCGGCGGTGGTTGTTATATCACCCTCAATAACGGCAATTTTTAAACCTTTTTTTGTCAGCTCAGGTATTAATCGTTCCAAAAAAGTTGTTTTCCCGGAACCGGGTGAACTCATGATATTCACGAGGGTAAATCCCTCATTTTTCGCAACATTCCGAATGTCGCCGGCTAATTGATCATTGGCTTCCAAGACATCTCTGACAATTTGTATTTTCATTCCATCTCCTGAATGTTATGTATCGCTAAATTCAATACTGTCTATGTACAATTCATCTCCGCTGATAATCTCAATTTCCGGCGAAGAACAGGTGTCACATCGGAACACCGGTTCATCAAGTGTATGTTCGGCTTTACAGTTTTTACATCGGATTTTAATTGGTATTTCAGAGATTTTCAATTCAGCATCTGCCAAAAACGGTTTATCTCTCTTCATGACGTCAAAACTAAATTGCAGCGATTCCGGGATAATTGCCCGCATCTTCCCGGCGACAAAATAGACAAATTCAATATCTTCCGTCTTCCCTGCTTTGCGGATTTCTTCTTCGACAATGCTTATAATATTTGTTGCTATCTGTAGTTCATGCATACCGGGCGAAATTTAGCAGAATGCCATAAAGAATCAAAGGTTATCAATTTCAAGTAACACGAACACTCTTGTTCGTGTAAATAAATCTTCCTGAATCAAAACATCAGTAATACGATCACTCTTGATTGTGTCTTTAGATTTATCAATAAATTCATTCCAATAGTCAAACGGAAGTGTTTGACTTATGTAACGCAATCACTCTTGATTGCGGCTCTATTCTTGTTTAAAAACCTTTTTTAAACTAAATGCTCTACGTGGAATCAAACAAGAGTGTTTGACTTACGTCACAATCCCATTTCTTTCTTAACATTCTCGGCAATCCATGTATGTTTCCACTTACGATAATCGTCAATTAGATGCGCCTTTACAGGATTATTCACTATATACCAAACAGTATCTTCAAACTCCTGTTGTGATCGTACCAAGTGATCATAACTTTCTTTATGCCAAAAACTTCCAGTTTTATTTAAAATTATATTCGCTTTCCGTGCAGTGCTACCTTTATGTTCTTTCAATATTTCCGCAAAAGAATAAAATGTCCCATTCTTCTTTTCCTGCGGCTTTATTAATATATGAACATGATTCGGCATAACACAAAAACAGTACAATTCATACTGCTCTTTATTCATAAAGAACAAGCTGTCCTTGACGATCTGGGCAATATTTGGGTTAGATAAATATTTTTGCCCATTTTTACATAATCCCAGATAATTGTCGATTAAATAAAATTGTTGTTTATGCTGGGTTAGTTTTTCAATAATCTCTAACGGAAGATCAAAATTAAGGCGATAAGTAATAAAGAAAATGCCAGATTCAGGCTGGTAATGAGGCAGATTCCTCCGATAAAAGATTTTATGATCCAGAATATCTTTGTTCGTCATATTTTAGTTCTCGATATATTTAAATGATCAAACAAGAGTGTTTGACTTACTTAACATATTCTCGGCAGCATTTCACCGGTTAGCATATCGAGAATCCGCGAGCTGCCGATCTGCGTTTTCAATAATACTTTCCCTTTAGGAACATCTATTACTTCGCCAATCATTTTACCATTCCTGCCAAGCGGATGGGATTTCAAAATTGACAATGCTTTTTCAGAGCTATCAGGTCCCACAATAAAAACAACTTTACCTTCATTAGCCATATACAACGGATCAAATCCCAGCGGTTCACAAAGCCCGCGCACTACTTCTCTCACCGGTATATCATTTTCATAAATACAAATACCAAAATTTCTTCCCCAGACAAATTCATTCATTGTTGTAGCTAAGCCGCCTCTTGTAGGATCGCGCATAATGCGCAAATCCGGGATTTGTGAAACGAGTTCCGAAGTCAAATCGCAAACCGGCGTGCAATCGCTTTCAATATCGATATTAATATTAAATTCCTCACGTGCCCTGATTATCGCCGCTTCATGATCCCCGATGTAACCGCTCACGAAAACTTTATCACAGGGGCATACTTTATCAAGCGAAAGATTCACCCCGTCCGGCAGAACTCCTACACCTGCAGTATTTATATAAATCCCGTCGGCATTGCCCTTTTCAACTACTTTCGTATCACCGGTGACGATTTGCACTCCCGCTTCATCAGCCGTCTGTTTCATAGAAGCGACAATCTTTTCCAATAGCGAAATTTCAAAACCTTCCTCGATAATCATTCCACACGAAATCCATAGCGGTTTAGCGCCGCAGACCGCTAAATCGTTTACCGTACCTGCAACCGATAATTTTCCAATATCTCCACCGGGGTAAAAAAGTGGTTTAACAACATGAGAATCCGTAGTAAAAACCAATTCACCGTCTATTTTCCCCAGAATGGCGGAATCGCCGAGTAAATTCAACCTGTCATTGTTAAAATATTTGACAAATAAATTCCTAATTAAATCGTGAGTGAGTTTTCCACCGCTGCCGTGAGCTTTTGTTATTCTATCCTGTCTAATCATTCTTAATACTTTCAATTATTTACTTCGGTTCTTCTAATTTTATAATGAAACATAACGGTTGGCAAATATGGGTAGGCTGGGTTTTCCGAGCCACCTACTTATCAGACTGTTAATATGTTTGTTTTGTATACTCACTTCAAATTTAGCACTTACTTCCAGCTTACCTATATTTGCTGTTATGGGCTGGCTTTATACTGTTATAAATTCATTTGTCAATTCATCAAGATACGTAAGTTTCATATTTAATGACTTTACAAATTCAATTTCTTTTTCTCTCGGTTTAGAACTTAATACTATTTCCAACTTCGCATCATTGTTGTTAAGATATTGATATTCTAATAACTGCCCCACTGCTATACGAATTGCATATTTGCTATCAATATTTTGAGTTGGTTTTACTTCACAAAAGTAAGTCTCCTTGTCAAGGTTGTACTGAACATCAATATAATCCTTGTTTTCCTCATATTCCACTTCCATCTTAGACAAATAATCGACAAAACGTGCCTGCAATTTTGCATGCAAAGGTTCAATATTCCTTTTTCCCTCCACCCAATAAGAGAACGAGCTAGTCGTAGGAGCATTTGCACCCTTATTTGAATATTGCTTTCTAAGTTTTAAATTTGATTGTATTTCTGTTTTATCCTCTACCCATTCTATATCGAATTCACCAGTAGTTAACCACTCAATTATTATTGGCTTATCCTTTAAATAATTATACAACGTTTTCAAGACACGCTGGGGCAATACTCTCTGGTAGCTACCATGCATTGAAATTAACTTCTCCTTACCACAGATCTTCATGCCAAATAAAGACACCTAAAATTTCAGGTAGATGATGAAGCATAGAAACCAATTATTTTGTTCATAAATTTTTGATATTTTTGTGTAGAAAAATTTTGCATCATTGAGAGAATTTCGGGAAGATTTCT
>JAUVYH010000021.1 GCA_030603165.1 Fidelibacterota bacterium
TGCGGGAAATATATTTTATACCGGAGGAAATTTATACGCCTCCGCTGAAAATCAGTGAATATCTAAAACTATTTGCGCCTTTTTATCCACGCTTTGAGCAACAGTCATTCGATCAATATATCAAAACTTTTGATCTGCCCCGGAATGACCGGCTGACATCTTTATCCTACGGACAGAAGAAAAAATTCCTTGTGGCGTTCGGACTGGCTACAAATTGCAGGCTGTTGATCCTGGATGAGCCGACCAACGGTTTGGACATTCCCAGTAAAAGCCAGTTCCGAAAACTGCTTGCCGCATCACTGAGCGAAGACAGAATCATCATCATTTCCACCCACCAGGTGCGCGATATTGGAAATTTAATCGACCCTATTGTAATACTGGATGACGGAAACGTTATTTTCAATCAATCGATTGACGATATCTCCCAAAAACTTGCGGTAAGATTGCAAAAGACCGAGCCGGGCAAAGATGACGTCTTATATTCTGAGAAGACCCTTGGCGGATATGTTGTCATCGATGAAAATCGTGGAGAATCCGAAAGCAACCTGGACATCGAATTACTTTTCAACGCCGTCATTAACAACCGGCAACATATAAGTGAACTATTCACCCGGGAGGCATAAATGAAAACAAATCACTTTTTTAATTCCAAACGATTTTTCCTGCTTCTTAGAAATGATCTATTGAGAAATTACCGCACGATGCTTATCAGCGCCGGTGCTGTTGCGGCTCTTTACTTCGTTATTACATTACCGAAAATATTCTTTTCTCCGGGCGGTACAAGCCCCGATTTTCATCTTGGTCTCTATCCGGCGCTTCTGTTTATCGGCGGATTTATACTTAGCAGCTCGGCTTTTTCTGAAATTCATCATTCCCAGAAAAACACTTCATTTTTTATGTTACCTGCTTCTATTTTTGAAAAAATGGTCAGCAAGCTACTTCTGACAACAATCGGATATGTGCTGGCAAGCGTTCTGCTCTACTATCTCCTGACTGTAATATCATCCGGTGTCGCTGTGATATTTACCGGCTGGGGTTTTCCGGTGTTTAACCCTTTCCTTAAAAAGATTTTACTCAGTATCGCTATATATCTTGTGACACAGTCAATGTTCCTCTTCGGTGGGCTGTATTTCAAAAAACATCCGTTTATGAAGATACTCTTTTCCCAGTTCGCAATTACTTTTGGATTGAGTATATTTGCTTTTCTGGTGGTGCGTATTATTTACCGGGATTTTTTCCACGGCATGAGATTTATCGATGAATTTATGTTTAACGACATGGTCTCTTTTAAACACCTCGGCAACAATCTTGCTACAATATTCAAGTATTTGTTCTGGATTTGCTTCGCTCCATATTTCTGGATTTTAAGTTACCTGCGGCTCGGCGAAACGGAGGTTTAATATGGAATTTCAGAAAGACCATGCTATCTATCTCCAAATCGCGGATCTTATTTGTGAAAACATCCTGTCCGGGGATTGGACAAAAGAGGAGAAAATTCCATCGGTTCGCGAAATGGCGGTAACGATAGAAGTAAATCCCAATACCGTTATGCGGACCTATTCGTATCTTCAGGAAAAAGGCATTATATATAACCGCAGGGGTATCGGCTATTTTATTTCTGACGGCGCCAAAGAAATCACCAGAACACTAAAACGGAAAGAATTCATTAATACCCAACTGCCCCAGGTGTTCAAAATGATGGGTTTGTTAAATATCAATTTTAATGAATTAAAGACG
Source organism: Fidelibacterota bacterium (assembly GCA_030603165.1). Taxonomy (GTDB): domain Bacteria; phylum Fidelibacterota; class UBA2242; order UBA2242; family UBA2242; genus UBA9312. Next base: position 1,738 of record JAUVYH010000021.1, read on the forward strand.
TTTTACAACAATCAATAACAGCTTGGAGACTCATATGAAAGCCAGCAACAAAATTTTACTCATTACCCTGATCGTTACCGTGGTATTCATCACCGGAATGATTATTACTACCAGAATAATGCTCTATAGTGCCTCCTGTGAAGCGCCCGCATTTTCCGATGAGGAATTTGTACAGCAAATATTTTCATACGAAGACTTTAATTCCCTGAAAGTTTATGGACACTGGAGCATTGACATTGAACAGGGCGACGATTATTCCGTAATCTTATATTATCCCGAAGATCTCTCTGACAGGATATTGGTTGAACAGCATTCCTCAAATTTAATTATCGACAGCAATATCAATTGGCATTCCCGCCGCGGAATGTTTCGCGCCGAGATAGTAATGCCTCAACTGGAATCAATTGAAATCGTCGAAGGATCTTCCATCTCATTCGAAGACTTTAGCTGTAATCATCTTAAAATAGAAACCACCGGAGCCGCTAAAATAAAAGGCAGAAATTCTTCAATTAATGACCTTGATATGGTTTGTGACGGCGCTTCTCACGTCAATCTCCGGCGCTCAAAGATTGTCAATGCAACCCTGCGTTTATCAGGAGCCAGCCGGGTCGAACTCACCATGAACGGAGGGACATTATCCGGAACTGCTTACGGTGCGTCTTCCATCGTTTATTATGGTGAAGTCGCCAAACAAGACATCGAAACTGCCGGGGCGGTATCTATACGACACCGTTAATTTGCTGATCGCAGCGCAAAATTAAATTCAAATATCTGTGATTTCCGTCAGACGATCACGTCAATTCGCTTGACATTGACGTGATTTTTCTCTAACATTTTTGGCATTTTTAATTGAACGATTATTTACACTTTCCAATAAAGCCATGAAAATACTTATTTCGTCAAACAATCAAGATAAGATTAAAGAAATCCGTAACATCTTTCAGTTACCGGGTATAGAACTTATTACACTCGACAAATTTCCAAATGCCCCCGAAGTGATTGAAGATGGGAACACCCTTTACGACAACGCATTAAAAAAAGCGTCTATGTTAGCAGAATTCACAGGATTGCCCACTATTTCCGATGACACCGGTCTCGAGGTTGACGCCTTAGGCGGCAAACCGGGAGTTTATTCTTCACGATTTGCGGGAGAAAACGCCAGTTATGACGACAATGTTGAAAAACTCATCCGGGAAATTATGCCCTTTCCAAAAGAAAAACGGACAGCGCGTTTCCGGACGGTCGCTGTATTTTATCAACCCGACATGGTAATTGCCGAAGAAGGCGTCATTGAGGGAATGGTCCTGACCGAACGCCGCGGCTCCGGTGGTTTCGGTTATGATCCCATCTTTTACATCCCGGAAAAAGGTAAAACCTTTGCCGAATTAGACCACGACGAAAAGAATGCCATCAGTCACAGAGGTCAGGCATTTAATCGTCTGTATAAATCGCTGCAACGCCAGCTTGCATCAATAATCCCAAACAGTTGAGGTGTCACCCGAACAATTTGTTACATCCGTTTTAAATAACAATAAACCATATTAAACAAAACATACAGGGTGACGAAAATATATCGTATCAGGAAATTTATATATCTGCTGATTTTATCAGCATCATTCTATTCATTATACGCTCAGGAAGAGGTTTCTGAAGCGCAGGGTGTGGTGTTTCCTATTCAGGTGGATTGGATAACTCACCGATTAAGTTCTATCAGCATTGACCGCCCGCGGGGGTTGTCGTTCATGTCTCCAAATTTTCAACAGCTAAATGCAAATATTCTCACCGTTGCTTTAAGGGGCGTAAAATCCGAGAAGGATATCGATTATACAGGTAAAAATCTTATTTTCAGCGATCAATTCGAAGGGGCATATCTTGTGTCGCCCCGGGGTGTCTCTCTGGAAACATTTTACAGATTAAAAACACGCAACTACCTTCAAACTCAGTTAAGCGACGTATGCCGGAAGGGTTTCTCGGAAGAAAAGTCTGCCATGCGCTCTGAAAAGATCGAACTGATCGGGGCGGATATTGCCGGACAACGAGTATCATTGAGGGTTTCGGGAAATGTCAACATCAACGGTCGCTTGCAGAACCAGAAACGGTCACAGGTAGCCAGCGGTTATCGCGAGGGGCAATCCACAACGTTTATTGTCGATCAGAAACAGCAGCTCAATATTGAGGGCAAGATTGGTGACAAAATCAGTATTCTGGTTGACCAGGACAGTGAACGGGATTTCGATTTCGAAAATGCGTTAAAGATCATTTATACCGGCGAGGAAGATGACATAGTTCAAAAAGTCGAAGCCGGTAACGTTGCCCTGTCCTTGCCGGGAACCCAGTACGTAACATTCTCCGGAAAAAACAATGGGCTTTTCGGCTTAAAAGCCCTCATGAAATTGGGCGGGCTTGACGTCACAGCCATCGCCAGCGTGGAAAAGGGCAAGAAAGAAAAATTGAGTGTGGACGGCGGCGCTCAACAAACCAGCAACGCTATCAAAGATTATGAATACCGCCGAAATCTCTATTACTTCCTCGATTACGATTTTCGGGACACCTTTTATGAAGGATTCTTCGATAATGGCGGGCGCTTCACTTATGATCCCAACCGCATTATCGCTGATCTCGAAGTGTACAAATCCATTAATATAGAAACCGCCGGCAGTGTATATGGATATGCTCATGTAGATCCAGGATATCCTGAAAATCCCGACAGTGTTTATATGGAACAGCGTGTATTCAAAAGACTTGAGTTAGATCAGGAATATATTGCTAATTTGAACCTTGGATTTATCCGTTTGTCAACCCTGGTACAGGAAAGCGAAGTTCTTGCGGTCACATATCGGGTTGTTGACGCCGGCGGGAACACTGTTTCTAATAAGGAATACGGTGATTGGGACCGACCACTATCGGACACGACCGACATTATCTTAAAGTTGATCAAGCCGCAGCAAATGATTCCCAGTCACCCCTGCTGGGATCTGGAATTTAAAAACATCTATTCTCTCGGCGCCTCCGGCATCAACCCCGAAGGATTTGATCTCAGCATTGTTTATATTCACGGTCAAACCGGTGATGAAGAGCGTGATCCTCAGGACGGCGTCAACTTCCTGCAGAAATTTGGGTTGGATTTGAAAGATAAAAACGGCAATCCGACCCCGGATGACATTATTGATCTCGATAATCCCTCGATCATTAATCTACAGTTGGGCGAGCTCTGGCTCCCATTCCTGCGCCCGTTTCAATTCGAAGAAAACGACGAAACGGACATACGGGATTTAAGCGATCTGTATAACTGTTCCGCAATGTACGACAGTAACCGAACCCGTCTTAGTGATATCACGTCAGATTCAAAATTCAAGATCGTTTTCAAATATGAAAACCGCAGCTCCATGATCAACCTCGGTCCCATGGTTATCGAAGGCAGTGAATCCGTCAACCTGGGCAGCGAAACTCTTACACGGGGCGTCGATTACACAATCGATTATTTCACAGGAACTCTCACGCTTCTTCGTCAGGACGCCCTGAACCCGGATGCAAACCTGGATATCAAGTACGAGCGCAACCAGTTCTTCCAGATGGACAAAAAGACCATTTTAGGAGCACGCGCCCAATATGATTTCGGTGAAAACTCATTCATTGGCGGCACGGCTCTTTATTTCAGCAAGTCGGTTGTTGACGAAAAAGTCGATGTCGGTTATGAACCGATGCGAAATTTTGTCTGGGACTTGAACGGACGTTTCAATAAAGATTTGCGCTTCCTGACACGGGCGGTAAACTGGCTGCCGTTAATTGAAACGGACAAGCTGTCCAAGATAACATTTGAAGGTGAAATCGCCCGGGTAAACCCCAATCCCAACACTATCAGCAACGATGATACCGGCGATCCAAACGGGGTCGGATTCATTGATGACTTCGAGGGCTCCAAGCGCATTACATCGCCTCCGATCATGCAGCGGTACTGGGCGCACTCGGCAAAACCGCTCGACATAGAAGATGAAACTAAACGGGGTTTTATGTTCTGGTACAACCCTTTTGGCGGCGTACCTACCAAAAATATCTGGCCCAATAAAGAGGTCAGCACCCGGGCTCAAAACAATATCACCGAAATCCTGGTGATGTCTTTAGATCCGGAGTGGTCGATTGATGTTGCAGACGGCATCGCAGCTCCCGAAGAAGCCTGGGGCGGAATCACCTATTATTTCCCCACCAGTTATTACGATCAATCCAAAACTAAATTCCTTGAAATATGGGTTCAGGGAAGCTCCGGACAGCTGCATGTTGACCTGGGACAGATCAGCGAAGACTATATCCCCAATAAAACACTGGACACCGAAGACAAAGCGGAAGCCGGATTTACCTACGGAAACGACCTTTTGGATGATGGCGAGGACACCGGAATCGACGGAGTTTTTGATATTGATGAATATATCGTCAACAGTTTTAAGGACACCCTTTGGTATGGCAACGATTCGCTCAAAATATATAAACGTAGCCCAACAGATCCTCACAGCGATAACTGGAAATGGAGTGAAGGTTCTTTAGATTATCGTCAAATAAATGGCACAGAAAACAGTAAGAAGGACGCCAGCGGATATATACCGGATACGGAAGATTTAAACCGGAATTATGTTGTAGATCTTTTAAATGATTACTATACGGTTGGCTTTTCACTCGATGAAAACATTGATGCCAGATATATTGCCGGACGGACCACGACCAAATGGAAATTATACCGCATCCCACTTTCTGAATTTAAGAAAGTCCGCAGCGACGGCGATGTTAGCTGGCAAACAATTGAAGCTTGCCGCCTCTGGCTGGATGAAGCAATTCCAAATGAAAAAACGGTTCGGGGAGATTCGGTATGTACGGTAAAAATTGCCAAGATCGAAATGGTGGGCAACGAATGGGAAGAAATGGGCGTTGCACCGGAAGAGGGCGGCGATTATATCAAAAAAGAGGGCGCATTTGCGGTAAGCGTAATCAATTCTGAAGACAATCCCGACACCTACAAAGCCCCAAAAGGCGTTCAGGGCGAGTATGACCGAATCAATGAAATCCGCATGAAAGAACAGTCGCTGGTGCTCTGGTTCGATGGAAGCGAAGGCATTAAACCGGGAGAAGTCGCGGCGGCTAAAAAAGTATTGCGGGAAGAGGCGAGTTTTATTACATATAAAAAGATGAAACTGTATATCAACGGACATAACATACACACCCGCACAAAATATTTCAGCAAGGAAGAGAAAACGCCGCTTCAATTTTTCGTGCGATTTGGTCGCGGTGGTCAAAATCCCCAGTTTTATGAATACCGGCAACCTATCTATCCCGATTGGGACAAAAAGAACTATATGGAGATCGATCTTGATTTTCTCACCAGTCTAAAAAGTTACAACAGCGAAGACGAATTTACAGGAAATAAAGAGGCTCCCAAACAACTTCGCATTATACGAAATGATGAGGGGGAGATCATCCAGCGGCGATATAAGGAAGTGAATAAAAACGGTGAATACACCGGCAAGGAGATAATCATTCACGGCGCCCCGGCGCTTTCTCGTATTCAACAATTAGAGATCGGCGTCATTAACCAGAGATATGCGCTGGATGATTTTGATGAAAATGCGCCGTTGCCAAGATATGACAATACTGTCTTCGGCGAGGTCTGGCTCAATGAATTGCGCCTGTCCGAAGTCCGCCGCGATCCGGGCATGGCTTACCGGAGCAAAATGTCGCTTACTGTCGCCGATTTGATGAAATTTGACCTTGGCGTTGACCGCAAAGACGCCGATTTCCACACCGTAGAACAACGTCCCAGCCTGCAGCCTTCCGGATTAAACACCAGTCGCAATATTACCGCCCGCGGTAGCGTCTCGCTTGATAAATTAACACCGGCTAGCTGGGGATTAAGACTGCCGGTTTCAGGATCGTTCTCCAACAAAGTCAGCGCTCCCAAGTATGTTCCCGGCACCGACATTCTTTCCGGTGACAGCGCTCCGGATAGTATTTTAAATCTCTCGGAATCATACGGTATTAATACATCTTTCGGTAAACGGGGCTCCGATTTCTGGTTGTCAAAATACACGATTGACCAAATCAAAGTTCAGTTAAACGCTCAATGGTCGAAAAGATCATCCGTTCAGGACAAAAGTAGAGAATCCCAGACCTATAAGGGAAATATTTCATATAAAATCCCTTTTGGTCGCGATAATTATATTCAGCCTTTTAAGTGGATGCAAAACGTGCCGATTCTGGGCGACAAATTGGGTGATTTTCGATGGTACTATACACCCAGCAGTCTGGATTTTTCTATGGACGCCGCCGAAAGCAAATCTATTAAAGTACCTCGTAATCTCATGAGCGAACCAACAGAATCCTATGACCTTGGTTTGAACCGATCCATCACGGGCGCTTATAAAGTATTCGACAACCTGACTGTTAATTATTCCCGAAAGATGAAAAACAGCATGATCAATTTTCGAAACGATAAACTGCGAGCCGTCAAAGAACTTAACCCGGGTATTCCGATTAATGTTACCGAAAGTTATTCGGCAGCATATTCACTCAAACTATTCAGCTGGTTTTCACCCAGTATAAATTACAACGCCGGTTATAACTGGAGCGAACCGGTAACCAGCAATACTGATTGTGTCGATCAATTAAATAACCAGTCGCGGATTTCCAGTTCTTTCAGCCTGGACCCCAAATTAATCCTAAAATCTTTTTATACTCCAAAATCCGCAAAATCATCGAGCCGTCCATCTTCCAAATCTTCAAGTAGCCGCCGCTCATCACGATCCCGGTCGGAAACACCGGAAACTCCCGAAAAGAGCACAAAGGAAAACAAAAAAGAGATCAAACTGTTGGAGTATTTCTACAAAGCCCTGGACAAAATTCAGCCGATCCAAATCAGCTATTCCACCAGTCGCAACAACCGAAACCTGGGTCGGGTAGGAACACCCGGTTTATTATACCGGACCGGTTTGTCATCGGATCCCGGACTGGAAATCACAGACGAAATGGGTAGTTTTGTAAATAATCTTGCTATGAACTCTGACATTTCCATGCGTTCGGGCATCAAAGTGACAAAAAATATCAGCACCTCTTTGTCTTTCGGACAGAATATGTCCCGGGCTGAATCCCAGGGGCAAAAGAGCCACAATCTCACCCGTGATTATATTACCTTTGATGAAAATGGCAAGGGCGGTATGCCCTTTCCGGGCTGGACGCTCAAATGGAGTCAGATTGAAAAAATCAGTTTCATATCGAAATTCTTTAAAAAGCTGTCTCTCGATCACGGCTTCTCGGGCAAAGAGGCTGTTGTTTACCGAAACGGTGAAAAACAAAACTCCTCATACAAACTATATTTTTCACCTCTTGTCGGCTTATCCATGCAGTTTAAAAACAATATCAATTCCAACATCCGCATGACCCAGGGAAAAACAATCAATAACCAGGCAAACGGCGGCACAAGCATCGTTAATGAACAGAATATCAACGCATCTATGAGCTATCAGAAAAAAGGAGGTATGACAATTCCATTACCGTTTTTAAAAGACAAGCGGCTGGATAACAGCATTAATTTTACGATGAATTTCGATTACAGTTCTTCGAATACACGGGGCAGAAATACGGCGGACGCAAAATTTGCAGTACAGCAAGAAAACAAAAACTGGAAAATCGAGCCTCGAATCAGTTACTCCTTTACAAAGAAAGTCACCGGTGGATTGTTTTATTCCTACGGTGAAAGTTTTAATCGCCGAACCGGCAAACGGATCAACCGAAATGGCGGGTTTGATGTCAACATTGCCATTAGGGGATAATAGGTCCGTGGTCTGCAATCCGTGGTTGGTGGACAATGATTCTTTGAATTCAAAAATGGTGCAATAAATAACGACTTATGAATATGCTATGGTTGTTTTACTGACGACGGGCAACAGACAACAGGTTACGAAATTACCCTCTCTAAACAAGAAGGAGCTATATGTACAAATATTTTTGGATAATCCTTATGTCGTTGCTATTGATCTACAATTGTGGAGATCAACTTCTCTCCTTTGATGGGGAAAAGGCTTACCAATATCTAATAGAACAGTGCGATATTGGCTACCGTAATCCGGGATCGCCGGGACATTCCGAAGCAATCGTCTATTACACAGCCTTTTTCTCGCCCTTATCGGACACAATTATCCAACAAACGTTTGAACAGGATATTCCGCAAGATAACATCACGTTCATATTGACTAATATTATTGCAGGATTTAATCTCGACGCCGGTAATCCATTATTGATCGGCGCTCACTGGGATACGCGCCCACGCGCCGATCGCGATCCGGACATACAGAAACGCAAACAACCGATTTTAGGAGCCAACGACGGCGCCAGCGGGATCGCCGTGCTGATGCACCTGGCGGAACATTTATCCCGGCAAAATCCAAGCAGAACAGTCTATCTGGTATTGTTTGACGGTGAAGATTATGGTTATTCCGGATCACTGGATTATTACTGTATGGGATCCGAGTATTTTGCAAAACATTTACCGATTCCCAAGCCAACCGAAGCGATCATTATCGATATGATTGGTGATAAGGAATTAACCATTCCCATCGAGCGAACATCCTACCAAAGCCATCCCGAGCTGATAAAGCAATTGTGGAACATTGCAAAAAAACGAAACTTTACCGAATTTCAGCACCGGTTCGGTGGACAAATCTACGATGACCATGTCATGTTAATTCAACATGCCGGTATTCCTTCTGTCGATCTCATCGACTTCGATTATCCGAACCGCTATCAGAATTTTTGGCACACGACAATGGATACGCCCGACAAATGCAGTCCCCGTAGTCTGCACGTGGTCGGACAGGTGTTGTACGATTATATCTATACTTCAAGCATAGGTAAACAATGAACCGTACGCCCGATAAATGGCTGAAATATCATTTCCGGAAAGGCGGATATGACCACGAATCCCTGATGGCTTTAATCGGTAGTTTATCCTGCCTTGGTATGATAGAACAGGAAAAAAGCTTTGACGCATTTTTCAATCTTTCTGAATCAGAAACAATCGCAAAGAAAATACAGGAGATAACAGAATTATTCCCTGGATATCCGCCGCATTACGAAACGGAAATCATCGCCAACCAGGACTGGCATCTAAACTGGCAGAAACATTTCCAGCCTATTCAACTCAGTCCGAATATTGCGATATATCCTTACTGGAAAACATATAAAGGCTCCGAAACGATCCGGATTGCTATTAAACCGGGAATGGCATTTGGCACCGGAACCCATCCGACAACCCAAATGGCGCTGCTCATGATGGAAAAATACCTTAAACCCGGCATAACCGTTCTGGACGCCGGCTGCGGAACCGGTATTCTGACAATTGCCGCGCTGAAGATGGGCGCACAATTCGTACAGGCGTGGGACATTGATCCGTTTGTCGAGGATAATTTCCGCGAACATCTGGAACTAAATCATATTCATGACCGTTATAGCCTAACGATTGGCGATATCACACAACACAGTGATTTTAACATCGACCTGGTACTTAGCAATATCGAAAGGAAACCAAATTTAGCCCTACTTGCCAACATACAAAACTACGGTAAAATACCTCACTGCATTTTTAGCGGCATTTTAAAAGATGAATATGACATATTTAAAATGAATGTACTAAATTACGGCTTGATTTTAGACGATGAGATGTTTCAAAACGAATGGGCAGCGCTGGCAACACGATAACATGAAAAAAATTTTATATATATTACCGATCCTGTTTATGATAATGGTGTCCTGTATCGACAACAGGCAGCAGACGGCACCGTCTTCCGATCCGGTCATCGAATCCGTGACCCTGAATTATTCCCAGTTGAATAAATCGTTGTTTATTTCAGCGGAAGTCATAGACCCTCAGGGCTGGGAAACAATTGATTCAGTGATGTTTTATTTATATCGAAAAGATTCGGTTGACTCTGCTGACGAAGAATTGTTTCTGAACAGTTGTCTCTTTGATGAAGGTCCGCCTCTGGATATCATCATCCGGGATGATGTGTATTCTTATCTCATCGATTCCACAACACTTGCGGACAATGATGGCTATTACCGGGTCACCGTTCAAGCTTTTGACAGCGACGGAAATTCCAGCGATATCGAAACCAAATCTGAGTTGGTCGCTCCGAACAGTCCGCCGGAAATATTTTTAATTGAAGCTCCCAGTTCATTTGAAAAGGGCGAATTTGTACGCTTCAAGGTACGAGCAACCGATCCCCAGGGTGCAGATGATATTTCATATGTAACTTTCAGTGTACTAAAACCTGACGGAATTTATCAATCCGGTGATACGTCGGGATGGTATATGCTCGACACTGGTCCTTCATCAGGTCTGTGGGGAGATGAAATTGCAAACGATGGTATTTACACTATTACTTTTCAAACAGAACTACATAGTGAACTACAAGGCGATTTTACTTTCTTTTATTTTTCCGAAGACATTCACGGCGCTGTAAGCGACACTATTGAGAAAAAGATTACAAATCCCGGCGTTACTCTAATTTCACCTAATTATTCCGATACATTATACACAACTCACACTTACCGGATCAAATGGGAAAGCGCCTATATCAGCGAATTAAAATTAGAATATACCATCAATGCCAATGACGATATACCAAGTTATCAAAGCATTGCAACTGTTACCGCCTCCACCGGTTACTACGACTGGTCGGTACCCAATGCTTCTTCCAGCCACTGTAAAGTAAGAATATCCGACTCCGACCCTAAACATCCCAATCGTGTTGACGTAAGCGATAATGAATTCACAATAATACCATGATCAAACGACTGATAATACTTATATCGATTATTATGCTGCTTGTTTCGGTTGCCAACGGACAGGCTTTCCGATTATCTAAACCAACGATAAACGACCCGGAAAATGTGTATGAGGGACTAGCCAGCAACGGCGTTACACAGATCGCTTTTCAGGGCGATTCCATCACCTGGTTTGCGACCGGTGGAGGTTTAAGCAAAACAGCTGATTTCGGCAAATCGTTTTCCAGTTACTATGTCGGCGACTTAAATATGCCCCGTGGCGGAATTTCCGCGCTTGCCACGCTTGATTCGATAATATGGGTAGCCGGCGTTTTTGATTCCACAACCGACCTGGGTTCGCAGCAAACCGGCGGCGGTCTTGCCTACTCCAAAAATAACGGGACAAGCTGGACCTATATTCCCCAACCCATTGATACGGCAGCGGGAGATTACAAATACCAAGTCTGGAACGGTGACACTGTCACATTTCTCGCTGTAAAAACTCCAATCAGTAACACAACCTGGGATATCTCAATCGATACTCTTAATGGCGACACCGTTGTATATATCGCCAGCTGGGCAGGCGGAATACGCAGAAGTAAAGATTTTGGTAATTCTTGGGAGAGCCTACCGCTTCCCAGCGACAACCTGGATATGCTGCTCTGCTCGGATGAAATTGACTATGTTATTAATCCTCAGGATCCGGCACAGCAGGGAAATCATAACCATAAGGGGTTCAGCGTTATTTCCTATGGCGACACCGTCTGGGTCGGCACCGCAGACGGCGTAAACCTGGGATTAGTTGAATACGATGACTGTATTCGCTGGCGACATTATAATGCTAAGAATTCAAACCTTGCCGGAAATTTCATAATTGCGCTGGGCAGACAACTCTGGCGAGGCGAGGAAACCATCTGGGTAGCCGCCCTGACCGCCGAAGGCGCCGGAGAAACACGGGCAGCCTGTAAAACCACTGACGGCGGTTTAACCTGGTCCCGCACATTGGTTGGCGAACGTATTTACAATTTTGCATTTAAAGATTCAATCGTTTACGCCTGTACAGAGCGGGGACTTTTCAAATCTATTGACGGGGACAACTGGGCGCTATACAAGCCGATGGTTGATGAGAAAAGTAACGACTGCATTTTTTCACACGATGTTTACGCCGCCTGCGTTGATTCTCGTGAAGATGCAGATACAACTTATTTATGGCTTGGAACATCCGACGGTATCGCAAAAACGGCAGATGATATAATCCACTGGACAATTTTTCGCAAGTCACTGTCAACATCTTTACCAAGCCAACCGGCAATTTATGCTTATCCTAATCCTTTTGCTCCATCCATTCATAATGTTCTTAATGGCGATGGTCATGTCAGGGTACAATATTTCCTTGAAAATCCGGCAACCGTGTCTCTGGAAATATATGATTTTTCCATGGATCTTGTGTATGAGAGCGAACATCATCATATCATCCATATCGGCGACAACAGCATCACTTGGAATGGACGGAACAGAGCCGGGGACCTGGTGGCAAACGGCGCCTACTTTTGCAAATTGACTAAAAAAGAAGAGGATAAAGAGAAGTCCTACTGGACAAAACTGATTGTTGTCAAATAATAGCCTATGAAATCATTCAAATTTATAATATTGATTCTGATTACATCCATTTCATTGGCATTAGCCTCTACCGGTGACAACGCCGGATATGGGGGTTCGTATTTACGCATGGGGCTTGGCGCGCGAGCGCTGGGAATGGGCAACTCCGGCGTTGCCGACTGCGAAAACGGATTCGCGGCATATTACAATCCCGCCGCATTATCATACCTGTCCGAACGCCATTTATCGCTTACTTACTATTTTCTAAACCTTGATCGTCAGCTGCATTATGTCGGAATCGCCCTGCCGCTAAAACCCAGCGCCGGAATTTCAATAGCATGGATGCATGCCGGCGTCAGCGACATCCAGGGACGCAATTTTTCCGGGGAACCCGATGAAGTTTACGAAACCGGGGAAAATGCGTTCATACTTTCATTTTCCAACGCCTTTCACCGCCGTCTCTCAGTAGGGTTAAACTTCAAAATACTCAGTCACAACATGTTAGGAATAACCGGCAGCGGGCTGGGGTTTGACATCGGCGTTATGATAAAACCTTTTGATCGGATTATTGTTGGCGTTCAACTGAAAGATATCGGCGCCAGTTACAACTGGAATACTCAAGAATTATTTAACGAAAAAGGTGGAAATTATACCGACGTGTTTCCTCAAATCTTGAAAATCGGTGTAGCGTACAAACAAAACAATTTGTTTACCTTTAGCGGGGATGTGGAAATTTCCGACAAAAACGATTACCGCGTACACTTTGGCGGCGAATACCTGGTCAGCGATATCCTTTACATTCGTATGGGAATGGATAACATACATCCAACCTTCGGCGCCGGACTGGCGTATGGTTTCATAAAAAACATTAACACTCACATTGACTACAGCGCCCTTATCGGTTTAGCCGGTGAAGGCAGCACCCATGTATTTTCCTGGGAATTCAAATTTTAGGTAAATAAAATGAATAAAATAAACGTCGCCATCTCGGGAATTCTGCTTATACTCAGCACGGCAAGCGCCGAAATTCAGAATACCGGTATGGCATTTTTAAAAATACCTTCCTCCGCCCAATCGGCGGCAACTATGACGGTATTTTCTCAAGCAGGTCAGTCTCCGTTGGCAATATTCGAAAACCCGGTTGGCATTCGTTCGGAACAAACCGCTCTGGCTCTGTCTCACCACTTCTGGGTTGCCGACGTCAGCATTGATGCAATGGCTTTATCAATTCCACTCAAAAACTCTTCACTGGGATTCGGCTTGAATTATGTGCGCATTCCGGGAGTCGAAGTTCGCGACTATCCTACCGATGAACCGGCGGCGAATATCGAGCCTCAATACATGGCTATAGCAGCGGGATATTGTTGGTCACCTATAAAAAAAATTGACGTCGGCGCCACGGTAAAATATTTATATGAACATCTATATACGCATACCGGCAAGGGCGTCGCTTTTGATCTGGCTGGGCGCTGGCGCGCTCCGAGCATGTTGGACGTGACAATATCTCTTCAAAATATGGGGTTTCTGGATGTAGATAATGATAATAACCGTCTGCCTGTGACGCTTACTATCGGTATTGTGCGACCGGAACTTTTTGTAGGCGATTCTTTCAACAGCTCAATCGGATTGAATTTTGGTTCCAATTTAATCACCGGCGATGCAAAAGCCCAGGTTGGCGCCGAAATATGTTACCGTGATTTACTTACATTGCGGGGCGGCTTTGAACATATCGGAACAATAAACCGGGGAGCGCTTGGTTTTGGTATCCGCCTTAACCGGCTCGGTGTTGACTACGCGTTTATATTCATGCCGGAAGGTTTTAACCATCCCCATCTAATTACCTTGTCTTATTATCCGGGATAGTAAAATACCTCACCGTATTTCTTATATATCAAAAAGGAGCGTTTACCGCCCCTTTTAAACAATTATAATTGCAGAAAATATAGTTGCTTTTACCCGCTATTGCATCAGCCCGCCGTATTTACACTCGCACCAAATTATTAATTCGATTGCAGCTTGAAAATAACAGGGATAGAAATATATACGCCGACGTTTCTGTCGCGCTGCTTTGCCGGTTTGAATCTTGTCTTTTTGATCGCATCAATCGCGGCTTCATCCAGACCGGTATTCGGAACGCCTTTCAGTACCACACAATCTGTCACCTTACCAAATTCACTTACGAATGCCTGTATTACTACAGTACCTTCAATCCCGGCTTCCTGGGCAATCTCGGGATAGACAACATTTCTCTGAATAGCGGCGAATCCGCCTATAGGCTCCGGGGCTTCATCATAAGGAATAAACCTCACACGCGGTCCTCCATCATCTTCCTCCGGTGGTGGTGGTGGCGCGTCCCATGCTTCGTAGCTGGATATATCGGTACTCATTTCAATCGTAACATCATCCAGTAGATCATCATCCTCCACCTCAATGGGAATAGACGGTCTTGAAGGTGGTTTTGCCGCTTCGATCTGTTGTTCAATTACCGGAATATCAATTGTTTCTATTTCAATTCGGATCTCCGTTTGAGTGCGCTCTCCTCCTCCAGATCTGGGTACGGAAGAAAACATAACAATCATCGCTATCAGCGTAAAAACAAGACTCACTCTTAGTACCAGCGGATATTTTAATTTAAGACTTACTTCCGGGTTTTGTCTTAGAATCATTTTTATTCCTTAAATTGCTCTTGTAGAATAATTCACAGCCAATGCGTCCGCCAATCGCAGCTCCTTATGGATTTTACTTATCAAATCCATATGCACCAGTTCGTCGGATCTGATCGATACAATCAGCTGGGGATCGGCGGTTCTTTTTTCATACATGACATTCCGGATACTTTGCACCTGATATAGTTTGTCGTCAATTGAGACTAACCCCTCTTTGGAAACCCATATATAGGACACGTGAACTCTCGATTCCAGTTTCTCGATCTGTTTTGCCTTGGGCATGATAATATTCAAGCCTTCATGCGTTCTAAGGACTGAAGAAACCATAAAGAAAAAGATCAGCATGAAAATAATATCCGGCATCGCTGCTGTAGGAATAACAATTTTCATTTTATTTTTTTTCTTGAATTCCATCCTTTACTCCTTATTCTGCAATAGATATCACGCGGGTTTTCGCCTGTTTTAACTGATCCAGAACCTCAATATAGACTTTATATTTTGTGCGAGGATGTGATTTAACCGAAAAAACCATTTTGGGGTTTTGGAGCTGAATGGTTTCAATCATTCCTTTGATCTCTTTGATATCCACCTCTTTATCGTCCATAAAAACCCCGCCCCGCGGGTCGATCAGGATATTGGTAATATTTTTACTGGACATTTCGATCTCTCCACCTTCGGCGGGAAGAACGATACCGATACCTTTATCCATGTCGATAGTCGTAGCAACCATAAAGAAGATAAGGATCAAAAAGGCTATATCCGCCATCGAACCCGACGGCATTTCAGCGTCACGTATGCCTTTTTTCTTTAGTAAGCTCATATGTAGCTCTTAGTCTTTCTTATATTCTTCACTTGCAATCGTGTCTATTAAGTTGATGGAACTCTCTTCCATATTTATAATAATACCATCAACGCGAGCCGTAAACAGGTTGTATAGAATCTGAATAGTAATACCGACAATCAGACCAAATAAGGTGGTCAGAAGCGCTTCGGAAATACCGGATGCGACGACAGCCGGAGAAATATTGTTGGCAGCGGCGATATCCTGGAACGCGTTAACCATACCGGAAACAGTCCCGGCAAATCCAAGCATCGGCGCTACGGTGATAACGGTTGCCAGCCAGATCATACCTTTTTCAAGGAATGCCATTTCAACGGAACCGGCATTTTCGATCGATTTTTCCACTACTTCAATACCCTGCTCAATACGGGATAATCCCGCATGAAAAATTTCCGGAATCGGGCCGGGGGTTTCTTTACATACATTTATTGCAGCGTCCACGCCCTCTTCTTTCAATGCTTTGTTTAATTTCGGGATGAAGCGTCTCGTAGCCAGAGATGCTTTTGTTAATGTATATACCCTTTCCAAACAAACCATTAGTCCGAAAATGAACAGGACCAGAATCGGATACATAAAAGGTCCACCTTGGTTGAAAAGCTCAATTAACATTAGATATTATCCTCCATTCTGTTATTCTCAAATTTGTTAAATTGCTGATTATTTTAAGCCAATATTTTATAAAAGTCAACATTATTATCGACGGGATAAAAGGTTTTATTTCCGGGCAACATATACCATTTTGCGCGCCTCTCCGAGGTATTGCATGGCTGCCTGCACCTGGTTGTCATATTGACGTATAACTTTGTAGTATTCGTCATATCCCCAGAATTCCCGGGCAAGTTCTGCCTTCATTAACAGCTTAAGATAATCCGAATCTTTTTTCAACTTTTCGTTGCTTACGTCAATTTCTTTATCCTGAATTGCTTCAAGGAAGGATTTAAAGTCACTGTCACTAATTTTCAACTTTTCGAAAAATTTCTCTTTCCGGTTTCTGTACCGTTTATATTTTTCAGATGTACGACTTGTATAATCAAACAGCACGCGTGACGGATGGCGCAATAGCTTATATGTATCCTTGGATAAATCTCTCTCGAATTTAACATAATAATCCGGTGATATTCCGCCGCCGCCGTAAACAACCCGTCCTTTTTTAGTCTGATATTGAGGACGAACCTTAGCGGAGTCTTCTGCTGCAAGTAACGAATCCCTGTTTTCTTCTACAAATCCTTCGAAGTAATCCGCTAATGTACCATCGTATGGTCTCTGAATCAACCTGCCGCTGGGAGTATAATAGCGGGCAACCGTCATACGAATAGCGGAACCGTCTCTCAAAGGATACTGCCGTTGAACCAAACCCTTGCCAAAGCTCGTTTCACCAACAACCAGTCCGCGATCAAGATCCTGAACCGCACCGGCAACAATTTCGCTGGCGCTGGCAGAGCCTCGGTTGATCAGAATTACAAGGGGAAGTTTGCCAAAACCATTGAATCGACCGGAATAAAACTCCTCATTCGCGCCCCGGATTCTGCCTTTTGTATAAACAACTATCTGTCTTCCGTCAATAAACATATCGGTAATCTCAACCGCCTGATCCATCAAGCCGCCACTATTACCCCGTAGATCAAGAACAAGTTGTTTCATCCCTTCATCGCTGAGCTGTTTCATTGCATCGCGCATTTCTTCTGCAGTTGTTCCACTGAATCGGTTTACAAAAATATATCCCGTGCTATCGTCCATTAGAACGGCTGCTGAGACACTGTACAATGGAATCTCATCCCGGATAATTGTCACATCAAAATCTTCGGCGCCGTGCCGGCGAATCGTAACCGTAACAGCCGATCCTTTCGGACCACGTAATTTTTTAGCGACATCTTCACGTTTAATCTTATAGGCTGATTCACCTTCAATCTTGACAATCTTGTCGCCAACCATCAAACCGGCTTTTTCCGCCGGCGCTCCTGCCACAGGTGAAATGACTGTGATATAGCCGTCCAATACGTCAAACTCAATTCCGATACCTTCAAATTTTCCGGTAAATGTCTCATTGATATCAGATAGCTGTTTTTTCTCAATGTAAAATGAGTGGGGATCGAGATTTTCCAGAAGACCGCTGTAAGCTCCCTCCATAACTTCATCCCAATCCGGAACTTCAACATAATAATCATTGATAATGCTGATAATATCGTTTAAAACTTTTATCTTCAGAAACAGATCACTGCCGGACGCAGATATCTTTCTTCCAAACGGTGAAATAGTTAACAACACTATTATCAGGAGAATTACTGTTCCCGGAACAGTTACCCGGCGAAATCTCTTCTTCACGTTTGCTTTCCTTTATTCATTTCTCGAATCTTCCTTGAGTATATCGGCTCAACATTTAAAAACCTACCTAAATTTGCAAAATTTCTATCAGTATAACACCTATTAAATCAAATTGTTTCAAGAATTAACGGATTTCAAAAAAGCACGGAAATACGCCGGCAAACCAGCTCCAGATATTTTTTATCCTCCTCGCTAAATGGATTGGTTTCATGTGAATCTATATCCAGTTCAGCGACAAATCGACCATCTTTAAATACCGGAACCACAATTTCCGAGCACACATCAAGGCTGCATGACAAATAGTTCGTTTGACCGGATACATCCTGAACGATAATGGTCTCCCGTTTTTCAGCTGCCTGACCGCAAATCCCTTTGCCGTACGGAATACGGACATGCTCGGTTGGCGCTCCAACATAAGGACCGAGAACCAATTCATGTTTACCCTGTTCTGCCATGTAAAATCCTACCCAGTCGTAGTAGAGTACCGCATCCTTTAATAATTGACAAATATTCAGCAGCTTTCTATCGCGTGTTTGGGATGACAGGATAATTTCCCGAACAGATTCAACATCTGGAAAACATTTTCTACTTCTAATATCTTTTCCTCTATTCTTCAAATTATATCTTAATAAATATTTTCTTCTTATATAAAATGTCTGCAATCAACCAGTACATGGCGATCAATGTAAGCGCAAAAAGCAGCGAGCCGTCAATCTGACTGCCTCCGGCGAGAGGAATAAAAACATTCGTGTATAACCAGGTTTTTAGAGTAACCAGGTTGCCGGTCGCATCATGCCAGCGTACCAGGTACACCAATGTTTTTACAACCAGCCCGGAAAGAACGAAAATGAACAGGGGGTTTGCGCCAAATACTATAAATGGTTTCGTCCAGGCTTTATAACCAAGTACATCAATAAATAATATCGCAATACCCAGACAGAGCATTGCCAGACCGCCGGTATAAAGAACGTAAGAACTTGTCCAGATGGGTTTTCCAATGGGAAAGAACAGACCCCATAATAAACCACCAAGAGTAAATATCACACCTCTTCCAATCAGTTTCTTTACAACTTTTTTCTGGTTCGGTTCGGATCTGATCATACTGCCTGTAAAATAACCGAGAATAACCGTCACAATTGCCGGAATCGTACTGAGAAGCCCCTCAGGGTCAAAAGGCATACCGTATCCTTGGTACACATGATTTGCGCCCATTATCCACAGATCAAAACGACGAGCCAGGGTGTTTTCAATTTCAAAACCGCCGGTTGCCGCCAGTAGAAGCCAGTAAAAAACCAGCATAATGCCGGAAATCCAGGCGACTTTCTTCTTTTCAATTGTAAGAACAAGCACCGAGGCGATTCCGTAGCATAATGCAATCCGCTGAAGAACACCAACAATTCTCAGCTTTGTAAAAATTTCCGCAAAACTATCCGCCGGTCGAAGCATATTTAAAACAAGACCAATTAGAAAAATCAGAAACGTACGTTTCAGAATCTTTTTGCCTGCTTCCGGGGTGAGTTTGTGACCAAACTTGGCAAAGGAAAACCACATGGCAACACCGACAATAAAAAGGAAGAATGGAAAAACCAGATCCGTGGGGGTACACCCAAACCACTTCGCATGACCGAGCGGAGCATAAATATGACTCCAGCTGCCGGGATTGTTTACAGTAATCATAAAAGCAATAGTTGCTCCGCGAAATACATCCAGTGAAACCAACCGCTTTGATTTTTGCTCTGTTAATAATTCTGCCATAACTTTCTCCTGCTAATTTTTACCAAGATTCTTTAAAACTCCTTCTGCCGCAAAAATACCGGTCACCGCCGAATAAATAATACCACGGCTGTGTCCGCTCGCGTCACCCGCAACAAAGAAATTATTAACATTTGTCTCGAGGTTGGGCGTTACGGTATATTTTGTGTCATAAAATTTTATCTCCGGGGCATATAGCAACGTACTGTTCGACTGAAGCCCTGAAATGATGTGATTTAATATGCTCAATCCTTCCATTAGATTGGTGACAATACGATGAGGAAATGCCATGGCAATATCACCGGGCGTAACATCGGACAATGTCGGTGTAACAGCCGATTTGGCAATCCGATCCCAGGTTGAACGACGCCCGGAAACAAAATCCGTCAAGCGCTGAAGAATCGGTTTTCCACCGCCTATAGTCGTTGCCAGACAGGCAATATCCCGTCCATATTTCGTTGTGTCTTCCACCGGGTCGGTCAGAGTGACTCTGGACAGCAGCGCAAAATTTGTGTTGTTCGTTTTAGAATTCCACTTGGCGTGTCCGTTTACGAGAACGAAATCATCGAACTCTTCCTTTACAATATATCCATTTGGATTGGTGCAGAATGTTCGCACAAGATCGTCGTAGGACTTTGTATATAACCGAAATTTTGCGTCATACATGACTTTTGCAATTTCTCTGTATATATCAGCCGGAAACTCCACGCGCACCCCAACGTCGATCGGTCCGTACATGTTTTTTATACCAAGCTTTCTTGCCTGCTCGCGCAACCAATATGCCCCGGCTCTACCCGGCGCTGCAATGATCGACTCTGCCCGGAATTGTTCTTTTTCAT
Source organism: Fidelibacterota bacterium (assembly GCA_030603165.1). Classification (GTDB taxonomy): domain Bacteria; phylum Fidelibacterota; class UBA2242; order UBA2242; family UBA2242; genus UBA9312. The sequence continues at coordinate 22,560 of JAUVYH010000021.1, forward strand.
TGGATAGAATGAAGATGTTGTCCCGGTAATCAATTGACCGAATGCGGGTATTAATCCGAAACGAAATTTCTTTTTTAACCAGCTGTTGATAGAAGCGATTAATGATAATATGCAGCCGGTCTGTACCGATGTGGCGCTGTTTGGCATAGATAAAGTCAACGCCCACAGCATGAGCTTTCCGCATCAATTCCCGGAAAGATTTATCATTTGTCCCGGAATAACCGCCTGCGACTCCATTTTCGGTAAAAATATTATCAACCAATTCAATATATTCTTCTACTTCCGACGCACTCCTTCCAAAACTTGACGGATCACCACCGATTCGGTGACTTAAATTCAGCTTACCGTCGGAAAATGTGCCGGCGCCGCCGACCCCAAAATTCATATCTTTACGCTTTTCCGGCTCGTCGCCCCTGTCAATGACAAGCACCTTTAATCCGCTTCCCGCCAGACGATTCGCTGCAAACAAACCCGCCGTTCCGGCTCCAATCAAAATAACATCGTAAATATTTTCCATCCAGCCCGTCCGTTTTTCTTGAAGAAACAACTTAAAAGTTTAACATGTTTATAAATAAGATTCCATGAAAAATAACCGAATATCAATTCCAAAAAAAATAAATCTTTTCAGAAACGTTTCGATTGCTTTATATTACAGCGGTAGTAATGGCAAGAAAGTTTCTGACAGTTTTAGTGTCCCTATATTCAGACTACTACAAAATATATATGAAATTTCTGTCGTCTTGAAATCGCTGAATGGCTAAAATGATCTACAAAAACATCTATTTACAATCTCCTTTGCCAACTCTAATTTTAGATGCCAAAGGATTAATAATTGACGCCAATCCGGCATTTAAATCCCTGGCGATTCTCCCTGAAATGGATTTTATCGGCACTTCGATTTCCAATTATATACCAAACAACGATAACCAACGCCTAATCTTATCTCAACTACTGACTGTCGAGATAATAGAAGGACGGCTGGATTTTCAGGCTCACGGAGGCGTCTCTGCTTCGGTAATAGTAACGCCTGCAAAGACCATCACTGAAAAAGGTGAACCGGCATTAATATTTTTTATACACCCTGTTTCTTCGGTAAGCGGAAATGACATTGATATCACACAGTTGAAAAATGATCTGCGCAATGAAAAGCGTTTTTCCGTTTTCGGTCACCTCGCCCCGGGAATTGCTCACAATATCAACAATCCCCTCGCGGTTATCATCGGCAGAACTCAGCTCTTAAAAGCCAAAAATCCCAACATCCCGGGTCTGGACATTATTCAATCACAAGCCCGGAATATCAACTCAATTATCACAACTCTATCATTCAAAAGTAATCGCGAGATCATCCAGAACGAGGTTCCTCTCAATCTGAGCGACCTATTGCATTATGAACTCGATTTCCTGGAAGCCGATCCGTTTTACAAACACAACGTTGAAAAAAAATTGGATCTGAACGCAAGTATTCCAATGATTACGGGTACATATAGCGACTTCTCAACAGGCTTAATGAGCATTGTAAATTTCTCCCTGGACACAATGCTAAATACCGACGTCAAAACATTTTCCGTTTCCCTGTATGCCGATCCGCAATTTATTTATATCGATATATCCGACACCGGCGCGCCTATTGATAAAAAGCAATTAGCAACGATATTTTCAGAACCGCCACCGGAAAAACAATCGAAACGCATGGGAAATCAGCCCGTCGATCTATATTATGCCAGTCGGATATTACATAAGTACAAAGCCACGATAGATATTGTTAAAAATACCGAAAAAGGGAAATGTTTTCAGGTTAAGATACCCCATTAAAATAGAGGCGGAAATGAGCGGTTTTGATAAAAAAGAGGTTTTGATCGGCATTATTGAAAATGACAGGCTTGTCCAAGCCTGGTGCACACAGCTCGACCCGGAACGTATAGCATCCTGCGATATTGACCGGGTGATAGCAAAACCTTTCCAGGTAGATCAAATTAACGAACTTGTTTCTGTCTGTTTCAATTTATTCAAACAACGATTATCCAATTGACAATAAAATTACTTGTAATCCGAGGAGTTGCATATTAAAAAATTAGAGTGTAAACTTCCTTTACAAACGCAAAGATGGTTATGGCATCAATTTTAGTTATCGACGACGACAAATATATCCGCAGTACCTTCGAGGATTTATTGCTTCCGGCGGGGCATGATGTAAAAACACTCGCTTCTGCAGAAGAAGCTTTAATATACCTCCAATCCGAATATGCGGATTTAATTCTTCTTGATATAAAATTACCCGGTATGGATGGTCTTGAATTTTTAGAACAGTTGCAAAAGTTGAAATGTGATATACCCGTTGTGGTAATAACCGGTTTTGCCAATGTTGATACTTCCGTTCAGGCAATGAAGCTGGGCGCCAAAGACTACATTCGCAAGCCGTTTAATCTTGATGAAGTAACATTAATCGTCGATAAAATCGTTGAAGAACAACAAATAGAAGATCAACTTGCCTATTTTCAAAAGCAGAAAGACGTCATCTTCGGTTTCGGCGATATTATCGGAAACAGCGAACCGATCAAAGAAGTTTTCCGTTTCATCCGGCAGGTTGCCAGTTCACCAAAAACAACGGTGTTAATTCGAGGAGAAACCGGTACCGGAAAAGAATTGGTTGCCCGCGCCATTCATTATAAAAGCGAACGAGGGAATAAACCATTTATTGAAATCAATTGCTCCGCATTCCAGGAAACGCTCTTAGAAGCTGAACTTTTCGGTTATGAAGCGGGGGCATTTACAAACGCCACCCATCGTAAAAAAGGTCTGCTGGAGCTTGCTCATCACGGTTCTTTTTTCTTCGATGAAATCGGTGATATGGCGCCCGGCTTACAGGCAAAAATTTTAAAAGTTCTTGAGAAACAAACCTTCAGAAGAGTCGGCGGCACAAAGGAAATTCATATAGATACCCGTATCATCAGCGCATCATCAAGAAATATTGAAACATGTATTTCAGAAGGCACGTTCCGTGAAGATCTTTACTACCGCCTGAACGTCGCCTCAATCACACTCCCGCCGCTACGAGACCGGAAAGAGGATGTTATTCTTCTGGCGGAACACTTCTTAAAAAGCTATAATACCGAGTTTAAAAAGAACCTTAAGGGCATAACAAACAAATTAAAAACGAAATTGCTTGAACATTCCTGGCCCGGAAATGTTCGCGAACTGAAAAACGCAATTGAGAGAGCCGTGTTGTTTGAAAATAGCGATCTTCTAACCTGTGATAATATATCACTGCTGGATAATCTGGCAACGCCATCGAATAATCACACCGTGATTCAAATTCCAAATGATGGTTTATCGTTAGTCGATATTGAAAAATCATTAATTGAACAAGCTCTGATTAAAACCAATCGTAATCAAACCAGAGCCGCCAAACTGCTGAACATATCCAGAGAAACTCTCAAATACCGAATGAAGAAATTCAACATTAACCACTGACCTGATATATTAATTGGTGGTTGAAATAACCCACTGTGGTTAATATGAACCAACTATTTCCAAATCTCTTATTCAACAATCTTCTGTTTTTTATCAACCATAACAATTCCATTGGTGTCATTATATATATATTATCAACAAGTTACCTGTGCGTTGTGATTTATGTTGTAGTTTTTTTTAAACTCAAATACTATATTGGTACAGCGTTTGTAATATGATTTATGCTCTTTTTTAAATTTCAAAAAATTAAGCGAGGTATGGTATGAAACGAAGAACTGGTCTTTTGTTCAGTCTTTTTTTGATTTTCGCGGTAGCCATTTTCATCAATGGGTGCAGCGAAAATTCTGTCTCAAGTCCTAACGATCCGGTCAAATCGATCGGAATTCATGTGGATGACATTCAATGGATTCCTGTCAAAGCGGAAGTGATGGAAAAATTAAAAGCACTTGCTAAAACCGGAAAGACGGGAAAAATGATCACGCCCGATGTTGGCGGGATTGTTGGTGGCAACATGACTTTTGAGAACAAAGTAGAATTGCCTCCCTATGCCGTCGATGAAAATACATTCGTCACCGTTGAGGTGTTATGTATCGAGGATAAAAAACAAACAAGCGCCGGAGTAGAATTCTTACCGAGCATGACGTTTGAAAAAGACGTTACCATAACACTGTCATGGACTTTCCTTGATTTGGAAAACGATGTCGTGCCTGACTTCAACATCTATTTTAGTGAGGATGGCGGGTATGTTTGGTTTCCTTTAGAAGAAGATACGGATATGGTCATCGATTATGACGAGAAGACAGTCACATTCATAACCGATCATTTCTCACGCTATGGATGGGGCTTTTAACTTATGTTAATGACTGTTTTGACAGAGAAACTAAAATTGTTAATGGTGGGATATATAATAGATGAATAAACAATATTTATTCGAAGTACTCGGGTTTGCAGAAAAATGTTGTGGCGTTGAATTCTCCCATAAGCTGCTCAGGCTCCGCAAAGAGAGAGAGCGTATTCTCAATAATGTGTGGAAGAAAGAACCGCTGCCGGAAGAACTGCCAACCTACCGGAAAGACATCATTTTACGTGATATAGATTTTGATACCATTGTTTATCACGCAGCCAAATATCTGGGTAAAACCGATTATGCCGGGCTGCTGTATGATATCGGTGGATCGGCGATCAACTATGGAGAATTTAAACGGGGTAAAGAGATTCTTCATATAGCACTGAAAAATGCCGGTCAAAAAAACAAAGAGGTCGTGGCAAATATTTTACGGAAATTAGGCAACATCGATTTTTGCACTAACGATTTTCAAACCGCTCAAAAATATTTTAAAAGAAGTCTGAAATTGTTTACTCAAATCGATAACAATGTCGGAATCTTGTCGATAAATAATTATATCGGCGCAACGCTTGTAGAAGAGGGTAAATTTTACGAGGGTGAAATTCATTTCATTCAAGCCCGGAAAATGGCGGAAGAGGTAAATGTCCCGGAAATGATTGCCAAAGCCAATATGAATCTTGGCATTATTTACAATATGAGAGGGCTTTATGAAGGATCTATCAAATGTTTCCAGAAAGCGCTTGATGCAAATCTGGGTCAGGATACTGAGCTTTTAACAAATATCTATCTGAATTTTGCGTTCACGTATAAATTCACCCAGGAATACAATACGTCTATTGAATATCTCGACAAAGCCCTTGATCTCATTCGTAAAACCAATAACAGATATCAAAAAGGACTTGTCTATCTGCTAAAAGCCGAAGTTAAATGCTTGCAGGGTGAACTATCCGCCAGCACTGCGCTTGTCACGTCGGCGTTTGCCATTTTCAATGAATCCGGTGACCGTCTCAGCACAGCCGAGGCGTATAAGATACTGGGAATGATCAACCGTCAAAGTAAGAATTACGATATTTCATTATCTTATTTTGAAAACAGCCGGCGCATATATGAAAAGATAACGAACCCGATCAACCTGGCAGAAACGCTTGTTGAAATGGCAAAATTATATGCCGATACCGGAGAAAAGTCGCTGGCAAAGAAAACAGTGAATCTGGCAATCAGGAATTTTCAGAAAATCGGAGCGGACACTAAAGTCGAGCACATTAAATCGTATTTTGGCGATCTCGTATAAGTTAGATTGAATAATAAATTACTCAAGTTTCGCAGTAAAAATATAAAGAGATGTTTTTAAAAGATAACGTGTAATAATTTAGTGACTTATTAATACAAATTTTTTGAACCTTGAGAATTAATAACTTAGATGACTGCGAAACTTG
>JAUVYH010000254.1 GCA_030603165.1 Fidelibacterota bacterium
GCGCGTAAATAATTTTTTCTATTTTTTTATTTCGATGGGTCAGTCTTTTATTACGAAACAGATAATATTTTTTATCAATTTCTGTAACCCGGTATTTTATTTTTGAATGAAATGGTTGAGTCGTTATCAACTCTGAAAAAATTGTTGAACTAATTAATGCAGATAAATCCTCTGGAAATTCCAGTGATATTGTCAGCGGAAAATATTCGCTATGCAGATAGAGCATTAAAGAAATTCTATTAAGTCAAGGCGTTGGAATTGATTTAAAATTGAATTTACTTCCTTATCGGGGACAGCATCTAATTTATGAAAGTCTTTTTTTACACGATTAATTATATCGGATATTGTATTGTGCCCATCGCATAATAGCCAGATGAAAGCGGCGGATGCATTGAGCGTATGAAGAATTTCGGCGTCCGGTTCATAGACGACGGCGCCATCATCCAATTCACGGAATAATAATGATGACTTTGTGACAGGTTTTGATTTTTTAATATATCCCATTTGTCAGATCGTACCCAATTTAATTTTTATTACGTCTTCTTCGAGATCGCGGAGTTTTTGCATTTCGATCTCTTCAATATAAGGGATTGAAGCGACTAGTCCACAGACTAACCAGAATGGTTCCATTATTCTGATAATAATAAAAGTGTTAGCGCCGATACTATGGGTTATCATAGCAATTGTGGCGACAAAGAATCCGAGAGCAAAATATTTAAAAAATGGAATTTTGGCGTTTTTATATATCTTCCATGTCTCATTCAAAATTGAATATAAGAGATAAATGAAAAATCCCAATCCAATAAAACCCGACTCGACTAGAACTCTCATAAACTGTGCATCTAAAAATCTCCAGCCGGTAATGCCAAAACCGAAAAGAGGGTGCTTTTTGACTCCTCCCCAGGCGGCTTTCCAGCTGCGCACTCTCTCTGAAGCCGATGTATCCAGAGTAACACCACCGACATTCTCCTGGAGTGTCTTGGCATATCCTCGTTGTTCTGTAAAAGTATATTTTACTCTATCAATAACCGTATCAGGCATGATGATAGGAGCAATAACAATAAGAACTGCAACAAATCCAACAATAATCCACCGTCGGCTACTAATGATTATATAGCTAATAACTACCGGAATGCCGGCTACCCACGATCCTCTTGAATTTGTCAGAAGAAACGGAAATACTGCAATCATTGTGATCCAGAGTAATAATCGACGAATCTTCGGTGAAGTAAGGATCCCCGGTTTAAGAATAAGGCTAAGATTGATAGCAATTATAAAAATTAAATAACCTCCAAGTGTGTTTGGTTCACCGGCATCTCCTTCAAAAGGAGCCGTCAGACGTTTACCCGATGGAATCTGTAATAAGGATACTACTACAACAATAACAAATGTTACAAGTAGGGCAACTGTAAAGTTATCAAATTGCTTTTTTGAGCGGACGTGGTTGACAACCAAGAAATATACCAGATAAAATTCTATATATTTAATGACAAAAAACAGACCATTTAATGGTTTAACCCTTCCGAAAAGCATTCCAATTCCGGTAGAAAAGAAACATATAAAAATATAAGAGGCTATAGGTTTATTAAGGGGCGATGTTTTAAACAGCGCCAGATCTTTGTTAAGCGCTGTCTTTGCCAGCCAGGTAAATAATATAATTGCCAGAAGTATATCATCAATTCGAATTGTTATGCCTTCCCCGGCAGTTGTTCGACTCCCGAATTCCGGAGATAATAACATTGAAAATATCAGTATAAATATTGCAAAATCAGTATTTATAAAGGTTAAAATTAATACACCGAGTCCAAGGGCGGCAACCAGTGCATAAACAGTATCTACTTTAACAAGAATAAGGGCGACAATTATTGAGACAGGGATGGCAATTAGAGCCGTAAGCATATTTGTTTTATTTTCTAGAAGATATCTACCCGGCATCTGATAATTTTAGTTACCTTTTTTTTCTTCTTTAAAGAATTTTTCGTATTCTTTTATTTCTTTATCTCCTCTATTTTCAAGAATATCGATATAATTGTCTTCATAGGTTTCTACCTGATTTTCCCGATACTTTTTTTCATAATCTTTACGCAATTTTGTTTCCCGCC
>JAUVYH010000035.1 GCA_030603165.1 Fidelibacterota bacterium
GTTTTTATCAACCGAATTGCTTGCTTTCTCAGATGATTGCGAACGTCATCTGGCTGTTTTCTTAAATCTGTTTCTTTCATGCTTATAAGATAACATTTTTAACCTTATATCACACAGTTATTTTCCGCCGCGTTAATAGTATAATCAATCACAAAAGACTTCCAATTGGATTCACCTGCAAAATCACAATAAGTAGCGTTGTAATAATCCCACTCACTATCGAAATACTTGTGAAAATAAATATTAAGACCAGTAGCATCAGTAAGGTTTCCGGTTGTACCATTGTGAATAACTGCATCATCAATAGCTGTTACAACTGAATTAGCAGTAGAACCATTAGTAAAATTATTAGCACAATACGTCATAAACTGACCTATATCAATATAATTATTATAAGATCCAAATTGGTATGACGACTCGAAGGCTGCGGAAATTACAGACCATTCCGGATCTGAAATAAAGTCTGTTAAAAAGTTATCAATTGCCGTCTTCAGATTATCTATTTCAGATAACTTTACAGCAGACTGGGTCGTGTTTTCACCTGCGCTTGTATAAAATGCTTGATAACTATCAACGATGTATCCGGCAAGTTCGGAGGGTTTTGCAGCAGGATTTGAACTAAGACTCGTCAGAAAAGATGTATAGTCCCAGCCGTCTCCCGGTTCCAGATCTTGTGAAAATACAACAAAGCTATCTACGATGCTCTTTACTTCATAGGCAACTTCAACCAATCCCATTAGACAAGCATCGAAACCTAATATATCAACAGTGTTGTCTGCAGCACTGAGTGCAGACTTAACCTCTCTCATTTCCAGATAGTCATCATCTGTGTCATCCCATATTATTCCTCTATCTGTAAACGGTGTAGTCATATCTTTTACATCGTATTTTTGGCTTAACTGAATCCCTGACATGTCTGATACTTTTTTCCTCCAACCACCGCCGTGATCCCAAAGTACCAGCATATAATTTTCAGCAGGATATGTAGCAATTCCCCAATTTAAAAAATCAGTTAATGTCTGAGGATCACCCATATTTAGTTCACCTAAAGTACCGTCAACTAACGTGGAACCTATGATATATTGATCGGTATCATGAGTAATCTCATATCTTCTCGTATCAGTCCAATCACCATTGGAGTCATCGTAATCACCAATTCTATCTAATTGTACAATAACATTAATGTTATCAGGTAAACTTACCTGCTCCATTTCATTGATATCATTAATGGCTGCATATTCTAGATTATTATCACCATCGAGATAAATCAAAATAGTCCACTGATCTTGTGTGGTTCCGCCAGTTGCTGTTACCACAAAATCATCAGCCCACAGATACCATTTATCAACTGATACACATTGCACCGCGAGATATATAGATTTACCGGCATAAGCGCTAAGATCATAAGAATATTGCGTCCAGGCCAAAGGAGCGCCTCTAACTTCTTCAAGCGTTACTGTAAAATCTCCAATTGCATGTCCGGTAGTGGAAAGTTTGACATTGAAGTCCTCCGGATATGAACTCGAATGCGAGTGCGCCCAGAAAGAAAAATCGATACCCGTCGCTCCTGCAGGCAGAGATATTTGCGGAGTCATCAGCCAGTCATCATTACCCGCGGAATTGTAGACGACGCCAAATCCTCTTAAGCCTGTATGAGCAGCAGTATCAGGCGGCGCCTGATCGGAGTAAACTTGCCAGGAATAACCGTCATTATCATTATCGTAAATTGTCCAGCCTATTACATCGCCCTCAAAACTTTCATCCAGAAGAATATCGCCGGACGTTTTAGGAGAAGATATTTCGTCCTCGTAAAAAGAGGAAATTGAAAATACTTCCCCTGAAAATTTTGTTTTAACTTCCTGCCCGAAAAGCGGAGATATTCCGACTAATAATAAAAGTAAGATAAAGTTAATTATAATTTTTTTTATCATTGTTGCCACTCCTCTAAATTTATATTATTTGGCTATTGTCTGAATCATCTTCAGATGTTGAGCTTTTTCATTTCAAACTCCGTTAGGTTTTTGGTTTTTTGCAAATATATCTATCGTCATATAATTACTTCACCAGCGCCATCTTTTTCACCTGGGAAAAACTCCCGGCGCTCAACTGATAGAAGTACATGCCACTCGGCAACATACTGCCATTATCGTCTCTACCATCCCATATCACTGACTGGTAACCCGCTTCTCTTTGTTCTGATACCAGTGTTCTCATCAATCTGCCCTGTAAATCATATACAAGCAATTTAACATGACCATCGTTTGGCAAATCATATCTTATTGTTGTGGTGGGATTAAAGGGATTTGGATAGCAGGAATAGAGTCTGTACTCTTTAGGTAATGTTTTCCCGGTTAACTCTACCACTATTGTTCCCTGAGATTCAAATCTAAGCGCCTTCAAATCTTCATCTTCTGAGCATGCTGTTGCAGACATTGTATATTCATCTTTGCCATCCCATAACCGGAAAGAAACCGATCTACCGGGAACAAAACCATCGACTTCCTCAGTAAGTGGATCATCCGTGCTTACTATGATGGAAAGATATGAATCGTCCGGCTCAAGCGATCTTGTAAGTGCAGCCGTCCCAACACATAATCCACGATAAAACACACCGATTTCGGTTCCTGCTTTCACTGCGATATCATCTAAGGTCGCTTTTAGAACATAGATATTCATGGCTAAATAAGGATTACCTTCAAAAGATGTTACAAAATGTGTCGGGCTATTCTCAGATTCTGAAACAACCGCTATACGAGCTAGTTTAGATGGTTCATTAAGGCTTATACTTGTAGAAGAAGCAACTTTTACATAATAGCCTTCATCAGGCTCGAAATTACCGATATTATTTACCCATCCTATTACAGGTAACTCCTCTATCGCTGCGCCGGTTTCATCCTGCACCTTGAGTAAATCACCGGCATCAACCAAAGGCTGTAATGCATTCATCGCATCCTGCGCACTCGCCACCGGATAGCCCATGATATTCCAGCCCGCGTCAAGAGTGATATCTATTGGCAGATCAACAGGATTACCTTCAAGAGTCAAAACCTGATTTGAATTCACCTTAATATAATAACCTTCACTAACACTCATATCACCTATGTTATTAATCCAGCCTATTATGGGTAACTCCTCTATTGCTGCTCCGGTCTCGTCCTGGATTTTCAGCAGGCTGCTATTGTCTATCTGGGGCTGCACAATGCTCTGAAGATTCATATCTTCAGGCTCTGCATAGAATGACATGATATTCCAACCGGTATTAAGACCAATATCCTGCTCAACTGTCATTAATCCTTCCAGATTGACCATCGCCGTTCCCTGGGATGAAAATGTGCCGTCTCCCATAGTGTATGTAGTGACGACATTAGCAATCTCTAGCTCTTCACCGGAATCCCAGAGTCTGTAACTAATCGCATGTCCCGGTGTAAATCCGTCAATCTCCGTCGTCCCCGGATCATCTGTGGAGGCTACCAGCGCCAGGTAAGGATCAATTGCTCCGGTTACCCAACCGGCGCCGACACAATATTCTCCATCAAAGATACCGATCTCATCGCCAGCGCTTAAACCTATACCATCTATCGTGGCGCCGGTGATATAAATGTTCATCGCAAGGTAGGGATTACCGGTATATATTGGTGAAAAGTGAGAAAGTTCAGGAATCTCTCCCTCTAGATCTATTGCTAACGCTGCATCGGCATTGGCTTGCAAACCTGCTAAATCTGTACCTCCTAAAATTGCAAATACTGCTCTTACACTACTGCCCGCTGTTATGCTATACGGACCCATTGCTAATATTACTCTCAGGTCGCTTGGTTCCGTTGGTATGCCACTAAAAGATTGCATTGATTGATAAAGAAAATTATCTAAGCCTTCATCCTCTACGCTACCAATAGTCCACAAAAAGTGTCCTGAAACATCTCCGGATAGAACTGTCATACCATAATAATTCGGATTACTCTGCCCTTCTGTGGCTTCATAAACATAGCTCAATTTCCGTTGAGAATCATATCCGCCAAGATTATTGGCAGCACTGCCTACATCCCAGTCCATTTCTAATCCAATATATATGCCATTTAAGTCAGAACCTGTATTATTTAAAACGTCATAATCCATAATTACATAATCGTCATCCGGACTTGTAGATTTTGAATGGGATCGCTGAATAATCTCAACACCAATCGGATTCGGCGCTCTCTGGTCATCGAATTTTGTTTCATAAGCTCTGTCAAATCCACTCAGTGAACTTGAGATAGATTTTATTGTATCTAAGATACCGTATTCTCTTTCATACAACTTGCCTGATACTTGGCTCACTGATTGAGCAATAAGTAGATCACCTTCAAAAAGACCATTTAGCCCATTAAACTGAAATCCTTCGCCATCTTCACCCCGATTTTTACCTAAAATGCCATTATTGAAGATTGAATATAGGGTGCTATTGTTATCGTGCGCTTTATGATGTAACGGTGCAGCATCTACCCACATAGTAAAAGATTCTTGTACAGTCCCGGCATTATTTGCCGCCTCAAGAGTGATTTCATGCCGATTCGCAACATCAGGTGTCCATTTCAAAACACCGTTATCTATTACCATACCTGTGGGTGCATTGATAATTGATATTGTTGGAACGGACCATCCTCCAACTTTGGGTCTATACTCAAAGTATTCACCAATAACACCGTATAGTTCTTCAACATAGAAATCAGGAGCAATAACTGGCTCGCCGTCCGGGGGCACTGCACTTACGAAATAGGCTCCATACTGTACCCATAAATCATTGTGATTACTTGATAGGTCTATCGTTACCGGATAGTTATCGTTCACGGTTGTGCTTTCATTTAAGGGCCAGTAACCTGCTAAGCCGGATTCATTGCCAGCCAGCATTATGTTCATATTATCTTGAATTTCTTGTTGAGTACGGGCAACATTCCATAACCGGACATCATCAATTAATCCATGGAAATAAGTATGGGAAAGCCCACCCAAATATAATCCAGTATTCCCCTCTGGAATATCTGCTGTAAATGGAATCTCCCCCGTTAATTGACCATTTACATATAATCTAACCATTGATCCATCGTAAGTGCCAGCCAGATGAGTCCATGTACCCATAGTAACTGGACTGGTATCATCTGCGTAAGCGCCTGTCATTGGAACTGTTCCATCGGTAATACAAAATTGGAATCTTGGATTATCCGTTGCTCCCCAGTTCGAAATCTTTAATTCATAAGCAAACCATGGTTCCATATTCCAATAAGGACGAGATAATATAACCTTTCCGTCATTATATGCTGGTAAACTCATCGGAAAAACCCATGCCTCCACAGTAATAGTATTTCCGGTTATGATATAAGCAGATGGATTTGCATCAGGATTCACGGGATATGCATCAGACACACGAATACGATCATTAGCCCCATCAAAATATGCAGAACCAATGCCGGGCAAAATTCCCCATTGATCCACCTCCAGTACTTGTGTTGGACTTGAATCATCTATTTCAAAACATCTATTTACATAATCACCAATAGGTTCCCAGTTCCAGGGATTGGTTTGAGCAGTGTATTTATACACTATGTTTTTACCTGTGCCGGCTGTAAATAATATGTCAACAGTATATACTTCGTCACCTTCCGGATCAGACATAATAGTAGTGCCGGGAGTCCAATTCAAAGGAGATGTTTCTCCCTGTAAAGAAACATTACTATATTCACCGGAATATGTTGACATATCCACGGAAAATGTAACTGTAACATCCTGGGATATCGGTTCTCCTGCATATTCACAATTTGGAACTTCCGGATCTAAAATCATATCCGCACCAGTAAATACCATCTCTCGGTTTGCATCAAGCTCCCAGCCCGTGTTTAACCATTTCGTTCCAGGAAATATCCTGAATTTCCAACGAAAAATTTCTCCCGCACCAGCTGATATTTGTTCTGTGTGGACATAAATATTGGGATTAGTTTCATCCGGCACCATTTTTTCACTAGAATTCCATCCGTTAAAATCTCCATTGACAACAATTGAATCTGCAGGATCAGAGGGATCAAACCAATCATTAGCTATAAAATCAGTCAAATCAGCTCGAAAAGTGACTGTCCAGACAGGTTCAGGTGAAAAATCACTTACAATCCTTGGATTCACTCCATATTCCCCATAAGAATACCGAACAACCCCGACTAAGAAATCAAAATGAGTACCAATTTCAGGTGTAAGGTGAAACATATAATCATCTACAACACATGAACCGGTTCCATCGTCGACATGCCAGATTCCATATTGATTTGCTTCTTGAGTAACTGTCACATTTGTTAGTTTTACCAAGGTTCCTTCATGGGCTTCAGCTGAAGCATCACATCCGATACTGAATAAACCGGTTGATAATTCCACCGGTTCAATGGTAAAATCACTTTGTCCAAGGTTTATAACAGTAGGATTGACTATTTCTGTTAAGCCTTTGTATTCACCAACATTACCAATTACCATTACTGAGTCATTAATTTCCGGAAGATTCGCAACCCGATCTGTTGTATGCACATATATTCCATTCCAGGAGTTTGAAGCATCCTGTACATAAAATCCATGGCCATCAGCTCCTAAGACAGTACCCCGGATCTTTACTAAAGAATCAATCATTGTTGAAGGATAACAATCATCACCTTCACCAGGAACAGTTTCATTGTACTGAATATCGTAAATTGTGGTGTATTCAAGTACATTCTCATATATGCTTGCACCGATTGTACCTGATGCACCTCCCTCCAAGTAGGCAACTGCTAATTCCTTTGCCCCATCACCGTCTATATCAACCTGAGAAGCCATGATTGCACAACTTCCATTTGCTGTACTGTGTTCTGCAAATGTAGTAGCAGTGTAATTTAATGTTTGTGTTATATCTCCACCCTGAAATTCGTGAGATATAACTTTTCCATATTTATATGCTGATGTATAAATATCGGTTTTACCGTTATTATCAATATCACCGATAGTCAAACCATATCCACCGGCATCAGCAACCATGAAAACACTATTTTCTGTTGTCATGTCTGTCAGTTCACCTGTGCACTGGACACCCATTAACGCTCCGGCTCCTGCACCCAAGGAATAAAGAGTGACATATACTTCATCTTTTCCATTTCCATCTAAATCAGCTACATCCATGCCATGATGAAGAGGGACTGCATCGCTAAGCCAGATATCGGTCTGAACATAGTTTCTATATTCGTAGGTATCCGCTCCCGTTGCTTCAATAATTAATACTGCTACAAATAGTCAACTCCTACGGAGTTTGATTCTACATGCTTGCTACTCAGTATTAACCCCGGCAGGGGTTCGCTATTTGTAGATAAATCCAACTGAGCAAACGAGGATACCGCGTAGTGGTTTTGGTATTGTAATACATTCGTTCCCCCCGGAAAGATTTCCCCGTAGGGGATGAACAAATTCACCCTGTCGTCTGCTGGACTGTGTATGGAATAACTTTGCGAAAGTTTCTTCATGAGAATTCTCTGACAGTTATAGAATTCTAAGATATTCATTGAGTGAACTTTCGCAAAGATTTGCCTTACTTCCAACTTGAGTCAAGTTCTTATTAGAAGTTTTTAATTCCGGCATGAATTTGTGAAAAGAACTTAACTCAAGTTTTTTCAGCGAAGGTTGAATGGGTTGAATTGGTTTATCATCCAGCAAAACCTTCCGAAGGTTCGGTAAGATAATCGTATGTGTCATAATAAAAAAACCTTCGGAAGGTTGATACGGGCAACTTCTGAAAAAGCGATATCCCGCTGATGGTTCAAAATATATCCGATCAGCATGATAAGATGACGAAAGCGAATAAGGGCAGAGTGTTTAGAATTGCTTTTAAATTAAATCCCCGGCTTTTTCGTTGACATTGAGTACGTCTCTCAATTAAATTCAACCGCTTTTTTTCTAAACCGGAAATCGTTCATACAGAGGTACAGATAAATGTTTAAAAAAACAAACATTCGGTTCATTATTATTGGGATGGCGGTTCTTTTAGCGACATATTCGCTTTACTGGACAGTTGCCTACAACAGTTTCTCACCGGAAAAACTGGAGGCAATGCGATCTGACGGAACTATTGAAAATTATGAAGATCGCATCATTAGGCTCGGTCTGGACCTCCAGGGTGGTATGCATGTGGTGCTGGAACTCAATCTTCCCAAACTGATCGAAACGCTTGCCACCAATAAAACACCTGAATTTTATACCATATTAAACAATACAACAGATGAATATAAATCTACCAGTGAAGATTTCTTCAATATCTTTCTCCGCAATGTAGAGGCGGAAGAGTTTAAACTTATTCGCCATTTCCCCAATATAGAAAAATATAAAAACAGTGGAATCGTTGCAGAATTAAGACATGAATCCAAAGACGCCATGCAGCGCGCGTTGCAGATTATCCGCAACCGCGTGGATCAGTTCGGCGTATCCGAGCCAACGATCCAGAAAGCCGGACAATATCGCATCATTGTTGAACTTGCCGGCATCAAGGATCCTGAACGCGCCCGCAATCTGATCCAGAGTACGGCTCTGCTCGAATTTATTCTCCTCAAAGATCCTCAGGTCACACAATCCTTCATCGCTTCGGTGGATAACTATTTAAAAACCGGGCGCAAGGACGTGATACAGCCGGTATCCACGGAAGAGGATACGACTGTTGCAATAAAAGAATCCAAAGATAAAGCGATCAGTGTAAATGAACTGTTGGGCATTACCGAAGCAGATATGGATATTGAAGGGGACACTACCGACAGCGCACTGGTTGTTGATGCGGAATTATTTGCTGAAAAGCCGTTCTCGTCATTGCTGCGGAACGTTAGCAACTCCATCGGCGTGCCGGAGCGCAACTTATACACCGTAAAGAAAATTCTCTCAGATCCGGATGTGGTAAGGTTACTACCTTATGATTCGAAATTCCTCTGGTCGGCAAAACCCGAACGTATTACAACTTCAAGGGGAAAAACGGAAAACTACTATTTACTGTACCACCTGAACCACGAAGCCGGCATACAGGGAAAATATATCAAAAAAGCCACCGCAAACATTGGCAGCGCTCAGACGAAATCCGCCGGACAACCCATTATTAATATCAATATGAATAGCGAGGGAGCAAGAATTTTCTCCCGCTTGACCGGATCGAATATAGGCAAATTTCTCGCCATCGTACTGGATGATAAAGTTTATATGGCTCCATCGATCAGGGTCAAAATCCCCAATGGATCAGCCTATATCGAAGGTCTTGAAAATATGGAAGAGGCGAAAAATATTGCCATCATACTGCGTGCCGGCGCACTGCCTGCGCCAGTGGATGTGATCGAAGAAAGAACGATCGGTCCTTCTCTTGGTAGAGATTCCATCAATATTGGAACAAAAGTCGGTCTTATCGGATTCCTTCTCGTAATCGGCTTCATGGTGATCTATTACAAAAGTTCCGGTTTACTTGCCGATTTAGCCTTAGTATTAAATATTGTTTTTGTTATGGCAATTCTGGCAACGCTGGGTGCAACATTGACATTACCGGGAATTGCCGGGCTCATCCTTACTGTGGGTATTGCCGTCGATGCAAACGTTCTGATTTTCGAGCGCATAAGGGAAGAACTGGAAAGAGGGAAAACCGTTCGCGCCGCTATCGATGCCGGTTACAGCCGGGCATTCAGAACAATTCTGGATGCAAACGTGACGACTATGCTGACGGCATTGATCTTATGGCAGTTTGGAACCGGTCCCGTAAAGGGATTTGCCGTGACTCTGTTCTGGGGTATTCTTTCCAGTATGTTTACGGCTATTTTTGTGACACGGACTTTTTATAATTACAGAACCGACCGTAAAGTATTAAAAACACTAAGTATATAAACTTCAGGAATTACAAAAATGAGATTTTTTAAAGAGACTAATATTCAATTCGTCAAATTCAGTAAAAACGCGATCACTGCTTCCGTAATTTTTTTATTGATCAGTATCGTCTCCATTTTCCTGATCAGGGGATTGAATTATAGTATTGATTTCACCGGCGGAACGCTTATTCAGGTTCAGTTCAGCCAAGAAACCAGCACTGCTGAGATCAGAGAAGCGCTGGCAACAGTGAACTTACAAAACAGCATCATTCAGAAATCGGCGGGATTAAATGAATTCATGATCCGGGTTGCCCAGAACGAAACTATTGAAAATTTACCTGCGACGGTAAATGAAGGGCTGCGTTCTTTGGAAGGAAACACATTCGAGATACGACGTACCGATCAGGTTGGTCCGAAAATCGGTAAGGAATTGCGCAGCACGGCAATTCTGGCAATTATTTCGGCGCTCTTCGTTATTGGTGTATATATTTCCATCCGGTTCCAGTTTCGTTTTGCCATCGGGGCGGTTGCAGCATTGATCCACGATGTGTTATTCACACTCGGTATATTTTCAATAGCACAGCTGGAAATTTCATTAACCACGATTGCCGCTTTTTTAACAATTGTCGGTTACTCTCTGAATGATACGATTGTGCTCTATGACAGGATACGTGAAGACATAAAAATCATGCGTTCTGATACAATCGAAGCTATTGTTAATAAGAGTATCAACGAAACTCTGAGTCGGACGATAATTACATCATTGACCACTTTTATGGTCGTTCTTGTGTTGGCTTTTGCAACCGGTGAAGTCCGGATTTTTGCCATCGCAATGATTATCGGTGTCTTTGTCGGAACATATTCCTCGATCTATATTGCCGGTCCGGTAGTAATCGCCTGGCAAAAAAAATTCAACAAAAAAAAGAAATAAATTGACATCAAAATAATTCACAAATAAATGCTCCTCTTTGGGAGCATTTTATATTTTGGAGGATATCCATGCCTGTCACAGCTGTTCTGGGAGCCCAATGGGGCGATGAAGGGAAAGGGAAAATCGTCGATAATCTAAGCGATCATGCCAATGTTGTAGCACGCTTTCAGGGCGGCGCCAATGCCGGGCATACCATATTTGTAAATGGCGAAGAGACGATATTGCATCAATTGCCCAGCGGCATTCTTCGTGAACGCACAGACTGCATTCTTGGCAATGGTATGGTCATAGACCCGGTTGGATTAATCAATGAGATGAACCAGCTCCGCGACAAGGGTATTTCCATAGAGAAACGAATTCATATATCACGGTTAGCTCACGTTGTCACACCGCTCCACAAACTACTGGACGCCAAATCCGAAGCGGCGCTTGGCAGAAACGCGATTGGCACCACCAAACGAGGTATTGGTCCTTGCTATGCCGATAAAATAAATCGCTCCGGCATCCAGATTAAAAACCTTCGATCCCTCGATGCCCTTCAAACAATAATCAAGCACAAGATCGATAGCCTTACTCAGAAAGGGATTCTTTCGGAAACCGGGAAAATATCACTACAAAGCGATCTGGATAGTTTTTATGCATGTGTCCCGGAAGTCTATGCCTGCGCCGCCGATACCTCTATGATGATGAATAATTTCATCCGGGCGAAAAAAAACATCCTTATTGAAGGCGCCCAAGGAACCCTGCTGGATGTAGATTTTGGTTCATATCCATTTGTGACGTCTTCCAATACTATTGCAGGCAATATTTGCACCGGGCTTGGGATTGGTCCTAAAACAATCGACAATATCATTGGCGTTTACAAAAGTTATACGACCCGGGTTGGCGCCGGTCCTTTCCCAACCGAGCTGACCGATAAAACCGGAGATTATCTGCAACAGACCGGTGGCGAATTTGGAGCCACCACCAAACGAAAACGGCGTTGTGGCTGGTTCGATGCCGCAACAGGCAATTATGCCGCCATGATAAACGGATTTACTTCAATCGCTATTACCAAACTGGATGTTCTTGATGACTTAGACGAAATTAAGATTTGTACTCATTATGAAAACGGGAATTTTCCAGATATTGATCTTGAGGCGGCGATTCCTCATTATATCACTTTAAAAGGCTGGAATCAGGACACAACATCGGCGCGAAAATTCAATGATCTTCCGAAGGCAGCGCGCGAGTATATCAAGACGATTGAAGATCTATTGCATACACCCGTAAAGTACATCTCGGTGGGTAAAGAACGACAGCAGATTGTTCGGTTATAAGATATGCCATTCTTATATTTTTTTAGCAATTTCACACTATAATAAAACATACATTTATTTAATAAAACGGATGTTTCTGAATTTCATTGATTTAGGGCGTATTTTTTAGTAAATTGCCGCTTGGTTTTATGATTTGCAATTACTAAATGGAACATTCTACATTGCCAAGCCGGTTGATAATAGACACTCACAATACAGCACATTTTTCAAAACTATCTTTATATCTCTTAGCCAATCGGATCATAAATTATAATTTTACATTCAATTTTGTGAAGTACATTGCGTTCTGAATATATTGATCCCCAAAAGTTATCAGAAGATGTTGAAGTAGAACAAAGTGTTCGTCCTTCCGCTTTTGCCGAATTTATCGGACAGCAGAAAGTAGTGGACAACCTGAAGTTATACATCACAGCCGCCAAAAAACGGGGCGATGCGCTCGATCACGTGTTGCTTTTCGGTCCTCCCGGGCTGGGCAAAACGACACTTGCACATATCGTGGCGAAGGAGCTTGATGTAAATATTAAGACTTCTTCAGGTCCTGTAATCGAACGCGCCGGCGACCTGGCTGGAATACTGACCAATCTTTCCCATGGAGATGTGTTTTTTATCGATGAAATCCATCGTTTAAACAACGTTGTCGAAGAATATCTATACTCGGCAATGGAAGACTTTACAATCGATATTATGATCGACAAAGGACCAAGCGCCAGAAGTATTCAGCTCAATCTCGAAAATTTTACACTTATCGGCGCCACTACAAGATTGGGGCACCTGACTTCGCCAATGCGCGACCGTTTTGGCGTCGTGCTGAGACTGGACTATTATACAAACGACGATCTATTTAAAATATTAATCCGCACCGCAAAAATATTAAATATCGAACTTGATAAGGCAGGAGCCAGGGAAATTTCTAAACGCGCCCGGGGGACGCCCAGAATTGCCAACCGGATATTGCGACGGGCTCGCGATTACGCACAGATCAAGGCAAAAGGAGTTATTGATAAAAACGTTGCCGAGCAATCACTGAAACTGTTAGATATTGATGAACGCGGTCTTGACAATATGGATCGTACAATTCTAAAAGTGATTATTCAAAAATTTTCCGGCGGGCCGGTCGGTTTAAACAGTCTGGCGGTAGCCATCGGTGAAGACTCGGAAACCATTGAAGATGTCTATGAGCCTTTTTTAATCCAGAACGGCCTTATTCAGCGGACATCGCGTGGTCGCCAGGCAACACCGGAAACATATAAATATTTCGGGCTGAAGATGTCGTCCGAACAACAAACTTTATTTGAATAAAGGAGAAAACTTATGAGACTTTCCGATTTCGATTACGAATTACCCGAAGAACTAATTGCAAAGTATCCGATTGAAAAACGTGATCATTCCAAATTAATGATTATTGACCGTAAAGAAGGCAGTATAAAACATAAACACTTTTACAATTTACCTGATTATCTAAACGCGGGTGATCTATTAATTGTTAACGAAACCATGGTCTATCCTGCACGGCTTTTTGCTGTCAAGGATCGCACAGATGCTCAAGTAGAGGTGTTTTTATTGCGGGAACTGGACAACAATCTCTGGGAAGTCATGGTCAAGCCCGCCCGCAAGGTGCGGATCGGTAACAAGTTGACCGTTGCGGAAGGTGTTCAGTGCGATGTGATTGACAACACTGTCTCTGGCGGTCGCGTCGTTCGGTTTAACAATATATCCCAAAATGATCTGTACACCCTGATCGATAAAATCGGTCAGTCTCCATTACCACCCTACATTGATCGCGACCCCACACCCGAAGACAAAGTAAAATACCAGACGGTGTATGCCCGGCGCCGCGGCGCTGTCGCTGCACCGACAGCCGGATTACACTTCACGGATGATCTGATTGAAAAACTCAAAGCAAAAGGTGTAAAAATTTTCCCGGTTATTCTGCATATCGGTTTGGGAACTTTCCGTCCGGTAACGGTTGAAGACCTGTCCCGGCATCGCATGGACTCGGAATACTATGAGGTATCCGCAGAAACGGCAATCGCCATTAACGAAGCAAAGGAAAAAAAGAAACGAGTTATTGCGGTAGGGACCTCTGTCGTTCGCGCTCTCGAAACAGTTACGGTATTGGGCTTTCAGGTTAGTCCCCGCAAAGGTTGGACCGACAAGTACATTCACCCACCGTATGATTTTAAAATGGTTGATGTTCTGATTACAAATTTTCATCAACCTAAATCCACATTGATCATGCAGGTCGCCGCTTTCGCCGATCGAGATTTAATCATGAAAGCCTACCACACTGCGATAAAAAAGAAATATCGCTTCTTCAGTTATGGCGATGCAATGATAGTTCTTTAAAGAAGCAATACCATTGAAATCTACAAGTGCAATTATCGTCGCTGCCGGCAGTGGTACACGGATGAAATCATCTGTGCCGAAACCATTTTTAACCCTCGATAACAACACAATCTTATATCACACAATCCAACGTTTTCTACCGGTGGCGGATATTTCAGAAATTATTATTGTTACCTCTTCACAACTGTTGGCTTCTGAATACCTGCGGGTCTCCATACCGAAATCAGCACCCATACCGATACGAACCATTGCCGGAGGCAAGCGACGTCAGGATTCCGTTTTTAATGGTCTTCAAACCGTAAATCCTGATTCGACAATTGTCTGCATACACGACGGTGTACGCCCATTTATCGATCCCGGTACAATAGCACGCACTATCGAACTTTGCGATCAATATGACGGGGCAATTGTCGCAGTACCATCAACAAACACGCTTAAGGAAATCCAGGACCAAAGGATCGTAAAAACAATTGATCGTGATATCATCTGGCAGGCTCAAACGCCACAGACATTCCGGAAAGATATTCTCATAAATGCCTATAAACAGGCATTCCGGGCTAAAGTCACCGGTACGGACGACGCCAGCTTCGTTGAACAGATCGGCGGGAGAATTGCAATTGTTGCAGGCGGTCCGCAGAATATAAAAATCACTAGTCAGCATGACCTGCTTATTGCACAATTATTACTCGAAGAGGGAGCAAGATGAAAAAGTTCAATATACGCGTCGGGCACGGTGTTGACGCTCATGCGTTTTCAGAGGGAAGAGCGCTTGTACTCGGTGGCATAAACATCCCTTTTGAAAAAGGACTTGCCGGTCATTCCGATGCCGACGTTGTTATTCACGCCGTTATGGATGCTTTACTTGGCGCTGCCGGTCTCGGAGATATCGGAAAACATTTCCCAAACACAAACGCTCAATATAAAAACATCTCAAGTGTGCTGTTACTTGAAAATGTGGTTTCAATGATCCAGGACAGGCATTACTACATCGGGAATGTTGATGTAACTATTATTGCCCAGGAACCCAAAATCAATCCCTACGTTCCGGCAATGCAGAAGACGCTTGCCCCTGTTTTAAAAATTCCCGTTGATGCTATATCGATTAAAGCCACAACAACAGAGAAAATGGGATTTATCGGTAGAGAAGAAGGTATTGCGGCATTTGCGACCGCATTAATTGGATTCTGATGGACATCTATTTCCAGACCGTGCTCGAAAATAGCGCCGATTGAAACATCTTGAGGATGCTATACAAAATGCCTGACCAGTCTTTTACTATCCGATCAAATGCTAAAATCAATCTCTGTCTCCGAATAACCGGCAGGCTGCCAAACGGCTATCATACGCTCAGCTCGGTTTTCCAGGAAATCGATCTTTACGATACTCTTATTTTTACTCCTTCCGATACATATTCGCTCTGTTGTGATAATTCTGATATTCCCTGTGATGACAGCAATCTATGCAGCCGGGCGTATCGCGAAATGAAACAATTGGCGCCCCGGTCAACAAACTGGCATATTCAGCTTCAAAAAAACATCCCCGTCGGAGCCGGTCTCGGCGGCGGCAGCTCTAATGCCGCGGCGGTAATCAATTTTCTAAATGAGCGCTGGGAATTGGATCTCAGCAAATCCGAATTAATCCGGGTCGCCGCCCGAATCGGCGCTGATGTAGCCTTTTATATTAACGGCAAAACCCAGGGCGCCGAAGGTATTGGCGATAAATTACAGCCGCTGACGCTGCCGGAATCGTTCACCTTGCTGCTGGTTTGCCCGACTATTCATATTTCCACAAAATGGGCGTATCAACAATTCACCTTGACAAAAAAGAAAGAGGGCTATAAATTTAGCGACCTTTTTGAATCAGGAAGGATTCATTGGGAGCTGTTTGAAAATCAATTTGAATCTGTTGTTTTTCCAACATATCCAGAAATCGGCA
The DNA here is from genome assembly GCA_030603165.1 of Fidelibacterota bacterium. Taxonomy (GTDB): domain Bacteria; phylum Fidelibacterota; class UBA2242; order UBA2242; family UBA2242; genus UBA9312. Next base: position 16,395 of record JAUVYH010000035.1, read on the forward strand.
AGATTAAAACTCTTCTTCAGAACGAAGGAGCTTTATACGCCGGTTTGTCGGGAAGTGGTTCGACTGTGTTTGGAGCGTTCAAAAACAGATACGACGCAGAACGTGCACAAAAACAGTTTAAAAATCACACAACATTCATTTCATTTCCCATTAATAATTAGAAGAACAACACCATAATTCGGGGATCGTCCAACGGCAGGACTGCGGCCTTTGGAGCCGTCAATCTCGGTTCGAATCCAAGTCCCCGAGCAACCTCTATTTAATTGAGATGCACTTATGAAATTTGAAGCAAGAGTTTTTTCAGGGAGATCAAATCCCAATCTAACCCGGGAAATTATCGAAATTCTCGATATCCCGCCGGGAGAAATTTCGATCGGCAACTTCAGTGACGGCGAAATCTGGCTGCGGTTTGAAGAAAATATCCGTGGCGCCGATATATTTATCGTACAACCTACAAATCCTCCGGCTGAAAACATTCTTGAACTGCTCCTGATCATCGATGCGGCACGACGGGCTTCCGCCAAACGAATCACGGCTGTTATTCCTTATTACGGGTATGCTCGTCAGGACCGCAAAGATCAGCCACGCGTCCCAATTTCTTCCCGGTTGATAATGGACGAGATCGTCGCTGCCGGCACCGACCGTATTGTGGCAATGGACCTGCATTCGACTCAAATTCAGGGATTCGTTAACATTCCCTTTGATCATTTATATGCCAAAACTATTTTTGTCGAACCTCTGAAAAAATTAACCGCCGGCAAAGATTATACAATAATCGCTCCGGATGTTGGCGGCATCAAATTTGCCCGCTCTTATGCCCAGATACTGGGATTACCGCTAACAATTATCGATAAACGCCGACCAAAACCGAATAAAGCCGAGGTAATGAATATCATCGGCGAGAGTCATGTTAAACATGCATTGTTGATCGATGATATGATCGATACGGGCGGTACTATTGTTCAGGCTGCCTGCTTATTAAAAGAGAACGGAGCGGAAACAATTACTGTTATGGCGACTCACGGATTATTTTCAGGAGAATGCATTCAAGACTTTACAGATTCACCTATTGATAAAGTTATCGTCTCCAACAGTCTTGCGCTGCCACAGGAGCGAACATTTCCCAAGCTGGAAATTATATCTGCCGCGCCCATGCTGGCGGAAGCAATAAAACGCATACATCTTGAAGAATCCATTAGCACACTATTTGATTTTTAACTATAAGGAGATATTTGAATGGCTGATTATAAGTTGTTATCTGAATTACGCACCAATATCCATAAAAGCGAAAACAAACGCTTACGGAATGAAGGAAAAATACCTGCTGTTTTTTATTTCCATCAGGACAAACCGGTTCCGCTTTCTGTAGATGTAAAAGAATTGAAAGGCGCAATCCATTCCGGCACTTATATTTATGAACTCCACATGAAAAAAAAGAAACATCTATGCATCTTACGAGATGTGCAGTACAATCCGGTAACTGAAGAAATTACTCACGCTGATTTCATGGGAATTACTATGAAAGAAGATATTACCGTAAACGTGCCTATTCATCTGGAAGGCACCGCAATCGGTGTGAAAGATTTTGACGGTGTTCTGGCGCAACAGATCTGGGAAATTGAAGTTAAATGTAAGGCAACCGATATTCCCGATGCGTTTACCGTGGATGTCAGCCTTCTGAATGTTGGTGATTCCATCGCCGTTTCCGACATTTCAGCAGAGAATGTAGAAATTTTAACACCTCAAAGCTCATCGATCGTGTCCGTTGTGAAGGCTACCGGAGCAAAGGCTGAAGAAGAGGAAGAGATTGAAGAAGAAGAGGAAGAGATTGAAGAAGACGAAAGCGCCAAAACAGAATAGTATTGGAATGACCTCAGATGACCGGTTTCTTCGCAAAATTCAAACGCTCTTACTCGGATAAGGTACAGAAAGTTATTATGGGGCTCGGAAATCCGGGAAGACAATATGAGAAAAACCGACATAATTTTGGATTTATGGTGATTGATCGAATTGCTGAACCAAACCAGATGACCTTTCGCTCTTCCGGAAAATCCTATCTGTGGAGTGAAGCTACCATGTCCACAAATAAAGGCAACATCGATATTTGCCTGTGCAAACCGATTACCTATATGAACAATAGCGGTGTAGCGGTGCGGCATATCCTCAGCCGGTATAATCTAATGCCCGAAGATTTGCTGGTTATTTATGACGATATAGATCTGCCATTAGGGAAAATTCGTTTCAGAAAACAGGGTTCTTCCGGCGGTCATAAAGGCATTCAATCGATTACTAATCAGCTTCAAAACAAACCATTCCCGCGATTGCGGTTAGGAATCGGACCTCAGGATGACGGTGTTCCCGCCGAAAATTTTGTGCTCGATAATTTCCGTAAAAACGAGTTGAAAACCGTCGAAAAGGTTATTGATAAAAGTATAGAGGTTATTCACGATTACCTCTCCGGAGACGTTGAGCGTACTATGAATAAATACAACTGCCTCGATCTTACGGAACCAATAATTGGAGGTGCCGCATAATGCCGACCAACACTGCTTTTAACTGGGTTTACCTGACAATAATTTCCGGCTTCATCGCCTTGCTATTCGCTTTGGTGAAATCAATATGGGTCTCCAAACAGGATGCCGGCAACGAGACCATGCAAGTCATCGCCAAACATATCCGCGACGGCGCAATGGCATTTCTTTACCGGGAATACAAGGTGTTGATTATATTCCTGGCGGCGGTGTCTATTTTACTTTTCATGGGCAATACCGGATGGAATCGCTTGGTGGCTGTTTCTTTCGTAATCGGAGCGCTCTGTTCTGCGCTGACCGGATATATCGGAATGAGAATTGCCACTTTAGCAAACGTCAGAACGACGCAGGCAGCCAGAACCAGTTTAAGTAACGCCTTAAAAGTAGCGTTTTCCAGCGGTTCGGTTATGGGTTTAAGTGTCGTTGGTCTCGGTTTGATCGGTCTGGCGTCATCATTTACCGTTTTGGGGAAAATATTTGGAACTTCCGCTGCCAGTTTGAAGGACCTGATTCTCCCGGTTCTCAGCGGGTTCAGTTTCGGGGCGAGTTCGATTGCTCTTTTCGCCCGGGTCGGAGGTGGTATTTATACAAAAGCCGCCGATGTGGGCGCTGATCTCGTTGGAAAAGTCGAGGCGGGTATTCCGGAAGACGACCCCAGGAACCCGGCGACTATCGCCGACAATGTCGGTGATAATGTTGGAGATGTTGCCGGTATGGGCGCCGATTTATTTGAAAGTTATGTTGGCTCCATCATCGGCGCTATGATACTTGGCGCCGTATATAGTCTTAATTTGGTTGTGCTTCCCCTCGCTCTGGCGGGTCTGGGCATTATTTGTTCATTGATCGGAACGCTTTTAGTAAAAACTCACGAGGGCGGAAACCCGCAAAAGGCGCTTAACAAAGGCACCATTGTCGCCGACAGTTTAATGCTGTTGCTGATTTACCCGGTAACTAAACTATTTCTACCGGAAAGCATATCGGTCGCCGGCGTATCTATCACTGCGCATGGAATTTTTCTGGCAACCCTGTCCGGACTTGTTGCCGGATTTGCAATCGGTATCATCACCGAATATTATACTTCGGAATCCAAAAAACCGACTCAATGGATTGCCAAACAATCTCTCACCGGACCGGCAACAAATATTATCGCCGGTCTCAGCCTTGGAATGTTATCAACCATGCTGCCGATCCTTCTCATTGCCGGCGCTATTATGATTGCATACAGCATAGCGGGCTTATACGGAATCGCCATCGCTGCCCTTGGCATGTTGTCAACAACCGGCATTCAGTTGGCGATTGATGCTTTTGGCCCGGTTGCCGATAATGCCGGCGGCATCGCCGAAATGTCCATGTTGGGCAGAGATGTCCGCAAACGCACCGATAAACTCGATGCCGTTGGAAATACCACGGCGGCAGTTGGAAAAGGGTTTGCAATCGGCTCGGCTGCATTAACCGCCCTGGCTCTATTTGCGGCATTCCAAACCTCCGCCGGAATTACGTCTATCAACTTGACCAATCCGTTCGTCATTTCCGGTCTATTGATGGGTGGCATGCTGCCATTCTTATTCAGCAGCATGGCTATGAAGGCTGTCGGTGAAGCTGCTTATGATATGATCAAAGAGGTCCGCAGGCAGTTCCGGGAGATCAAAGGTTTGATGGAAGGCAACGCTACAGCCGACTATTCCAAATGCGTCGATATTGCCACTGCAGCAGCCATTAAAAAAATGATATTACCGGGTACGCTTGCCGTTATTATACCCCCGGCATTGGGATTTCTGAATAAGGAAATGTTAGGCGGTCTGTTGGCGGGCGTCACCGTTACCGGTGTATTGATGGCGATTTTCATGGCAAATGCCGGCGGCGCCTGGGATAATGCCAAAAAACATATTGAAAAAGGGAATTTGGGTGGTAAGGGCAGTGATCCCCACAAAGCCTCTGTAATTGGCGATACAGTCGGCGACCCTTTTAAGGATACTGCCGGACCATCATTGAATATATTAATAAAGTTAATGACAGTTGTTTCACTTGTTATTGCGCCATTAATAAGGTAGCTAACCGAACGAATATTAACATAAGGAGTTTAACCTGTGAGGTATTACGAAAATCTTTTTATTGTTCATCCTAACCACGAACAGGAAAAATTAACCAATACAATTGAGGCGGTAAAAAAGGAAATCTCCAATTTGAACGGCAACGTTCTGATTGTTGAGGAATGGGGAAAACGCCGCTTAGCCTATCCCATTGAAAAGCATCGATATGGTGGTTATGTTCTGATCCAGTATGAATCGGAAAATTCCAAAATCAATGGTAATCTGGAAAGCTGGATGAAGCTCAGACCCGAAATTCTCTCCTGTATCACCGTTGCCCTTGAAGAAAAACCGGAGCTGAAAACAAAAGAAATATCCGATATTAAAGAGACCAAATCAGAGTAGATATTTTTTATCGGGCAACAGCATGATGATCGCATCGTGCTCTACTCTCAAGATATAAGAAAGGAAATAACATGGCATTATTAAGCAAAAAGAAAATCTGTAAATTTTGCGAAAACCGAAGAGACCAAATCGATTATAAAAATTATAAAGTCTTAAGGCGATTCATCACAGAACAGGGAAAAATTATTCCCAGTAGAATTACCGGAACATGTGCAAAGCACCAACGCGAACTGACCCGGGCAATAAAACGCGCCCGCAACATCGCGTTATTACCCTATTCATATGACGTTACACAAAATTAATTAAACTTGATACACAGGAGGCGAATGTGCGTATTATACTACTTCAGGACCATGAAGGTTTGGGAAGCGCCGGCGACCAGCAGGATGTAAAAGACGGATATGCCCGCAACTATTTAATTCCTAAAGGCGTCGCTCTGAAAGCCGATAAAAACAGCCTAAAAAGATTTCAGGAAATGGCTCGCCTGAAAGAGATAAGAAAAGACCGGGCGCTTAAGAAATCCAAAGAATTAGCAGAGAAATTGCGATCCCTTTCTTTGACCGTACCGGTACAGGTTGGCGAAGAAGATCGTGTTTTCGGCGCTGTTACATCTTTGGAAATTGCTCAGCAATTGAAAGACAAGGGCTATGAAATCGATAAACGCCAGATAATGCTTGAGGAACCAATCAAGTCTCTCGGTATTTTTAAAATTCCGATTAAACTCCATTCGGAAATCACGACGTCCGTAAAGCTCTGGGTCATCAAAGCCTGACCGGCAACGCCAAAATATCTTCAGAAAGGCGAAACGTTTCCTGTTTCGTCTTTTTATTTTATAAACGACTATTTTTTTACTTTAACCTGTTTAATTCATAAATCTTGCCACTTCCGAATCCCTTCGGAAAAAGAAACTAAGGCTCTAAGAATAAATAAAATGTAGATATTGAAATATACGAAACAGATCAAAATTTATAACTTACCTTTTTATCTTTATTTGTAACTCAGCCGCAAACATGCCAGGTTTTATAATTTCCTTTTGGCAACAAGTCTTTACTCTGTAACCCTTCCACACTACAACCCCGAAGCGAGATTATAAACATTAACCGCTCAATTTATTGAGTGGATTTGATGCACCCGGCAATGCAAACCGCTTATCCCCCTGGGGAATTTATTCGATGGGATAAAATGGTCTTTACCAGTTGTCCCGACTTTAGAGAGTAACACACCCCGTCCTTCGGACACCCCTCTTTTTAGAGGGGAATCCTGTAAATCCCCCTTAGTAAAGGGGGAATAAAAGGGGGATGTAACTTGGTGTGTATTTTAACATCCAATCGGAATACTCACCGAATAAATTGCCCCAAAGGGTCAGACAGGGAGCCCCAGAACAAGAATAAACCTTACCCACTTTATATGGCTGAGTAGTTAACTTTATTTTCATATTAAACATCACTTTGTGTCTTAGTGGCTATGAATAATTCAGATTAAGGTCTTGTGAATAGATTTTTAACGAAGTATATTTTTTACAATTATGTCCGGACCATTCGTCAATATTGCCTTTCCTTCGTCATTACGACAATTATTCACCTATAGGTTGAAGCAGAACAGAACACTTCCTGTATATCCGGGTCAACGAGTTGTTGCGCCCCTGAAAAATGTTCAAACGATCGGCTTCATTGTTGAAACGGATGTGCAAGCGCCCAAATCCATCAAAATAAAAGATCTTATCGAAATCATTGATCCGGAACCGCTGATTCCGGTTGATTTATTTAAATTTCTCGTTAAACTTTCCAATTATTATCTGGCGCCTATCGGAAAAACTCTATCGGCGGCAATCCCTTCGGAATACCGGATCCGGAAAAAACGCCGCCTGTTTGCCACAGATACACATACGGACACCGTCCCCGATGAATTTCGGCAACTTTTTCAGAAAATTTCCTCAAACGAATCAATCATGCTTTCGAGCCTTACCGCTTATTATGATCGGGATTTTTTAATTAAAGGAATTGGTGTTCTCAAAAGACTCGGGAAAATTAGCGAATCACAAGTTTTCAGCCATCCCCGTAGCCAGCAATGGATCGAAAAAACGGTCAAGTTGGCTCCGCACGTAAATAAAGAAAACCCGGAGATTTCGAAACGAGCATCGCGCCAATGGGAAATTATTGAAACGCTTCTCTCAAATAATATAATCAGACATGATGATATCAATCGATATTCATCTGCCGCTATGAAAACGCTTCTGGATAAAGAGCTGATCATTGTCGAAGAAAAAGCCAAAACAGACGATGCTTTCTGGAAAGATTTTCACCCCAAAGATAAGAAAGTAGATTTAACCGAAGAACAGCTACAGGTATTTGATCAAATTCAACCACATATCGAATCCGATAAATTTTCGCCCTTCCTGTTACAGGGAGTTACAGGCAGCGGCAAGACAGAAGTCTATTTGAAATTAATCAATGAAGCTATTTCCATGGGGAAAAGCGCCCTTGTTCTGGTTCCGGAGATCACGCTAACAGTTCATCTTGCCAGCCGGTTTCGCGGAGAATTTCAAGACAAGATCGCCGTATGGCATAGTCACTTGAGCGGAGGTCAGCGAAGCATAGTATGGAAGAAAATCCGTGATGGCGCTTACCCGGTGGTAATCGGAGCCCGCAGCGCAGTTTTATTGCCGCTGAAAAATCTCGGGCTTATTATCGTTGACGAAGAACATGACGGTTCTTATAAACAACGGGAGCAGGAACCGAAATATCACGCCCGGGACGCCGCATTGATGCGGGCGGTGGAATGTCACGCAACCGTAGTGATGGGATCTGCTACGCCAAGCCTTGAAAGTTTGTATAATGCTGCTACGGGAAAATTCCGAAAAGTCGAATTAAAACTACGGTATTCTAACGCACCGTCCGCAAAAATCGAAATCATAGATATGAAAAAAGAGTGGAAGGAAACCGGAGATTACAA
>JAUVYH010000188.1 GCA_030603165.1 Fidelibacterota bacterium
GTTTTTATCAACCGAATTGCTTGCTTTCTCAGATGATTGCGAACGTCATCTGGCTGTTTTCTTAAATCTGTTTCTTTCATGCTTATAAGATAACATTTTTAACCTTATATCACACAGTTATTTTCCGCCGCGTTAATAGTAACTGGAATATCTATCTTTGTGATAGTAGTAAATCTAAAGTTTTTGCAAATCTAAGAAAAAGTAGTGAATACTCTTTTTCATTAAATCCTAAAAATAAATTTGATGATAACAGATATTATGACATTTTTTACCTGTTAGTAACTCAAAAAGAAAAAGGGCAAATTTTAATTCCAGAGAAATATTTCTTATCACAAAATTATCCAAATCCGTTTAACAGTACTACAAAAATAAAATTTGGACTTCCTGAAATGTCTAATATAAAAATTGAAGTTTATGATATAATAGGGAGAAAAGTAAAGACACTTAGAAATAAGAGAATGGCACCAGGGATTTACAGTATTTCGTGGGATGCAGGAATTTATGCCAGTGGAGTATATTTTTGTGTAATTAAAGCTGGTGATTTTGAAAGAAGTATCAAAATGCTTTATATAAAATGAGAGTTTGGCGTTATTTTATATTCTTTATTTTAGAGATAGGTTTTTTGTTTGCCAATCCTGATAATTGGAAATTAAGGATATCTGCAATATATAGTAACTCAGTTAGTGATAGTTTTAACTATGTAGGAGTAAATGAACAGGCAACAGATGGCTACGATGGATCACCATGGGACATTTATAATTTAACTCCATTTTCTGATACTTACTTAAATATTTATATAACTCATGGTGATTGGGGTGAATATAATGGAAATTATGCTTCTGATATTCGAGGTGATAAAAACGATATACAAAAATGGGATGGAATAATTGATGGGAATAATATTGATCCTTCAATAAAATTAATATTTATAATTGATAATCCTAACCCGAATTGGGATATTAACTTTATTTTATCTCAAGATACTACTTTCCAAATCATTGATACCGCTTCGAGTTATTTTGAGTTTGATATCTTTCCATATTACTTTAACATCCAGGCAAATAAAACAACTACGCGTATTAATAATCTTTTATCTCCTAAATCTTTTCAATTGCAACAAAATTACCCCAATCCCTTTAATCCGACTACGACCATAATTTATGGTTTGCCGAAAAGTAGCCATGTTGATATAAGGATATATGATTTGTTAGGCAGAGAAATTACAACTCTCGTTAATGATAACCAGGAAGCAAAACATTATAAAGTCATCTGGGATGCTAAGGACAGATCGGGAAACAGTGTTCCCAGCGGAATGTATCTATACAGAATTGTGGCAAAATCCGGGGACAGGACATTCGTAAAAACCAGGAAACTTTTACTAATGCGATAGAATAAGTATTCATTACCGGATACCGGGTCCGTCGGAATACTGATCTCGAAACTCATATTACGGAAGTTTAGTAACCCAGCCTTATCAAGCGAGAAAGTTTTGTTCTCGTTCCGGGGCTCGGCTGTAGAAAAACATTAACCATCGAATTTATTCGATGGGATAGAATGGCTTCTACCTGTCGTCGCGACTTTAGTCGGGGTACTCACCGAATAAATTCGGTCTGTGTTGCTGGGAGCATCAAACCCGCTCAATAAATTCCCCAAGGGGACAGGGAGTGGTTAATGTTTATATTTTCGTCTCGGGCTTGTTCTGAGATCAAAAGAAACTGAATACGATCAACAAAAAGCAAAAAATCACGTTTTGGATTACATATATAATTGGTAAATTTGGATATGGTAAAAAGAGAAAAAGAAATTATTCTCGTTGGCGACCGGGTGTTAATCGACCCGGATACCGACAATTCGAAAACGCCTTCCGGCTTGTATTTGCCTCCCGGCGTAAAGGAAAAGGAAAATATTCAAGGTGGGTATATTGTGAAGGTTGGTCCTGGATCTCCGTTACCGCTGGCGGATGATGCGAGCGATGAACCCTGGGCGTCTGAGTGTAAAGAACCTCAGTATGTGCCCCTGCAGGCGGAAGAGGGCGATTATGCCATCTTTTTGCGGAAATATGCCATAGAGATAGAGCTCGAAGGAAAGAAATATATAATTGTGCCCCATTCCTATATTCTGGTATTGGTTCGGGAAGATTATTTGGAAGAATAAAAAAGCGCAATCCGATATATTGAACTGCGCTTCGTATATGGTAATCTATTTATCTTAATCCTAATACATGATGAACTCGTAAAAAGTAATTTATATGTGTCCGGCAGCTGCCGGATGAACGAAGTGAAGAAGAATCGGGTTGGACAGGTTTACTGGTTGAATTGGTTTATTGGTTGAATTAGTTGAATAGGTTAAAACCGGGGGTTAATCTTTGCTTTTTTTCGTGCTGATTTTAGATGTGCCGGATCAAACATTAACCACCCAATTAATTGGGTGGGCACTGCGAGCACTAACAACAAACCCCCGCCTGTCCCCTTGGGGAATTCATTCGGGTAACTTACCGACTAAAGTCGGAAACATGGTGCGCAGCCCTTGTCCCCCGGTTAAAACCGGGGGTTAATCTTTATCACTCGTCTCGATGCTCCAAATACATTCGCTTCCCCTATAAATATTTTCAGAGACATCTGTTACACAAATTATTTTCGGAGGCTGAGCTTAGAGAAAGCAATCTTAAAATTTGCATTTTGTGCCGAAGGCGTCCTTTTGGGGAAGTTTGCAATTTGAAATTCTGGTTTATCCAGGTTAGGGTTAATCGATCCAATCAATATCGACACTTCCCAGGCCGATCTCCACGATCATATAAATGCGTTTTTTAGCGCTTTTCCAGTTTTTACTTCGGTAAACATTTTCTTCAATTTCTCTAAATCCCATGAAATTCATAGAAGATAGAAATGAACTTTCGGCTTCGATCTGAACCGCGTATTTTTCAGGGATTTCAATGTTTACCGATCCGAGACCAACGGTAATACGTCCTTTGATGTTCCGATTTAAATCTCCGTCAAAGCGTAGATTCGTCGATCCAAGTCCGCACTCAACGTCAAACCTGTCCATATTTGCATAGCCGAGACCGTATGCTTCGACATTGCCCAGACCTGTTTCAATAACCAGCATTCGAATCCGTTCTTTATTGCCCTTTGTGAATTCAACGACGACGTCGCTCAAGCCGCATTCAAGGCTCAAGTTATTTACTTTCAGGTTCGTGAAATCCAATATCCCCCTCCCGAGCCCTAACTCAATATTGTAGGATGTCGGTATTGTTTCGATCATTGCGACCTGCCAATAGTTATTTTTCACACTTGCGGATGAACTTTTTTTGGAATGTCCCCAGAAGCGGATTTGATCAATTTGTTTAGAGATTAATCGTAGTTTTCCCCGTTTGCCAACCGTTTTATAGACAACTTCAGGCTTATATAGTTCTTTCGAATAGGTGATTTCCGACTGCATAATATACTTGCCGCCCCCGTTGCTTTTGAGATCCAGCTTTCCTAATCCGATTTCAATGCCGACATCCAGTTCTTCTTCTCCCTTATAAGGGACGTCATGCTGTTCCGTGACCCTTTCATCGGCGATCGAAAAGGTCAGGAACAAGCTTAAACAGATAACAATACTACCTCTCATTGTAAACCTCACAAATCTTAAATGCTCATACGGCATTTGCAACTCCTAACTTATTGAAGCACTCTGTTAATCTTTATATCACCACCGCTGGTTTTCAGGGTGACGTCATCGCCGCCGCCGTTTATTTGCCCTTCGCCAGTGATGATTAGTTTAGAACCCCGGCGCTCCTTATTGATGTTTAACGGAAAATCGGAACGAATTTGATTATTGTCCCATTTATTATAGACGATTATCTGGGCAAAGACGTCCGCTTCTATATTATCCGGAATGTATAAACGGATATCTCCACCGGAACTCTTCATATTAATGGAATGATCCTTGATAGATTTATCTATGACTTTCTGAAGTTCGATATCTCCGCCGGATGTTTTGGCATAGACCGCTCCATAAACAGATGAAAGGATAATATCACCACCTGACGCCGTGGTTTTTACTTTGCTTCGGGCAGTTTCAATCTCAATATCTCCACCAGAGGTATGAAGGTCGCAAAAACCAATAACGGTTTTAACATAGATGTCGCCACCCGATGTGCCGGCGTTAAGATTTCCGCCAACTTCATTAATATCTATATCGCCGCCCGAGGTGTGCAAGCGCACATCATGTTTGGATATACCGATATTGATATCACCACCCGATGTGCTTAGTTTAATGTTTGTGTTGATATAATCTGCGCCTATGTCGCCACCCGATGTGCTGGCGTCGAAGCGGTTTCCCTTGATCCGCGATACATAAATATCGCCACCGGAAGTTCTCACCTCTCCGTCGCCTTCCATGTCTTCAATGGTAATATCACCACCGGAAGTTTTTGCATACAGGCGCCCGATAATTTTGTTAAGTGAAATATCGCCGCCGGATGTAACTGCAGTTATATCTTTACGGCTTTTGCAAATATTAATGTCACCACCGGATGTATGTAAATCGAGTTTTCCGGTGATTTCAACAACATCTATATCACCACCGGAGGTATGCAGTTCGACGGCGCCATTTATGGTTTCTGCAACGATGTCGCCACCGCTAGTGTTAATATCCAAATTGAATTTTGAAGGAACCTGCACGATAAAATCGCTTTGATACCTTCGAGAGCTGCCCGAACCCTCAATCAATAGTGTTTTTCCTTTTAATATGTATTTTGCGCGTTGGCTCCGATATATTTTTTCTGCGGCGGACTCGGAATAGGCGTTAATGCTAAATTTTTCGGTAATTAGGATATCATTACGGGCTTCTCCAACGATTTCAACGTCGCCATGTATATTTTTCATGATCAACGATCCGTTTTCCGAAAGGCTGTATTCTTTTTTAATTTCGCCCCTGTAGCGCATTCCGTCGAAATCAAATTTCTGTGCGAACGAATGACCACCGATTAGAAGGATAAAAAATATTGTTAAATATTTGGGTTTCATAGCAACACCTAATTATTATTTGCTTGATTAATGTTTTTCACGATTTTATCAAGATATTTTTGGGCTGTATTTCGGATTGTTTCATTTTCATCATTGGAAGCGATCAGCGCCAAAATAGGGATAACGGTATCGTCAGCATTGTTATATAACTGTTCCATTGCAATTGAGCGCAAGGAATTGCTGCGGTCGCGCAGTGCAATAGTTTTATATGTATCCATAATCTGATTGTTTATAGTATATGACGCTAATGTCTCTAATGCCTGAACCCGCAGTTCTTTTTCCAAATCGTTTAGAACAACGGCGATCATTACCGATTCGTTGCTGGGATTCTGAGGGGTTTTTGATAATAATTTGATCGCCCGTAGTCTTCGGGCTTTATCATTATCGTGCAGAGCGGAATATCGGAGCATGTTTAAGATCGTCGGGTCATCTAAACCGCCCTTTACGGCAAGATCCCGCTCTACCTTAATATTAACTTCCACAATACCGTCTTCATCGTCTGTTGGCGTTCCTTGTATGAGATCGGCAATTTCGAATCCCCCGGAATGGAGCAGATAATTCGCCATGGTTTTCTGTAAGTTTTCTTTTTCGGTTTTTGTTAATGAAGCCTGATAATTCACAAAATTCGCCAGCATGCCGGGATCGTTGCGCAAACCACTGCTTAACCATAATTTCCCAATAAAAACACCTAATATAAAGGTGATCCCGATGGCAATCAGTTGATAGCGCGGACGGGCAAATACACTAACCAGAGATTCCTGAATATCGTCTATCCAGTTTGAAATTTTATTACTGAATTTGACATGTTGAGATTGCCGTATCTGGTTCATAATCTTTATGTTAGCACGCTCAATTAAGGCTGTCGTGGGAACTGCCTTGGGAACCTGTCCCAGGGAAGTTTTTAATGCCG
>JAUVYH010000255.1 GCA_030603165.1 Fidelibacterota bacterium
GTACTTTGCGACCTCTGCGGTGAATAAATAAAAGTCTTTAAAACTGTAAAATTTAAGTTTTTCTTTCTTTCTTCTTAGCGGATGGAAAAAGGACATTATTCAATATCAGGCGATATCCGGGAGAATTTTTATGCAATTCAAGTTTTGTCGGCGGATCGCCAACGTAATGCCGGTAATCCTCAGGATCATGCCCGCCTAAAAAGGTGAACGTTCCTTTACCAAAATTTCCATGAATATATTTTATCTGCTCGCCACCTTCTACTTCGCCCATAACGACAATTGATTTTTTCACCTTATCCCGTTTAAAGCCGGTTGTCTGTCCCATAAATCCCTTTATGACGCCTACATGGTTCTGAGTCAACATCGTCGGTACGGGATCGTATTTAGCGGAAAACTCAAATAGTGTGAAGTAGTCCGCCTCGGCGCCTGGGGCGATAGCCCGAAAACTGGGCGGATAGTCAATATCCGAATACTCGTATATCATTGGGTCAGTGTACAGTGAGAAATTCTCAAAAGCAAAGGTTTTACTATAATCCAGTTTTGCCTGTGCTTTTGGATCTACCGGATCTCCATCGAATACCGATGCCACAATATCAACTCCTTCGGCAGATAACGCAATATCCAATGCATCTGTCGCCGAGCACATTGCAAATAAAAATCCTCCCTGTCCAACATAATCTTTAATTTTCCGGGCAACGGATTTTTTTTCTTCGGATACTTTTTGAAAACCCATTTTTTGCGCCATTGCCTCAAATTCCTGTATCTGCTGTTTATACCAATCATGATTCCGGTAATTGGCATAAAATTTTCCGTACTGACCGGTAAAGTCTTCATGATGAAGATGGAGCCAGTCATAATCTTGTAATCGTCCCGTCAACACGTCATCATCCCAGATGACATCGTAATCAATTTCACCGTAGGTCAATGCCAGGGTCACCGCATCATCCCAGGGTTGCTTATTCGGCGGTGAATAGATGGCGATCTTTGCCGCTTTTTCAAGCAGAGCAATATCCATATTATTTTCATCGATAACAGAATATATTTGCAATACGTCCGATGAGGAAATTTCTTCGAAGCGGACGCCCCGCAAACGTAATTCCTTTACAATACCGGGATAATTATCCACTAAAAAGGAACCTCCGCGATAATTCAACAACCATTCAACGGTAACTTGCTGCTTTAAAACCCAATAGGTAATTCCATAGGCTTTTAGATGATCGGATTGCGTGTGATCCATCGGAATCAATATTCTTTGCGCTGATATGTTGCTGCTAAAACAAATAATTATTAATAAAATTCCGATAATTGTAAATAGTTGTTTTTTCACTATAAAATTACCTGATTATATGTAATCACAAATTCTGTTCCTGTAATATCGTTTTTTGGTAGTAGTTCAGCCCACAGAACACACAAAAAACACTAAATATTTAAAATAAAAGTTCTTATAAAACAATTCTTTTGTATTCTAATTTAGGATAATGACCAAAATTGGCGAGAAGTCCAAGTTTTAATCCAGTAGCATTCAAATAATTAATAACTTGTGCCTCATGCCCTTTCACTAATTTTGAAATTGCTTTGAGTT
>JAUVYH010000063.1 GCA_030603165.1 Fidelibacterota bacterium
AACTAACACGAACAGAGTCAAGCCTTAATATCAAATATTGTGGCACTACATATTTGAACTTATCCAGACGTTTATCGCCGTAAGTGCTTGTTTATATTGAATAATACATTTTGAAACATCAATTAAGTGTAGAAGAAAAGCAAGAGCTTTGTTACTACAGTACTTGATGCCCTACGGGCAACTTCTGAAAAAGCGATATCCTGCCGATGGTTCAAAATATATCTGAGCAAACGAGGATACCGCATAGCGGTTTTAGTATTGTAAATACAGTCGTTCCCTCTGGAAAGATTTCCCTGTAGGGGGATTAACAAATTTATTCTACCGTCTGATAGACTGCGTATCAGTTGCCGAGTAAGCAAAAAAGATGAAACCAATTTGGCTCCGCTGAAAATTGGTTTTGATTGCCGGGACTTAGACCTGTCAGGTTTAATCGCTTACCCCTATCTGAAAAAGAAGTATCTAATAAACCTGACAGGTCTTCCCGTCGCAAACATGGTATGCAGCCTTCGTCCCCCGGTTAAAACCGGGGGTTAATCTTTGCTTTTTTTTCGTATTAATTTTAGATGTGCCGGGTTGAAAATTGGCAATCAAAAAAACTTCGGCGCCACCGGTTTCACAATCACACTCTTTGTGAATTTGGTGAACACTCTGCCCGGCGGCATATCCTTGCGCTTCCAGATATATTTGCGTTTGGTGTAGATCACCGGCGCCACGCCGGAGTGTTTGGCTTTACTGTAGAATGCGGCAATCCCGGCGGCGGTTTCGATGATGATGTTCGGCAGCGATTCCTGGCGGGTGGGATTGCGGACGATGACATGAGAACCGGGACCGTGTTCGGCATGGAACCAGAAATCATCAGGCTTAGCATGCTTGAAACTGAGCAGGTCGTTGTCTTTGGCGCTTTTCCCAACGAGGATAGTAAACTTTCCTATTGTAAAAGAATAGTAAGGCAGTCGCGTCGCTACATCAGCGGCGGCTTTCTGTTCGAGCAGTTCTTTGGGTATGGATGCTTTGATACTTCGGAGCGTCTTTAAATCCTGACAGGATTCCACATCTCTGACCCAGATGGCAATGCGCTTGATAGAGTCCCCGGTGGTTTCGATCGTTTGTTTTAGTTGTTCTCTTGATTTCCGGGCAATCTTGCTTTTTGCGTAATATTTATTGGCATTTTCCGACGCCGTTAGTTTTGGATTCAGGAGAATGGTAATATCTTCGTCGGGATTATCAAGTTTTGGAAGAGTAATGGATGAGAGACGCTTGTCGATGCGGTGAAGATTTGACAGGATCGTATCTGCCCAATTTCGGTAATTGTCGGCAGTTGGGAGTTTTGTCAACTCTTTTTCCTGCTTCACTAATTTGCGCTGGAGGAGCTGAAGATTGTTTTGGAGCCGGCGGAGCATGAACCGGCGGGTGTCGCTAAAGACATTTGTCCGGTAAAAATGGGAGATAAAAAATCTTGTAGCTTCGGCAACGGATTCAAATTTCCGAAATGGTAAACAGGAGAGATGACGAAGTTCCACGAGGGAAAACAGGGGCGGATCGGTTTCATAAACATAAGTGGATTTTTCAATGATTTCCGAAGAAATGCCCAAATATTCCTGAAAGAGTTGTTGGATCTGTGGAGTAGCCAGGTTTGCAGTCAGGGTCTTTTCTCCGATTCCGCTGCGGTGGCAAATCTCCCGGATAAGGGTTTGCGAATAAATGGATAAAGGAGCCAGGGAAAAGAACTTGGTCAGCGCTTTGTCCGGGTGTTGAGCAAGCAATTGGCGGAAAGCCGGTTCATCGACAGGTGGAATATCTGAACTTGTGAAGTCGGCGAGGCTGAGCTCAGGCGCTGATCGGGATTTTTTAAAAGAGCCGGCGACTTCGAGGCTTTTGTTCAGGTAAAATACATTGCCATTAATGCCGTATAACAGAAACAGCAGGTAACCCATGTCGTGCTGCAATTCGATCAGGACCTGGCGGTCCGAGCGATGCCGGCGAACATTTGCGACCGATGTGCCGGTGAGGTCTTTCATGATTACAACTTTTCGTTTTGGACGGGGAGCCTGCTCCTCGAATGTCAGGAATGGCAGCGGCGCCCGGAAATTGCAGTGGATATCCTCGATAGGTTCACAGTTTCGGAGGGTAATATGGAATTCGTCTTTTCGAAAGGTAAAGATGTCGCCGATCACCGCGTCGGGCAGAATTTCATTGAGATAACGGACTAAAGCGGCAATGTGGAAGCGACTGTTGAACATGCCGGAAAATACGGAAGTGTCGGTTGAAATCAAAAAGTTTCACACGGTATTGGTTGAATTGGGAAATTGGTTGATTGGTTTAATTGGGGGAATTGTTTATCATTCAGTAAAACCTTCCGAAGGTTCGGTAAGATAAGCGTCTGTGTCATAATGAACAAACCTTCGGAAGGTTGATGGACGGCACTAAAAAAAAGGGTAAACTTCCTTACCCTGGTACAGTCGTACCTCCTTACAGGGCAGGCAGGGCAGGTGTCGCATTTCACGTGGCAAGCCAGTAACCCGCGACCATCCTCAACCTTAATCTTGACCTTAATCTTAAAATATGTCAATCAAAAATCGTCAATCTGCAATCCAGTATCCAGTTGATCAAATGCACCTTGAAAAGGTAAAAAAAACAATTCTGAGTTGTGTCGATACATCAATTTCACCTTTTCAAGGTATTCGCAAATTTGACAATTCCAGCCACAATAAATCGTGAATCCAGCCTCCGTTCTCCACAAAACCATAAACCATTTACCATCAACCATCAACCAGCAACCATCAACCATCAACCATCAACCATCAACCAGCAACCATCAACCAGCATCCAGTATCCAGCAACCAGTATCCAGCAACCTCATTTTTCACTTATAACTCTTTTCCTTTTTGGCTCGGGCTTGTCTTGGTTAGGTAATAACTCATATTGAAATTAAGTGCTGTATGATGACTTCGCAAGGTTAAATTACTTGTTAAAAAAATTAAGATATTTACCAATCATTTTTTATATTATGAAGGCGTCGTTTTTCTCTATTCGGTGTCAAAGGAACAAAAAAAATGGATGTAAATTAATAAATATGAGGATGAAGACTATGAAAGGTATGTTGTTATCTATTTTTACCCTACTTGTTGCTATTTCTTCGTGTACGCAGCAAGGCGATCAGAATCCCTTTTTCAGTGAGTACAAAACGCCTTTTGGAACCGCGCCGTTCCGGAAGATTCGTGAAGAGCATTATATGCCTGCTTTCAAAGAGGGTATGCGCTGGCATAAGGAGGAGATCAAGGCAATTATCACGAACCCGGAAGCGCCGACCTTTGCCAACACGATCGAGGCGCTTGAATATTCCGGTGACCAATTGGACAAAGTGAGCAATGTATTCTACAATTTAAATGCGGCTAATACCAACGATCAAATGCAGGCGATTGCCAAGGAAGTTGCGCCGTTATTGTCAAAGCACAGCGACGATATCAGTCTGAATGATACACTGTTTCAGAGAGTGAAAGCCGTTTATAAACAGAAAGACAAATTATCATTGAGTGTTGAACAGAAGACATTGCTTGATAAATATTTTAAAGATTTCGTTCGCAGCGGCGCCAACCTGTCCCCTAAAAAGAAAACCCGTATGCGGGAAATCAATGAAGAATTATCGGTTTCATCGCTGAAATTTGGTGAAAATATTCTGAAAGAGAATAATGCCTTTGAACTCGTCATTGAGAACGAAGATGATTTAGCCGGATTACCGGCTAATGTCGTTGTGTCAGGCGTCGAAGCAGCCAAAGAGCGGAAATATGAAGGTAAGTGGGTCTATACGCTGCACAAATCCAGCATGATTCCCTTTCTCCAGTATTCGGGAAAACGACAACTCCGGGAAAAGATCTTTACTGCTTATGTCAATCGCGGGAATAATAATGATGAATACGATAATAAAGCGATTGCTGCAAAGATAGCGGCGCTGCGGGCTGAGCGGGCGCAGCTATTGGGATTTCCGACACATGCCCATTTTATCCTTGATAAAAATATGGCGAAGGTTCCCGAAAATGTCTATAAGTTGTTAGATAAATTATGGACTCCGGCGCTGAAGCGCGCAAAAGCCGAAACCAGAGAATTGCAGAAGATGATTAACCGTGAAGGTAACGATTTTGTCCTGGAACCCTGGGACTGGTGGTATCATGCGGAAAAGTTAAAAAAAGAAAAATATGATCTGGACGATGAAATCCTGAGACCGTATTTCCAGTTGAAAAATGTCCGCCAGGGCGCTTTTGACCTGGCGACCAAACTTTGGGGCATCACTTTTAAAGAACGGAAAGATATTCCAATCTACCATGAAGGCGTAAAAGTATTTGAAGTAAAAGAAGCCGACGGCAGCCATATTGGTATTTTCTATACTGATTATTTTGTACGCGCAAGCAAACGCGGCGGCGCCTGGATGAACAACTATCGCGATCAGTATGTTGAAAATGGCGAAAATGTAACTCCGATAGTTACGAATGTGTGTAATTTTTCCAAACCTGCCGGCGAGAAACCTTCTTTAATAAGTCCGGATCAAGTCACTACGCTTTTCCATGAGTTTGGTCACGGTCTTCACGGACTGCTCTCAAAATGCACTTACCCGTCCATATCAGGTACGGATGTTGCCCGTGATTTTGTTGAATTGCCGTCACAGATTATGGAAAACTGGGCGCTTGAACAGGAAGTCCTCAAAACCTATGCCCGTCATTATGAAACCAGTGAAACGATTCCCGACGAATTGATAGAAAAGATCAAAAACGCCGGTTTATTCAATCAGGGGTTTAAAACGGTGGAATACCTCGCCGCTTCCTATCTGGATATGGATTGGCATACGCTGACGACCACCAGAGAACAGGACATATTGGAATTTGAAGATTACTCCTTGAACCGGATTAAATTAATTCCCGAGATTGTCGTTCGTTACCGAACTCCTTATTTCCGCCATATTTTTGCCGGTGGATATTCTTCGGGATATTACAGCTATATCTGGGCGGAAGTACTGGACGCCGATGCATTCCAGGCATTTAAAGAAACCGGCTTGTTTGACAAGAAAACAGCCAAAGCGTTCCGGGATAATGTTCTTTCCAGAGGCGGGACCGAAGAACCGATGGTGCTTTACAAGCGCTTCAGAGGCGCCGAGCCGAATATCGATGCATTGTTGGAAAGGCGTGGATTGAAGTAACACCAAAAAAAGACATTCAGTAATCGTTAGACGGGAGTGCGGGAAATCAGGCGCTCCCGTTCTGATATTGGTTGTGGTAAATCAAAAACCCATTTCCGCCCGAACGAAGTGAGGGCTAAATGGGTTTTAGTTTTATAGACTTGCTTACTTTTTTTGCTTTTTGTTGGTCATCTTCAGTTTCTTTTGATCTCAGAACAAGGAACACCGATTGTTGATTTTTGAAGTTAAGATAGAATACTACTCTTCTCACGATATGGGATTCTTCGAATAAATCAAATTTATTCGTCTGCTTCAACTTCTCATCCCGACACGTCGGGACGTTAATCCTTGTTCTTAAATGACCCGGTATTCGGTAATGAAGACTTATCTTATTGGTTATCATTCCCAAGCTGGGGCTTGGGAATGAGTGATAACTCGAACGACGCGATGGCTAAATGGGTTTAGTTTTATAGACTTGCTTACTTTTTTTGCTTTTTGTTTGTTATCTTTAATTTCTTTTGATCTCAGAACAAGCCCGAGACGAAAATATGCCATAGGCATGCCTTCGGCATAAACATTAACCACTCAATTTATTGAGTGGGTTTGATGCTCCCAGCAACACAGACCGAATTTATTCGGTGAGTACCCCGACTAAAGTCGCGACGACAGGTGGAAGCCATTCTATCCCATCGAATAAATTCCCCGAAGGGACAGGCGATGGTTAATGTTTTCTATAGCTGAGCTAGGTACCGTTGAGTTACAAAACTTCGGTAATATGAGTTTCGAGGTCCGTGTTCCGACTGATCCGGTATCCGGTAATGGAGACTTATTTTATCGCATTAGTAAAAGTTTTCTGGTTTTTACGAATGTCCTGTCCCCGGATTTTGCCACAATTCTGTATAGATACATTCCGCTGGGAACACTGTTTCCCGATCTGTCCTTAGCATCCCAGATGACTTTATAATGTTTTGCTTCATGATTATTATTAACGAGAGTTGCTACTTCTCTGCCTAACAAATCGTATATCCTTATATCAACATGGCTACTTTTTGGTAAACCATAAATTATGGTCGTAGTCGGATTAAAAGGATTAGGGTAATTCTGTTTCAGAGAATATTCTTTAGGTATCTGGCTCATAAGATATTCAATCCCTGTTACTGGATTAACAGTTACAATGAGAGAATCATAAACAGTGAATTCTCCATCGGAAACGCTCAGAACAACGGTATCTTGACCTGACAAATTTTCTTCTACCCAAAAAATAGCGCTATTTAATGTGCCATTAATATCACATAAAACAAAACTACTTTGAATATAAGACCAGTTTAATGTTGAATCCGGATTGTCAACATCTGAAGCAAATTCCGTTAATAAAAGTGTATCGCGAATATTTGAATCAAACGATATGGAATCCGGCATTAACTTGGTAAAATAGGGAGGGTCATTTACCGGATGTACAGTAATCAAAAAGGAAGTCTCATCAGAAAATTCGCCATCACTTACTTTTGCAGATAAAGTGTCTTTACCAAACCAATCTATTTCGGAACTTAGGGTAACGGAATCTTCATCCATTGTAACATATACATAGTCTGTATCGGAAAACGACCATGTAAGAGTACTATCGGCATTATCCGGATCATATACAAAATCATAAAAGTATGATATGGCAAATTTTAATTGCTCATCTTCATTGAAACTTGTATCCGGTATAGTAGAAATAATCGGAGCATCTTCTACAGAAGTGATGTTAATATTTCCAGATTCTGTATTGGAATAAATTGTGCCATCAAACACAATTGCTGTGAATTCATCATGACCGAAATAATCCAAATCCGGCGTATAGATAAACTGGTTACCGGATACTGGTTTAATACTGATATTTACAACATCGTAAGCTCCGTAGCACTCCTGAATTGTTGGGGAAAAGGACTCAAAATTGAATTCCACCAGTCCAGTATTGTTTGGATCAAATTCTGCTATCCATAATTCATCGCTATTTACTGTGTCAATAATACCAAAACCAATTCCCAAACCATAGCCGCTTTCTCCTCCGGGACCAATGGGGTCAGGATAGTAGTTTGTCAATCGTAGGACTATATCTGTCACTTGCAATTTTGTTTGTCCATTTACTTGTATTTCACCGATACCATAGCTATATAAGCGGCGATCTCCGGCTTCTCCAAGCGTACTCCAGGGATTGTCAGAATTAATTAGGTTTACATGTTCAAAAAATGTCAACTCAAGTTCATCAAGAAAAACCGCTGTTCCAGATGTATCAGAAAGCACATCCAAGTTTTCACTAATAATAGCAGATGATGTAATCTTACCACTGCCCGGATTAACTCCCTCACAGGAACCATTACCGTGTCCATCAGCATTCCATTGGAAACCAGTATAGGCATAATTGGAATATTCGTTTCCGTCTTCTGAAAAAGGGGTAAAATCACTGTCAAACATCCAGTTGCCAGTAGCAGGACCAGCTTCATGATTATTGATAGTAAAATTAGCCAGTGTATCCACATTTGCAGTTATCACTCCATGACTCGGCTGTTTTAATATGGCATAACCCATTGGTTCGACATCAGGGTCAGTAACTGAAAAAATAAACGGAAACGGATAATCTTCATTTGTCAGATAATCCGGGAATTCATATAGAATTGGGGTATCGTTTACATTTAAAACTGTAACATTGAATGTATCACAAGATGATAGTCCCCCAGGATCTGTCGCAGTTACTATAAATTGCTCTGTAAATCCACTTGAATCTGGATATGTTGAAAAAGTGCAAATGTGTGTGATTGGATTCAAATCTGAATTTATCTTTATTCCCTCTGAAATATTTATTGTCAAGGAATCATCCGAATCACTATCATCGTAAACATAATCATTTAGCGATAGCGATAACGAACTATCTTCTGCAAAACAGGTGTCCGGTATTATTGACCAAACTGGAGGACCATTTGGTGTGGCATTTACTTCATTAGAATAGCCACTCTCATTTCCTGCTGTATCAACTGCTTTAACACGGTAGTAATAAATCTTACCGTTAGTTAATCCTGTATCGATATAAAACGTATCCGGTGGAGATGTAGCGACACAACTGTCAATTAGTGTTATTGCAGTTGATAAGGTGTCCCGATAGATATTGTATTTATGGAGATCGGGCTCAGTATTTTGGCTCCAGCGGAGGTTAACTTGCTGGTGGCCGGGTGTAGCGGATATTATTCTTGGATTACTAATTGAATCACTCCCTAACTTTATAAGCCAGACATCACCATTGCCCAAGCCGAAAGAATAAGTCCTTCCTGTCAAAATATAACCGCCGTCTGTTGTCTGCTGGACTGAATATCCACAATCATTTCCGCTACCTCCAAATGTACTTGTCCAAAGGGTATCGCCGTAACTGTCAGTGCGGATAATTAAGACATCAGCCCCACCCGAACCAAAAGAATAAGTACCTCCCGTCAAAATATAACCGCCATCTGTTGTCTGCTGGACTGATTCTCCTTCATCAGCAGTGACTCCCCCGAATGTTCGCGTCCAGAGTATGTCACCGGAGCTATCAGTGCGAATCAGCCAGAAATCACGACTACCCAAACCAAAAGATTTAGTACTTCCAATCAAAATATAACCACCATCTGTTGTCTGCTGAACTGATTTTCCCCAATCAGAGTCGCTACCTCCAAAAGTCTTTGTCCAGAGGGTCTCGCCGGAACAGTCAGTACGAATCAGCCAGACATCGCTACTACCCGAACCAAAAGATTCAGTAATTCCCGTAAGAATATAGCCACCATCTGTTGTCTGCTGGACTGAATGTCCACAATCATATCCGCTACCTCCAAAAGTCTTTGTCCAGAGGGTCTCGCCGGAACTGTCAGTGCGGATAAGCCAAACATCAAGCCCGCCCGAACCAAAAGATGCAGTACCTCCCGTCAAAATATAACCGGCATCTGTTGTCTGCTGAACTGAATATCCACGATCAGAATATATACCTCCAAAAGTCCGAGTCCAGAGAGCGTCTCCGAAGCTATCAGTGCGTATAAGCAATAAATCATAACTACCCGAACCAGAAGATGCAGTATATCCTGTCAAAATATAACCTCCATCGGTGGTTTGCTGGACTGAGTATCCTTCATCAACAATGACTCCCCCAAAAGTCCGAGTCCAGAGTGTGTCACCGGAGCTGGTTGTGCGTATGAGCCAGACATCACGACTACCCGAACCAAAAGATTGAGTATAACCAGTTAAAATATAACCGCCATCGGTGGTCTGTTGAACTGAATATCCTTCATCAGAATCACCACCTCCAAAAGTCCGAGTCCAGAGTGTGTCCGGCGCCTGAGCAAGTATTGCCTTACAAGAAATAAAAATGAAAAATAACACGAAATACATAGTTAATGATTTGTAATGTTCTTTCATGGTTTCCCTCTTGATTTTTTTATTCTATTGAATTATCTGTTTCATTTATCTATTTGTTTTTTAACGATTCCATTTCCCTTTCCAGTTTTTCTAATTTTGATTTATCTTCTTTATCTTTTTCATCTCTATCTTTTCTATCATAAATATTAACGTTAAGTTTATCAAAACCACAAACTATACTATGTAAGTCTTCCTGAATTTTCTCAATTTCTTTAGAAATTTTGTGTAATGGAGGTTCACCTAACCTTAACATTCCTTTAAATTCTGATAAATCAATTTTATAATTATGCGATTTTATTTTATTAGTTTTATCTTTATATGCAACTCTCATATTAAAAGAGATATTTGATTTTTTTTCATAATTCTCTATCATATTTGCAAGGAAAAATTTTATTTTTTGACCAGGTGCAATATATCCTATCCCCCTTTTGATAAAGCCCATTTCTGATAAGTACTTATTTTTAATTAACTCAAAGTCCTTGCTTAATTTGAATGATACATCATACGCAGGTCCATATCCTGTATTTTGAATTATCATTTCTACAACGTTAATAGACTGTTCAGCAGGTTGAATGGATATGGATATCTTAGGCTCTGTTTGTGCTTTTCTCATCTTTATTGTTTCATCTACTAATTTACATGTTAGAATTGCATAAACTACTGTTGAAACAGTTACAATTGCTGTAAAAATTAAAATTATTACACCGTTATTTTGTATTAAAAATTCCCAAAACATTATTTTTACTCCTTTTTTTATTCATTAAAATGATAAACTCTAAACATTTTATTTTTACCTTTATAGAAACACAACACTTCGTCGCTATAGCTGTTACAACGAAAAATAGTAGTAGGTCGGCTTGGAAAATTTCGGCGGGGACCTCTGCCTTAAAGTTTTTCCAAGAATTTCAATCAATGTTGGATTGTTTAATATTTCCGCTGTTTGTGCCATTATTACCATATTTTAGCACGAATTTTAATTCATTAGAATAATAACGCATATATGCGATAATGTCAAGAAATATCTATTATATGCGCTATAGGTAATATTTAAAAAATTAATTACATATTCAGTATGAAAACTTATAACATAGAAAAAATCAAAATCCAATTAGGAAACAGAATAAGAAATTTTCGGAAGCAAAGAAATCTCAGTATCGAGAAGCTGGCGTTCAAGGCGGATTTACATCCCACGTTTTTGGGGCTGGTTGAGCGAGGCGAATCAAACGCATCGGTTACAACATTAATAAAGATTGCAAATGCATTGGATAAAGATATTGTTGATCTCTTTTCTTTTCTATGTATAGATCAAAATATCGAGATTTATAATACGGAGAAGGAAGAACTTATTCACGAGCTGGTAAGTGAACTGATAAAATATGATTCCGCTAAGATAAAACTAAGCATAGAAATAATAAAACTCTGTATGAAATTCTAATATATCATTCCCAAGCTGGGGCTTGCGTCAAAGACATCTCTTCGAGAGGAATGAGTGATAACTCGAACGAAGCGAGGGCTAAATGGATTTAGGTTTCTATCCTCGCTGACTTTTATTTTTTGCTTTTTGTTGGTCATCTTCAGCTTCTTTTGATCTCAGAACAAGGAACCAATAAATGACAAAAATATTTAATAAACGCAGAGGCGCAAAGATCGTCCCAACGGGATCTCCATGAGACAAAAGTACGCAGAGTTTTTTAGAAAATTTCCTCCAGAAAGTGCTTGCCCTGTTGAATATTACTATTTCTTCTTATGAACGAGCCTTTCTAATGTTTCCTTTTCATATTGGTTTGATTACTCTCCTTGATAGTTATTCTACAGGGCTTGTCTTAAATATGTCGGCAGTTTCGGTTTGGATACATGTTTGTTATACATTTAATAATTCTCTGCCTGCCTGTGCGTGTCCCTGTCTGCCGTACCGGCACAGGCAGGCGCACGCAGACATGCGTCCTCCGCGCCTCTGCGTTAAAATTTTCTTTACCCCGTGCAATATGTTGATTTTCTTTTTGTCTGTTATACTTTTTTTCATTTATTACACGGGGTGAACCCTTTTAATATTCTTTTCACTAAAATTAAAGTATGCTTTTTACCGTCGAGAATCCAAATTTTTCCCTCGACGCGTCGGGACAAGAAATTGATTTATAAGGGACTATAATGGATGATGTATTAAAGGTAACCGGTTCACCGGGAGTAAGTTTTTTTGAATTTCCCGCATAGCAGCCAATGATGAAGAAAACATTTTCAATTCCCATGATTGAATTTTATCATTGTGGTATCCCCTCTAATTTGCACAGAGTGGGGGAATTTATTAACGGCGTCAAATACGGCGTCTCTGCATCCAGCCACAGGATGAATTTCTATGATCAGGATATTGACCTGTTTCAGCCAGTCCGTATCGGCGCGGAACAGCATTCGTTCGGCGCCTTCGATATCTACTTTCAGAATGTCGATTGTCGGTGAATGAATCTGTGTAAAAATATCCTCCATTGTAATTGCTTTAACGATATTTTTATCTTCAGATGAAGCCTCGTCGATTTGGATCGCCCATTTGTCGGCGCCGGGATTGCTGATCTTCAAATTTGTCCGGTGGCGCCAGATCGCACCCCGAATTGTCGTTACATTTGGAAGTTGCGCTGTATTTTTAATCAGAAGGTCGTAATTGGATTGTTCGGGTTCGACGGCAAGGATTTTCGCATCGGGATATTTACAGGCGAAAAACACCGCTGAGAAACCGTTGTATGCGCCGATATCCACAATGGTTTTCGGTTCGAAATCCGGGATGTCATAATCATATTCACGGTTAATGAATATCTGCCTGAATGTAGGTGTGTCGGAACTGCGTTTTCTGGAATAAATGACATAGCGCTGACCGGGAATTTTCAGTTTTAACAAATTGTTTCCGAAAATCACTCTCGGAATAATTCTTAAACCATAAATCTGGCTAAATCGATAGATATCCCGGAGCAATCTGAATGTTTTTTTATACAGGTTCATTTAACAAATGTCACTGATAGTTCTCACTTTGTTTCGAATCCCTTTTTGGGGTAACATGTTGATAGAAAATAACAGAGTAAAGTTAGACAATAAAATGGATAAATACCGTCCCCACGCTTGAGCATTACGAAATATATCATGTGTCGGGATGAGGGTAAGGATAATTATCTTTGCGAAAGATTCAAGGAAATATCGTAAAGTACTATTTGATAAATTTCGCAAAGTTTGTTCACACATTATTTACAACGTTTATTGGTGAATTTTGGAGAAAGGCATGGATATTGTCAATAACGGTCTGCAATAACCGAATCCGCGCTGCCTTAGTCGCCCAGGCGAAATGAGGCGTGATATAGCAATTATTTGCGGAAAGCAGGGGATTGTCCGGCTGAGGCGGTTCCGACGACAATACATCCAGCCCGGCGCCGGCGAT
The DNA here is from genome assembly GCA_030603165.1 of Fidelibacterota bacterium. Lineage (GTDB taxonomy): Bacteria > Fidelibacterota > UBA2242 > UBA2242 > UBA2242 > UBA9312. The sequence goes on from JAUVYH010000063.1 coordinate 13,005, forward strand.
CCTTCCTCTGTTCAGAGCTTCGGCAAGGGCGGATTCATCAATTAACTGTCCCCGGCTGGTGTTGATAAGAAATGCCGAAGATTTCATCCAGGACAGTTTTTCGGAGTTAACGATTTGATCTGTTTCTTGAGTCAGCGGACAATGCAGGCTGATGACGTCACTTTCCCGGAAAAGCGTCTCCGGTTCAACTCTCCTGAATTTTACAGGTAAGCCGTAAGATTCCCGAATATCGTAAAAGATGACTTTCGTCCCAAATTTATCGGCAATTTCAGCCAGTGTGCGACCGATCCGACCCATACCGATAATTCCTAAAGTCAAATCTTGTAACTCCACTAACGGAAAATGCCGGTAGGAGAAATCCGGAGATTTCGACCATTCACCGTTTCTTACCGAAGCTGAGTGCTCGCCTACGTGATGCGTGAGATTGAGAATGTGAGCGAAAGCGGTTTGGGCGACTGAAAGAGTGCTGTATGCGGGAACATTGGTCACCGGTATTCCTCTATTTGCGGCTGCTTCAGTATTCACGATATTAAAGCCCGTCGCCATGACGCCGATATATTTCAATTTGGATAATTGATTTAGGGTTTTTTCGGTAACTTCGACTTTATTTGTTAGAAGAATGTCAGCGTCTATTGCTCGCTCAACGACTTGATCTGCCCTGGTTCGGTCGAAGATTTTGCAAATTCCCAGTTTTTCCAATTCCGTCCAGCTCAGGTCACCGGGATTTACAGGGTATCCATCTAAAACCACTATATTCATTGTATCACTCCCGAGTGTAGCTCCCGAATTAATGAATGGAAGATATTGGGTTGATAAATTGATATGGTAACACCGTTAAATAAATTTCTATTATTTCTTATAAGTTTAAATCCATCTTTTTTTACTAAACTTGATAACCCATTGTTCCGGATATAGTTTTTAAAATTAGTATAGTGCTCTTCTCCGGCTATTTTTTCAATTATACTAATTACTATTTTGTTGAATATAGTCGTTTTATTATCAAAAACGTAATCAACGACAAGCAAAAAGCCATCTTTTTTTATAAGTCTAAAGGCTTCATTTATGATTTTTTCCTGAGTGTTCCGATCTTTTTCGTGTATCGCAAAACTCATAATTACTATGTCGAATGATTCATTTTCAAAACTTGTTTGGGTTGCATCTTCATTATACGTTTTTATCGGGCAATCATTTTTTTTCACTATTTTCAACATTGAATTGGACATATCGAGACAATGAAGGTTTTTGAAACCGTTTTTTGATAGCAATTTAAGCTGATTACCGGTTCCACAACACAAATCCAAAATTGTTTTCTCTTTGTATTTTATGATCTCATTCATTACAGCGATTCTTATCGGTTTAAGAGCTAAGTAAAGAACAGGGTCATATATCTTTGCTATGAAATCATAATCTTTTTTCATTTATTGTCAAATTCCTTATAATGTCAAATAGATCAGGCGCCTGGTAATGCCTCGGTTATGGGTATAGGGGAATAGGGATATATGGGTATAGGGATTTGGAGTAATGAGATTTGTTTCCGTAGCGTAGAAGCGAAGAATTCCCCGATGCTTACGGCGGGGTAGTTCATTCTAAATTCTCTAAATCTGCTAAATCCTGATGACGTCCGGTAGCTTTCTTAGTCTTTTTAAGATTTCCCAAATCTATAAAATTTATTTTTGTACCCTCTATACTAAACTCAACTCTTGATGAATAACATTGTTTAAAATCAACTCCTGTTAGATCTGTTAATATATCAATTCGATTGGGTGGATACCCCAATTGGATCACTTGCTCCGGAGATATAAAATCTTCAACCTTTAAATCAAGTGAACCAAAACCAAAATCATCCAATACATTTAATAACTTCTCCGCATTTCCTTTATCTAACCAAATCCATAAATCTATATCTTTTGTATATCGAGGATAACCATGAAATGCTACTGCATAACCATCTATGACAAGGTAGAGTACTTCATGATCGTTTAATAATTGAATAAATTCTCTGAAATCTTTGTTGAAAGCCATATCTCCACCCGTGATATTCTTCTCTTATATTTTCTAAGGTCTCTAATCGAAATTCAATAGGTTGACTTTGCCAAAATTGAAAATCATTTTTTGCTTCTGAAATTTTAACTTTATTAACAACTGTTCTATCCACTTTACTAAATTTATCCATCTTAATATCTCAAAATGTGGTTGTTTCAGTTTCTTTAGACGCTAACATAATGATTATACTGCACAATTCATCCTAAATTGATGTCTCTATTTGCACATTTTTAATCCCATATAATCCGATATTCAAGGCCGGATTACTGAACTGTTCCATAAGCGAGTTCCCAATATTTCTTTGCTTTGTTCCCGGATAACCTGGTAATACCGTCTTATAAGTTGCATACGCCGTCATGACATTTCATTCTAATAAATAATCTTAATACTTACAACTAAAAAATTATCTGCCAGACTCTTTATCCCGATTTTTTAACTGGTTTCTATGCTCTCGCGTTGACGTCAACATAAGATCTTGAATAAACGCACCTTGAAAAGGTGGAGAAAAAACCTCTGAATTATATCGAAACATTGACTCCACCTTTTCAAGGTATTTTCCACTGCTACACCTGTCAGGTTTTATCAATTAATTCTATCTGAAAAAGAAAAATCTAATAAACCTGACAGGTGTATGAATAGATCAATTCGAAATGCGAATCTTCCCGAAAATAGCGTTGCCCTTTATGGTCATAGTTGGACCGCCCCCCACACTGTTAGTGCGATTGTCGAAGCTGCCGAGGATTTGCGAACCTTGCAGATTCACCGTGACATCGGGTGATATATATATCTCTATCGATCCGAATATGGAATCGGCGGTCAGAGTACACCCCTCCGGGACTATTTTGGCACTTCTCAGATCAAGTTTTATATTGCCGAAAATGGCGCTGATTTCACCGCCGCGGAATTTTTGGGATGTGATCTGTTTTTCAGTTCCGCTAAAGATAGCGTCGAATTCGAGCGTGTCTTCTGTACTTTCCGTAAAGTCCCTAGAACAGCTACCCCGGGAATAAGATTGCTTGAGGAGAATTCCTACTCCGATGATGATCAGGATCACAGGCCAGAGCCGTCCGATAAAGTGCCAGCCGACGATATGCAGCGTCGTTAGTTGTAAAATTATTCCCACAATTATAAGTATCCAGCCACCTTTTGAATCTTTGCCGCTTAATTTCGTAATGCCGACAATAATCAGTATCAGGGGCCACCAGCTGGATATCAGGCGACCGAAACGGATAATATGGAATGTATCGCTTAGAAAAATGACGCCGAGAATGACCAGCGCCAGCCCGATCCAGAAATTGTTCTATTTGCGATGTGAACCATTGGACATTGTTGACTCCTTCATTATTTATTAGTGTCGTATCCAAACCGAATATACAAGTTTTATGGAGAATAAAAAAAACGTATTCTTGATAGAGGTTTTGAATTTTATCTGTAAATTAACACCCGTTTAAAAATGAAAGGATTGAATTGTGATTAAATACTGGTTTTGGGTTTCACTGTTTTTGAGTTTGAGCGCTTTTGGTCAGAATTTGCAAGTGCATTATGATTTTGGCGAAGATCGCAGCTATGTTACTTCAACTCTTGAAATGTTCAAGCCCGATAAGTTTGGCGCTACCTTCTGGTTTGTAGATATCGATTATAATGACGGAGCCGGCAAAGAAAGCGCGTCCATGACGTACTGGGAAATTGCCCGCTACATCAACCTGCCGTTTTTGAAAAATGCCGGGGCTTTACAAAAATTATCGGCAACGATCCAGTATAATGACGGATTGAATACATCTATCGGTTTCGGCAGTGTTTGGTTAGCCGGTGTAAGCTATCCTATCGACCTGAAGTTTGTCACTATTGCCACCGATGTGCTATACCGCAAAGCTGAAAAACAGGGCGCTAATTTCCAGTTGACCTTTGTGTGGTATAAATCCTTTTTGAATGATAAAATTACTTTTACCGGATTTCTTGATATCTGGAGACAGAATAATTTCGATGATTTCGATGGTGATGAGGACGGGACGGATTCCCAGATCGTGTTTATGACCGAACCCCAGTTATGGGTGAATCTGACAGATCACCTGTCAATTGGGGGCGAAGTAGAGATCAGTCGGAATTTTATCTTTTCAGCAGGTGATAAAATTCAGCTAATGCCGACGTTAGGACTGAAGTGGGATTTTTGATTTCATTCTTCTCTAACATTCCCAAGCTGGGGCTTGTGTCAAAGACATCTCGAGGGGAATGAGTGATAACTCGAATGAAGCGATGGCTAAAAGGGTTTATCTTTCTACCCTCGCTGATTTTTATTTTTTGCTTTTTGTTGGTCATCTTCAGCTTCTTTTGATCTCAGAACAAGGAACACCGATTGTTGATTTTTGAAGTTAAGATAGAATACCACTT